>CAYOHX010000036.1:0-41698 GCA_964403875.1 uncultured Anaerolinea sp. | reverse complement strand
CCCGCCCCAAGACTGGGGCGGGGTTAGGGGTGGGGTTGACTTTGGAAAAACCATAGGTAAGCGGCCCATATTCATAATTCTCCCCGCCTGGGAATGATATAATCACCACCAGGCGGGGATTTTGATGGGTGAATCCATTAACGAGTGAGAAGTATGTCAAGATTTTCCGGGTGGGAAGATAAAATCTGCTGGCTGGCAGGGGCTGTTCTCCTGGCCCTGTACCTGGCCATCCTCCCCCAAGAACTCACCTGGGCCAACTTCGGCGGCGATGGTGGCGACTTCCTGGCTGCCATCCTCTCGGGCGGCGTGCCCCACCCCAGTGGTTATCCTACCTACACCTTGCTCGGCAGTCTCTTCCAACAAATACCCTTTGGCTCCGTCCCCTGGAAGGCCGCGCTGCTCTCTGCCTTACCCGCGGCCATCGCTGCCGCCTGGGCCGGACGTTGGGTACAGGTCCACCCCTTCGCTGGCAATCCCTTGGGCATTGTGGCCGGCCTGCTGACCACCTTGACCTGGGGCACGGCTCCTCTATTTTGGTCTCAGGCCGTGATTGTCGAAGTGCATGGCTTGCAAGCTTTGGCCTTGGTCGCCTGGATGTGGTGGTTGGCGCTGTTGGGCAGTTCCGCTCCATCCTGGAAGATGGGGCTGCTATCGGTTGCGGTGGGCCTCAGTCTGGGCAACCACCTGACCATCTTGCTCCTTGCCCCCGCTGCTGTCTGGGTCATTTTCCAGGCCTTTCGCACTGGGAAGCGCCTACAATTCTTGCTGTCGCAAGTTGCGCTGGTGCTCGTCAGCGCCGTTGCGATTTACGCCACTTTAGCCCTGCGCTCTGCGAATACCCCACCTGTCAACTGGGGCGGCGCGCATACGCTAGAGGGTCTGTTCTGGTTGGTAAGCGGCCGCGCCTATGCCGGCCTGGTCGCT
Organism: uncultured Anaerolinea sp.; assembly: GCA_964403875.1. GTDB lineage: Bacteria > Chloroflexota > Anaerolineae > Anaerolineales > Anaerolineaceae > Anaerolinea. Next base: position 40,774 of record CAYOHX010000036.1, on the reverse strand, counting down.
GGAACGCCCCCCGTACAGCTCTTTGAGCGCCTTTCCGCCTGGGCGGGTCTGATGATCCAGCAGTTTGGAATTGGCGGCCTCCTGGCTGCCACCTGGGGAGCCGTTCAAACGCCGCGCCCTTCAAACCGTCTGCACTGGCTTCCCTTGTGGATGTTCGCCTCCTCCTCCCTCTTTGCCATTTTCTACAATACCGCCGACTCTCGTATCTACCTGATTCCCGCGCTGCTTTCTGGCGCGATCTGGATTGGTTCCACATTCGCCTCCGTATGGTCGATCCCGTGGCGCAACAAACCTTTAGGCCAGTGGCTAGTCATTGCCTTCCTGATCCTTACCCTGGCGCGCATCCCTTTCACGCTCCCCCAGGTGGACCCCCGCAGCGATCGCCGCGCCGAACACTATCTTAGCTATGCGCAAGAAACCATCCCCCAGAACGCCCTTGTGCTCACCCGCACCGACGCGGAAACCTTTCCCTTATGGTATCTGCACTATGGACTGGGCCAACAGCCCGGCTGGCGCATCGTAGTCCTGCCCCTCACGCAATATGAATGGTACCGCCAGTCGTTGAGCGCGGCTTATCCTGGTCTGGTTCTTCCGCAATCCACCGAAGTTTGGGATTTTGCCCTCCCGGCAAATAATCCCGCCCTTCCCGTTTGTCGCGTCTACCAAGTCGATGCGAACCTGGGCCAAATGGAGATCGACTGTGAGCCTTAAGCGTCTCTGGCAGGTTGTTCGTCTTCTGCTGGGATTGCTGCTCCTGGTACTGGCTGTGCGCCAGATGGATTGGCAGGCTGTGGGCGCTGCCATCATCAGTGTGAACTGGTTGTGGCTGGCTCTAGCGCTGCTGTCCTTTCTGGTGACACAATGGATCAAGATTTTGCGTTGGGGTTGGCTTTCCGGCGTTCCAACTCGCCCCTGGCTGACCCGCTTGAGCGCTGCTTTTTTCATTGGACAGGCCGCCAACATCCTCCTTCCAATCCGGGGCGGCGAACTCGTGCGTTTGGGGTGGCTTTCAACCAGCACAAAAGATGAACCCGGTTTCGCTGTTTCAGCCGGGGCGGCCTTGATCATGGAAAAATATCTGGACATGCTGGCCCTGCTCGTGCTGCTCGCCGTGCTTTTACCGGCCCTTCCCGCGAATTTGTTAACGCGGACTCAGACCTGGCTTTTACCGGTCGCAGCGGCGGCGTCCCTGCTGATCTTGGGCAGTCTGTGGCTGGCTCCCATTGTGTGGCGAAAAATTCAACCCTCTCTGGCCGCTCGCTTCGGTTGGAACACTGCCCGACTACAATCGTGGCTAGAACGGCTCTCCACCCTCCGCACTGCCCGCGTGCTATTCCCAGCTTCTGCCGCCACCCTGCTCATCTGGTTAATCATGTGGCTGACCAATCTGTTGGTGCTGCGCGCGCTGCGTTTGCCCGTCACCTTGCCTGGCGCTGCCCTTTCTCTGGCCTTGATCTACGCTGGACTCATCCCGGCAGTCATGCCCGGCAACTTCGGCCCCTTCTACTTCTTTGCCATGTTAGGGCTCTCTCCCTATGGCATCACCACCGACGGCCAGGCCGCCTTCGCCATCCTTCTCCATGCCATCGTGACCCTGCCTCCCCTACTCATCGCGGGCGGGCTGCTCTTGGTCCCCCGCCTGGGAAAGCGAGATCCCGCATGATCGTCTCGGTCATCATTCCGGCCTATAACGCCGAGCCCCGCATGCCCGCCCTGATGGACTCGCTCCGCCAGCAGGAAAGCCTGGTCTTCGGCCAGGATTACGAAATCATCGTGGTGGACGACGGCTCCAGCGACGCCACCTCCGCCGTAGCTGCTGAACTCGGCGCGCGTGCCCTCTCCCAACCCAACGCTGGCCCCGCCGCTGCCCGCAACCGGGGCGCTCATGCCGCTCAGGCTCCTCTGCTGGCCTTCACCGACTCCGACTGCCTGCCCGCCACCGATTGGCTCAAGCATCTATTGGCCCCTTTCTCCGACCCACAAGTGAGCGGCGTCAAAGGGGTCTACCGCACCCACGAGCGCGATCTCATGCCCCGGTTTGTCCAGGCCGAATACGCTTTCAAGTACGAACGCATGCGAGGTCTCTTCCAAATCGACTTCATCGACACCTATTCCGCCGCCTACCGCCGCGAAATCTTCATCTCCGAGGGCGGCTTCGATGAGCGCTTCCCCGTTCCTTCGGTCGAAGATCAGGAATTTTCCTTCCGGCTGGCAAGCAAAGGTCACCGGCTGGTCTTCCAACCTCAGGCAGCCGTCTACCACCCCCACGATCGCACACTGGGCGATTACATCCGCCGCAAGTTCGGCATTGGCTACTGGAAGGCCTTCCTCCTCCGCCAGATGCCCGAAAAAGCGCGCGGTGACTCGCACACATCACCCACCCAACCTTTGGAAATCCTTCTCGCCGGGCTGCTGACCCTGGGCATTCTCCTGGCATTTTTCCACCCTTTGGGCAGCGTTCTGGCCGTTCTCAGCCTGATTGCTTTCCTGATCCTCACCTTTCCGCTCCTGCGCTTCATCCAACGCTCCGATCCTCCCCTCCTATGGCTCGCGCCGGGCCTGCTCCTGGTTCGAGCTTTGACGTTGGGTATCGGCCTGGTGGCTGGTTTTCTCTTTCCAACACAAAAAAAACGTTCCCGGCTTTAATTTGCCCGATCTCTCAGGCCGGATTAGAATAGAACCACCCTAAAGAAAGTGAATTCATCATTTCATGGCTCTTCCACCAAATTCTGAACCCTCACAGCTCCAGCCCCGCCCCGCGCCCTCTTCCCGATGGCTGCGGAAGGTGGGTTGGTTGCTGCTGGCCTTGCTCATCCTGTGGCTGGGCTTCCTGGCATGGCACGGCGTGGCCCTGCTTCAAAACGCCAAATCCGGCCTCAACCTGATCCAATCCGGACTGGATGGTCTCGAACCACAGCAGGCTCTGGTAACCCTCACTCAAACTGAAGGCCATTTGGTCGCAATGCGCGGCGGCTTGACCCCGCTCATGCCAGTCTTCCGCCTGGCTTCTCGCCTACCCGGCAAAGCGGGCCGCTACGCTGCCCAAGCCGACCCTGGCCTGGACTATGCGATCGAAATGGTTCGCACAGCTCGCCAGGCTGTCCAGGGTTTGCTCCCAGCCTGGGAAGCATTGAACGGCACGAACCCTGGCGATCAACCCGCCACCACGCGGCTCACGGCTGCGCTAGCCGAAGGCAGCGCCTATTTCTATGGCGCGCGAGCTTCTTTGGCCAAGGCCGCCCTGCTCCGCGAACAAATTGACGGCAGCCTGCTGCCCGAACCCTGGGACAACCGCTACCAAAAACTGGACGATAATTTTGAATTATTGGAAGCCGGTCTGGATGCCCTCATCGCTCTGCCCGAGTTGGCTGGAAACCCCGAAGAGCGCACATACCTCCTGGCTGCCATGAATGATGACGAGCTGCGTGGCACGGGCGGTTTCATATCCGGTCTGGGCTTGCTTCGTGTTCAAAATGGTGACATCGCCCACCTGACCATGGTCGACTCCTACATCCTCGATAACCCCGTGGCCGAGTACCCCGAGGCCCCCGGCGCGCTCAAGGAATTCATGACTCTCAGCCTGTGGCTGCCTCGCGACGCCAACTGGTCGCCGGATTATCCTCAAACCGCTCGCGACCTGCAAGATTTGTACGAACAAACCACCGGGAAGGCTGTGGATGGCGTCATCGCCTTCGATACCCGCGCCGCGACCCTGTTCGTGAACGCCCTCGGGCCACTGACCCTCACCGGGGCTCCCACGCCGGTTGACTCGACCATTGTTCAATCCTGGATGCGTACTGCCTGGGGGCCGCAAGCCGGTGAGGGCATGACCAATGAGTGGTGGCTGGGACGCAAAGACTTCATGCTCGACCTGGCCCAGGCTGCGGTCGATCGCGTTCAAACTCTCGAAGACCGTCAATCTCTCATCGACCTGGCCTGGGCTGCCCATGAAGCGCTGGAAACCGGTCACCTTTTCATTTACCTGAACCAAGACCTGGGCCAGGGCGCGTTGGAGCTGGCCGGGTTGGATGGCGGGGTCCATCCTGGATCTGGCGATTTCCTCATGATCGTGGACAGCAATATCGGTTTCAACAAAGTCAACGCCCGAATCACCTCGCGCGCGTTGTATGAGGTTGACCTTCGCGACCCCGCCCAGCCTGGCGCTTCTTTACTGGTCACGGTTCAGAATCCCAGCCAGACCCCCAACGGGTGCAAACATCAAGCCGTCTATGGGGAGAATTATGCCGATATGCAAAATCGCTGCTATTGGAACGCGTGGCGGGTGCTTTCCGCGGGCGGCAGCCTTCTGCAAGATTTCGCCGCTCAACCCGTTCCCGCGGAAGTCCTGTTAAACAACAGCGGCTGGGATGGGCAGGTGCGCTCAGAGCAAGGCCCCAACGCTACTGCCCAGTTTTCCGGCATGATGGTCCTACCCGGGCAATCGGAGCAATCCTACCGCCTGGATTGGGCGCTTCCCACCAGAGTCGCTCGGCAAACGGACGAAGGCTGGCTGTATACCCTAAAGCTCCAAAAGCAAGGCGGAGCAGCCGCGCTGCCCATCACCGTCCGCGTCCAGGCTCCGCCCGGCACGGCCCTATCCACCCAAGCGGAAGGCTGGTCGGACCAGGGCAGTGGGATTTGGCAGTGGCAAGGCGTGCTCACAGAGCCCCGGCTCTTCGCGCTGACCTTCGCGCCCCGCTCCAAGAATTGACTTGTTTCCGTGCCTCGCCGTACGGCCCTATCGCAATACAAGCGGTAAATGGATGTAGTACCCCAACACCAAGACGGAGTTTTCGGCCCGGTTATCGGCCTCTTGCACTTCTGGCCAATCTTCGCCCACCGGCCACGCCTCTCCTGCCACCATTACGCGCTCGCCTACCCAGGCGGTCAGAGTCCCTTCCAAACGAGCGGTCAGGCTGGCTCCCGAACCCAGCGGCCCAAATGGACAGGTAAGAGTCAAGCCATCCTGCGCACACCCGGTCAAGCCGCTCATGGTGGGGCTTTCTAGTGTGGTTGGCAGCGTGAACACCAATTCACCCGAAGGCAGTTCAATTGCCGCCTGGTTGGTCACGGTGAAATCCCAGTAGAAGGATTTGTCAAAGGCAGCCTGCGACAGGGGCGCTGCCTGGACCGCCAACCCCAGATCCGTGCCGGTTACTGTTAGCGTGTAGGCTTCTTCCCGCACCAGCGGAATAGAATTGCTGCTTTCCCAGGCCAGTCGGAATGGATAAACATCCGGCACGGTTGGCTTCCCGTAGAGAACGACACCTGCCGGACTGAGCATCAAATCCAATCCTGGAGGCAGCGCTCCACCCGCTACAGACCCAATAAAGGGTCTGACTCCACCTTCCGGTAGGAATTCATGTTCCCAATCCACTAACCCCGTGATCTTGGCGCCTGTGAGCGGGTTGATACTGATTTGAGGTGCTTCGCCCGAATCATTCGCGCCCCAACAGGTCACCTTCGGCCCATCACGCAGCGCGCAGGTTTGGTTATCAAAAGCATCAATCGCAACGAATGTGCCCAGCGGATTGGCGGCTTGCCCCAAGGCGTTATCGCCCCAGCACTCGACTTGTCCCTCAGGAGTGAGCGCGCAGGTATGATCCTCGCCCGCGCTGACTGTACTGTACGGTCCGCCAGGAGGCGTGGATTGCCCCGCCGCATTATCTCCCCAACAGGTCACCCACCCAGCGCTATTCAGGGCACAGGTATGGTCGCCGCCCGCAGTGATATCCACATAGGGTCCACCCACAGGTGAAGACTGTCCCGCGTCGTCCAAGCCCCAGCAGACAGGCATACCGTGAATATCTAGCGCACAGGTGTGTTCGCGGCCAGCAGAGATGGCCAGCATATCCCAGGGTACGGGGTGGGCCTGCCCGGCCCCATTCTCACCCCAACAGGTGGGGAATCCGGTCGAGTTGAGCGCGCAGGCATGCCCCGCGCCCACGGTCAAAGCCACAAATGGCCCCGGATACAGCGTTGTGCCTCCCGCTGTGACACAGCGGGCTTGCCCGTCGGTTTGGAGGGCGCAAGTCAAGCCTGCCCCGGTTCCCAGGTCGGTCGAGACCGCGTCAAAGGCTGCAACATCGCACCCATCTCCCACGCAACTCAAACCACCATCGGCCAAGTGCAAATAGGTCTGCCCTGCACCGGAGTAGATCCGATTCGGCTGTGAGAAAGGCGCAATCGTCATCCCACTGGGAAGGATTTGCTCTCCCACCATAAACAGACTATCGCCAGGATAATCCACCTCGACGGTTTTTGGCCCAGGGCTGAGGAAATAGATCTCACAGTTTCCGCGCCCATTGACCAGCGAAATCGAACAGGAACGCCCATCGTCCACCGTGACCGTCACAACGCCGGTTGGCGTCGTGCCCATCACCGGCAAACCCACCGGCTGCTCGGCAACTTCCACATCGATACGCACCGGCTCACCGACCATTCCGGTCAGAGCTGGGGTGAACGTAGTATTTACCGCCACCGGAGAACGCACCGTCATCGAATATGACTGCGTCAAGCGCATGAATGGATCGACGGCGCTTTCTCGCACCGAAACATCAAACGTATACAGGCCGGGGCGGTCCGGAACACCGCTGATGGCGCCACTGGTCGAATCCAGAGATAACCCGCTCGGAGCGGCGCCCAACGGCCAAGAGTAAACATAGCCGCCGGTTCGCCCACCGCTGGCAACCAGAGATTGCCCCGCCCAACCCGTTACATTAGCGTCCAGGGTCGGTAGCGTGATCGGAGCCAAAGCCAATTGCGGGGCTTGACCCAGCCTGTTCGCCCCCCAACAAACCAGGGTTTGATCCGCCGAACGCAGCGCGCAGGTATGGTCTACACCAGCCCCCACCGCCGAGAAACCAGCCAATCCGCTGGCTGCTGCCCCCACCTGTCCATAACTGTCATCCCCCCAACACACCACCGCGCCATCGCTGCGCAACGCGCAGGCATGGAAGCGGCCCGCATCCAAAGCCACGTAGGTTCCCGCCGGGGGAGTCTTGATCGCATCCACATACCCGTCCCCGCCCCAACAAGCCAGCGTATTGTCTGCTTTAATGGCACAGCTAAACATTCCCCCAGCTCGAATCATTTTCAGGGCTCCATCCGCCGCCAAAGCGGGTGGGATTGCCGTGCGGTTGAAGGCCGCGCTGCCCCAACAGCGCCCGCCGCCGCTCATAGTCAGGCCGCAAGAATGGTAATCACCTACCGAGACAGCGCTCCAGGTGTATCCATACGGCAGGCCGGGCACGGTTGTGTAATCACTTTTCCCCCAACAAGAGATTGCTCCGGTGTAGCTTCGAGCGCAGGCATGATCAATACCAACCGAAACATCCGTAAAGCCGGAGGTTGTTGGGGGCGTGGCCACCCCAAAGGAATTCGCTCCCCAACAAGTAATCTTGCTGCCCGCCGTCCGCCCACAGGTCGTGGCTCCACCTGCACTGATCCGGCTGTAAGGCAGCACAAAGGGGGTAGACTGACCGGAGTCGTTTTTTCCCCAGCATGCTGGCGAGCCGCTCCCGTTGATCGTACAGTTATACTGATCTCCCGCAGAAACGTCCGGAGTGATCACAATCGGCGTGGCAGTTGCCGTACTGATTGTGGATGTGCTCCCCGTAAAAAAGAGATCGCCCGAGTATTGCGCTACGATGGGATGGGATCCGGCCGTCGCAAAGTACAGGGTGCATTGCGCCGTACCGTCCGTTTGCACTTCGCCCTGGCAAGAAACCTCCGCATCGTCCGTGGTTACCTGTACCGATCCGCTCACAACCGGCGTGCTGGATGCGGATTTCCCAACCAGGATAGATACCTGCACCGGAGTGCCCACGGTCGCGGAGGCCGGGCTCACCGAGGATATCGTTGTGCTGCTCCAGGATGGTTGGATTGATATTGGATAACTGTTACTGACAGGAGCCAATTCCAGTGGCAAACTGCTGGCGGCGAAATTCTCCGTCAAGCGCAAAGTCGGATTGAAATCGCCCGTGTTGGTTGGAATACCCGAAATCGTTAATCCACTCAGGGTCAGCCCAGGTGGGATGGAGCCGCTGGTCAAAGCCAGCGTGTAATTTGCTGCCCCGCCTTCCGCCATAAACGTTTGGGAATAGGCTCGGCTTTGAGGGAGGATGGAAGAAATCGTGGCTGGTGACAGATTCAAGCGCGGCGCTTGATTGTACGCGTTATCCCCCCAACAAGATAAATAATTCCCCGTAGAGCGCAGCCCGCAAGCATGGATCACCCCCACCGCTAACGAGCTGTGCAAATTCGTCGCATCTACCGCCGGGGCGGAGCCTCCCCAACAGCGCAGTTGGCCCGCATTGGCTCGAGCACAGGAATAATCCGTTCCTGAACCAATTTCCGCGAATGTCGTCCCGTCATTCGCCGGTGAAGCAACCGTTCCCCAGCAGACAATGACTCCGTTGGCCCGAATACCGCACGTATGCGTTTTTCCTGCGGCTAGCTTTGTAAAGCGATATCCCGGTTCGCTGCCAAACGAGTCGCCCCAACAAACAGCCCCTTGATCCGCGCGCTGAATGGCGCAGGCATGTGTCCACCCTGAAGCCACTGCCGTCACTTCAACAGTGGGCTCGGTAGCCAGCGCTGCGCTCATCTCTCCCCAGCATTGCGCGTGATAGGAAGTATCCACGGCACACACGTGATTCAGCCCCGAGCTTATGTGAATGAAACGCCCCGTTGGAATAGCGCCGGTCACAGCCGGATTGTCGCCCCAACAAGCGATCGTTCCATCGGTTTGGAGCGCGCAAACATGATACCCACCCGCGCTGACCATCCGTACCGGCCCCACCTGGATGGGTTGCAAGTTCGTGTCGCTTCCGTTATTCGGAGCGTACTTAACCACGCCCCAACAATCCACCATTCCAGAAGCGTTTTGGTAACAGGTATGATACCGTCCGGCGGTCAATGAGGGGCTCACCTGCAAAGCCACCACCGTGCGCGAGGCGCTGTCAGAGGAGTTAATGAAATACGTATCTCCCTGATATGCTGCGTTAATAGTTACATTTCCTGGCGAGGTAAAAAACAGCGGGCACGTTCCCTGGCTGTTCGAATCCAGGGTAATTGTGCAGCTTGCGCCGCCTCCACTCACCAGCACCTGCCCGGTCGGTTCGTAAGAGCCTGCCGCGCTTTCACCAACCGTCACCGACACCCACACCGGAAACCCCACCATCACCTGCCCGCCCGGCCCATCCGAAGCGATCGACATCGTCGTTGTGGTGTTGGCTCTGACGAGGAAGGAAGCCGTGCTGATCTCTCCCGCGTTGGAACCATCTGTATCTTGCACAGAGATGGTGTAGTTAAAATACCCGACCGTGGTGGGTGTTCCAGAAAGTGTGGCCGTAGCGGAGTCAAAGGTCAGGCCCGGAATTGAGCCCGAGGCGACCCACGTGTATGGCATTACCCCGCCAGTTGCGCTAAAGGTTTGCGACCACGGCGAACCAACCCTCGCCGGTGGAACTGTAGAGAAATTTGGGGTGATGGTCATCCAGGCAGCCAAAACAACCCGTGCCGCGGGAGTCAACCAAAAAACGACTGCCAGAAAGAGGGCTGCCAGAGCAGCCATTCGAGAAGGGGTCCATCCAGGTCGATTTCGAAGCATATTTCCACTCCCGCAAGCAGCCGGATTTTGAGGTGACGATTAATGATCGGCGAGCGCCGCCTGGATTGCAAGGCGGTGTCGATAAGAGCCGCTTCCCTCGTCATAAGAAGCGCAGGTCAACAGGGTCAACGTGGATTCTTCCGAGTGCCCCAATACCGAAGCATCTTGTGGTTCAATCCATTGCACCGAGTGCACATCATACACCACAGCCTGCCCGTACACGTGGATGATCAGGCGATCCCCGCGTTGTAACTGCTCCAGTTCTCCGAACGGACCCGGCAGACCTGAGCGCAAAACATTGTGCGCCACCAACACCGCGTTGCCATTCCAGGTGGGGAATGCCGTGCCCTCCAGCCACCCAACCTGCTCAGCCAGCCAGTCCGTGTCCCAGCTCTGCTCCGCGCGAGGCACGCCCACAACCTCGGTCAGCAAGCCCAGGCGAGGGATTTCCAGCATCAATCCACCCATCGCCTGCCCTACTGGTTGAACACGCCCGGCGGGCAGTTCGGTCACGCGCCCTGCCGGAAAGCCCGTGTTTGGCAACAGCACTTCACCTTCCACGCTCAAAACGAAGGTTTCTTCCACAAAGAGCCCGGCTGGATCGGTGGAACGCACGCGAATTTGCAATTGCTCACCGGGCGTGAAACCGTCCGCCGTGAATAGTCCCTCATCGGCGATGGTAAAGCGAGCATTGCTCGAATCGCCTGCACCGGCAACCAGAGTGTACACATGGGTCTCATCCGGGTTGGGGTCCGAAGTGCTAAGCGTGCCTACATACTGACCCGCCGAACGATACCCTTCCACATGGGAACCCGAGAGTTGGATATTCGTCGGAGGAGCATTCACCCGATGGGTAAATGGATCGGAAGTTGAAGGATCCAGGGGCGTCTGCGCCCCCGTATCGCCGCCGTATTCAGCCACCAGAGTCTGCAAATGTGGAGTCGTGAATACCAATGCGCACTGTCCCTCTGCCACTGTAGCCGTGCAAGAAAGCCCACCACTGCGCACGGTCACACTCCCGCTCGGGGCGCCATCCGGGGAGGTTACCACAAAACTGACCATCACACTCTGCCCCACCAAGGAGGGATTGGGGGCCGTGCCGGTGATGGTAGTAAACGTGTTCGCCTCGCTCACCCGGTGACTTACCGGGGCGGATACTCCTTCCACGTGAGGTATATCGCCCTCATAATAGGCGCACAAATTCACATTCCCCGCCTCGCTCAGCGACAAGGCGCAGGTCATCGAGCCAGAACTGTCCAATGCTCCCGTGCATGAATCTGCTGCCGTCAAGCGCTCCGCTGCCAGGCAGGTTGCCGAGCTACCGCGAAAGACGGTCACATTTCCGGTCGCCACCGGCGTGTCTGGGCCAACCGACACCGACACATCCACGAACCGATTGAGGATAGAAGGGTCAGGAATATGCGATTGAATAACAACGAGTGGAAGAATTTTGGGCTGCACGGTGAGGTACTCATCCGCCGAAACGCCCGGCAGATATGGCGAAAGCCCCAGATAAACCGCTTTGAGCGGAACTTCGCCAGGAGTCGGCCAACTGCGTGTGCAGGAGGCCTGCCCCGCCGCATCCAGCGTCACAGTACATAACGCGGTATCTCCGCTATCGATACGCACAACGCCGCTTGGAACGCCAGCCGTTGGATCAACCGCCGCCACCTGCACAGTCATGGTCACCGCCTGATCCACATAAGCCGGATCGGGCGCAACCGAGGTGAACGTGACTGTCACCTCATAAGGCCCTGTTTGCAACAAAGGGAAGGCCGCGGTAGCCTGCGGCAGCACCAAGGCTACCAGGGCTACAGCCATTCCTGCCAGACCAAATTTCTTCATCAATCCACTTTGAAATCGGCGAAAAAATTTCACGCTCCCTCCCTATCGCAACAACATCGGCAAATACACATAGTCAAATGCAGCATCATAATAAATTCGTACGCTCACATTGTCCAGCGCCCATTGCTCACCCGACGGCCCGTCCAGATTCAAGCCATAAAAAGTCAGCAAGAACTTGCTCAAATCGTGCATTTGAGTAGTGCATAGCGTATAGCGAGCATCGACTACAGTATCTCCATTGAAATCACCCGTCTCCGCGGCATTCGTCCGTGGGGCAAACACACCTTCGCCATAATCTTTGGGATACGATTGGTTGAAACCGCCCCGATTTGAGAAGGACGATACCAGCAGTCGGGTGTCATTCATATAATTGGCCCAAATATCCGGCCCGATGATGGGCGGCGGGGTGGAATCGTCGCCAGGGTCCACCAACGCGCTGCCATCCCACTGCCCTAAGATGTATAAATCGAAACAGGCCGCGGCCCGGTCATGAGGCGGCATCTTCGGCAGTTGCAATGCCACGCGCCGATTATCAAATGGACCCAGCGCGTTCTGCCCCTCCACCGCAGTCACCGTATCCTCTGACCAAAAATGGTCGGACCCGGTGGAAAAATCGGTTTGGTAAAGATACTGTTGAAGGGTGTTTAGTTCGCGGAAAGTGCGGTTATTGGCCGGAAGATAATCCTCCTCCAGGCTTTCCACCCGCATATCCAGCAGAGCAGGGCTGGCAGCCACCGCTTCGCGGTTGGTCTGAACAGTGAACATCACCTCTGCCACGCTGCCCCCTGGTAAAGAGGCATGTGTACAACGCATGGTTTGCGCATCCACGCTAGAACAGGTCAAGCTGGCCGAATCCGCTCCAACGAAAGCCAGGCCATCGCTCACCGTGAAAGTCAGTTCCACATCCGTTGCCGAGGCGCTGCTCCAATTGGCCACGCGGGCGTCCACCGTGAACGAGCCCCCAGCCAGCAAAAAGGGCGGCGCATCCACAATGAAGGGTTGCAGATCCCGCCGCAGCGTCGCCACAGGCCCTACTTCAGAGAACGCTTGCGTATTGGAGGTGATGAAGGTCATGCCCGGGCCTGGCCCAGCGATTATCTGATTTCCGCCCTGTCCCTCAAAGATTGCCACCGGCAAGGGTATCTCCATCAGGTCGGTTGGCCCAGCGGCGCTGGTCGCAAAGCTGCCCACCGTCCGGATCCCCAGAAACCACATGCGTCCGTCCGCGCCCATTGCCAGCGAGGTAATGGCCGAGCTGGTGGTGGGCAGGTAGAAGTTGACAATCGATCCATTCGCCGGATCTACCCGTCCCACCCATTTGTATTGCTCATAGGTGAACCACAATCCGCCATCTGGTCCAACAGCCAGATGGCTGGGCCGCGAGGGTGGCGTAGGGATGGCGTATTCGGTCATCTCCCCCGCGGGGGTCAGCTTGCCGATTTTGTAACTGTTCCATTCTGTAAACCAGACATTTCCATCCAGGTCAGAGGTTATACCGAGCGGTTTACTGTTCGCGGTTGGCGTGAAATACTCGGCCACCTCACCTTCAAGGCTGATTCGAGCCACGCTGCTGCGATTGAACTGAGTGACATACAACGCCCCATCCTGGCCGTTAATGATCTGCGAAGGCTGGCTGTTGGCCACGGGCAATTCAAATTCGGTCACCGCTCCATTGGTTGTCATTCGGGCGATTTTTCCGGCGAACTTTTCCGCCACCCACAGGTTCATATCCGGTCCGATCGTGATGCCACGCGGCTCAGCGCTCGGACTGCCCAAATCGTAAGTCATAGGCGTGCCGGAAAGTGGTAGCCATTCACCCACCGCTCCGCTGCCCCCCAGGCTCAACCAATACTTGCCTTGCAGCCCAAACACCAACCCTGCCGGGTAGGCTTCCGCCGGAAAGCTGCCGAGCGTGGTGATCACCAGAGCAGGCAGTGCCTGGGCTGACGTCAGATTTGTGCCTAGCAGACTCGCCGCCAGAAGCCCGGCGACGGCGCGCTTGATCCATCGATCCATCCGGTTGGCGGCTTTCATTCACGACCTCCCAAGTTGACGCTCAGGTTGTACGAATACGATGTGCCATTCCCGGCTTTGTCATACGCGATGACGTCCATGACATAATATCCGCTTTGCGGTTTCGTTCCAGGCGCAAAAGCCCACATGGCCGTCCACAGGTCCTCATAAAGGGCTGCCCTTGTGCGGTATACTTCCTCCGCTCCGCGGTTGATTCGGATCTCCACCCAGGCCACCCCGCTTGGATCACTCACCCGCCCCTTGATTGGGAAGAACGTGCCACTGCGGAACTGGCTCGCATCCAATTCTGAAGTCAGCAGTTCCACCTGCGGCCCATCCGGCGCATCTTCAACAAGCACAGCTTCCGTCAGGCCAGGCCAATCTTTCACCCGTTCCCACAAGGCCCGCGGATCCACCACCTCTGATGCGCCACCGCCGCCCCCGCCACTGGTCGCAATCAACGGCAGGAACACCCGGAAGCCCAACCTGGGCGGGTAGAATTGACCAGAGCAGTTGCCCGCGCTGTCGCAGGCATAAACGCCCACTTCCTCCGTCAGGTTTTCTTTCGCCTGGCACGTTCCTTCGAGCCGGAAGAGGATCGTGTTGGGGGCTACGCCAGAGGACAAAACCCATTCACTATTGTTATAGGTTCGGGTGACGTTGGCCTCAGCGCAGACATTGATCTTGATCGTTTCGTCGTTCAGGAAGGCATCCTCTATGGAGAAGCGATACTCCCACAGGTCTTCCCCCAACGCGGTTCGAGATAGCGCAATGCGCGGAGCCAGGCTGTCCACAACGCCGTCCCACTGGTTGAGCGTCTCCAGGCCCGTCTTGAAGTGGGCGTTGGAGTCCAGGCCACGTGCGCCAAGCTGATACATCCCTTCCATGCCCACCGGGACATTCGCGCTCCAGGTGGTTTCGGCGCCGCTCCCCGCCAACTGCGCGTTTGACCAGCCCGTGCCGGCCAGCGCGGCCACCTCCAATCTACTCAAGGCTCTGGGAAATACCATAATCTCGTCCAACCCACCCTGGAAGCTATCACCGATGTTGAAGGTTTCACTCGGGTAAGGCGTTTGCCCAGACAGCGCGGCAGAGGTTTCCACCAGAACGCCATCTACGTAGAAAGCGGTCGTCTGCCCATCGAAGGTCACCGACACAAAGGACCACTGCCCCACCTGCACCGCCGGAAGGCTGGTTTCAGCTTTCATCCAGCCATAACCCGTTCCAAAACCAGTCTGCAAGCGCAAGTCGGCTGTCAGGGCCAGCGAAGGATAACGCCATTCCGGATTCTCCGTGCGTTGGCTAATCACATCCATCGCCGCGGCTTGATCTGCCCGCACCCAGGCCGCCAGGGTATAGGCTCCACGATCCAGGTTGAGGCTGTATTGCGGCTCGATCTTCAGCCAATCATTGCCGTCCAACTCCAGCCCATACAGGCCCCCCGATCCACTGCCGACCTTGTTCCGCCGGTCAGTTCCGCCGCCAATCACCTCAGCCTGATGGAAGAATCCAGACGAATCCACCAGCATTTCTCCGGGCGCAGCAAAGTTCACATCCACCGAAAGATCAAAGACGGTCTGATACCCGGTATACAGGTCACGCAAAGCCGCAGCATCCAAGGCGGTATCGAAGATCTGCAATTCGTCCAGGTAACCATAGAAACTGCCTACCGGAGCCTGTCCAACAAACATGGCTTCATAGGTCACCGGCAGCGGGTTGGCCAAATCACTGGTCACCTCTTGCCCATCCCGGTAAATGGCCCGCCGACCTGTCTCCAAATCAAACGTGCAGGCCCACATGTGCCAGTCGGTGTCCACCCAGCTCGGGTCCGTCAGTAAATCGACGCCGCCGAAACCGCACACAAACCGGTTTTGTGCGTTGATCCCCACCAGAATGCGCTGGTCGGGCAGCGAAAGCGGCCCCTGCCACAGAATGGGGTCGTTGCGTTCCAGTTGGTTTTTCTGCGCCCAAACCGCCACGGTGAAGGCCCGCCCGGCCAGATCCACCTGGTTGCCCAAGCGAATGGTCTGGTCGTTGCCATTAAAGTACATCGAGGCATTGCGGTGGCCAATCAGGCCCGTCTGCGGACATTCCGGGCCTGTGCAAGAACCCGAAATCTGGTAAGGCGATATATCCATGAAGGCTCGATTGGGATCGTCCGGGTCAGGATCACCATTCTCATCCAGCGGCACCTCGGCCTTGTCCATCGGCAGCCACAAGAGCAAGCCATCCGGATACGGGTCCGCATGCAAGAAAGAAGTGGTTCCCACCGGCAGGAATCCCACCTGAGACTGAGCCACGTTCACCCCCAGCGCGTTGTTACCGCCAGGCGTGTAGGGCAAGCCATTTCCGGGAACATCGCTGACTGACCCGCCGAAGCCAAGGCCGGTCAAAATTTCATCCTCTTGGGGTAAGCTTTCCAGATGAATTTGCGCCGCCGGAGCGGTTGCATCGATCGAGAAACCGATCTCGCTGGTGCTGCGATTATTCACCCGGTCGGCGGCTTCCACCACCAGCGTGAATTCACCCGAAGGCTCTCCTTCGGGCATCAAATAATCCAATGCCCACAGGTAGCCTGGTCCACTGGGATCTTTCGTCAGGGTCGGGGTCTGCGTGCCGCTGCCAATCACCGCGCCGTCCGCGCTCACCACGCTTACCCTCACCGAGTTCAGGTCCAGGCCAGAACCGGCTGTGCCGTCGCCCAGCTCGGGGTCTTGTATACTGCCGCTCAGGGGCAGCATCCAGGTGTTCTTGATCTCTGGATGCATTTCCGCCGAAAGCAGAGAGCCTTCGGCAAAATTAACCACGATACGCGGGGCCTCGCCATCGGCGAAGAGATCATACGCCGGGCTGGTGGTCTGATGCCCCACCCGGTCCACGGCGCGGAAACGCAGCGTGTACCGGCCATCACCTGCTTCAGGGCGCAGAGTCGGACAGAAATCTTCTCCCGTAACCGAATCCAGACAGACCGGCGCGGTAGAAAGGATCGCTCCCGCAAGGTTTCGGTGCGCCACGCTCATTTCCACCATCGCCACGCCTGAAGTCGCGTCGCTGGTGGGGACCACCAATTGAATGTCATTTTGCTGGATATACGCAAAACTGGCGTCGTATCCTGCCAGGGACACCATGGGCGGCTCGGCATCGATGGTCAGACGCACCGAAGCGTGTTCCTCCACATGCGCAATCTGGTAGTTGAAGCTGTCCCGGACGTTGATTTCATTAAGCTCGTACGGGTAAACCGTGACCTCGTCCAACTGTCCAGCAAACGGGCCACCAGCCTGCGCGGTGTGCAAGGGCAGCTTCGCGCCCAGGCTCATTTGCCCCAACCCATTAACAACATTCGCGTTCTGGTTACCACTGCCCGTCGAATCGATGTAACCATTGATATACAAGGCAGTCGTCTCTGAGGTCGAGGTCACTCGCTCCACCACCAGGGTCACAAAGTTCCAATTGTCCTTGATCAGCCCCACCACGGAACTGGCTGTGCAGTCCGCGGCTGCGTCACCCTTCACAATACACAGATTCATGCTGTTGGGCGCAATAGCCAGACTGTACCGGATGCGGTTGTTATCAGCATAGGGCAGGCTCCACAAGGTTTGCGCCGTCGCCGCTGTGCGGGTTGGATAAACCCACAACGAAACCGAGAAGGACCCAGTATTCGGGGAGAGTTGCGCTTGCCCCAGGGTGATGAGATCATCCCCCCCATCCAACTCCGCAGCAGATCCCAGGCGTCCGGGCTTACCTGTTGTTGGACAGGCAGCTCCCACACAAGCCAGGTTCTGCCCGTTGCGGGTGCTGTCCAGGAACGTCGTCGCGCCTTGAGCCTCATCCAAATGCGCCAGGAGCAGCGGCGAGCGATTCACGATGTTCAAGATGTCCGCTGTCGACAAGGTGTAACGGAACACCCGCACATCATCGAGCAAGCCCGTATAGTAATCCTCATCGCCATTGACAGCACGCCCCAGTTGCACCTCGGCAGTGGTGGAAGCGGTTACCATGCCTCCGCTCAGGCGAGAGTCTACAATTACTCCGTCCACCCACAGGTCTGCTCGCCCCTGGTTGTTTGAATACAACACCGAATGCCAGCGCCCATCGCTGATCCCACCACCCGTCGAACAGACTTCCGTGCTGGCAGCCTGCGCACAAACGTTTCCGTTCCGCAAGTAGATTTGCTGCATGGCTGTGTTGCCCGGTGTGGTTGGGTACAACGAATACACCCCGCAGTTCTGGCAGGTGGTGTTCATCCAGAAGGACACCATGTAATCGTTGGTCACATCACGGTTCGGGATTTTGATGACATCATCCACGCCCCCAAAATCCACAGCCTGATCCAACAAGCCCAGTCCGCCCGCCGCGGGGCAAGCCGCCCCCGAGCACGTGCCATCATCCAGCGTAGTCACTTCGGCTGTGTTCTCAAAGGTGTCCGAGGCAGGCCGGTCGTTCAACGGCATTCGCGCTGTCACCGGCAGCGAATAATACAGGTCGTAAATTTGCTCGCTGTCCAGGGCGTAACGATACACCGCCAACTCATCGATCCGACCAATGAAACGAATCGAATTGCGTTGAATCGTGAAGTACATGGTGCCATTAAAACCATCGGACATACCCAGGCTGTAGGAACCAGGGGAATTAAAGTGATAGTAGGTGCCTCCGCCACAATCATCATCCCCGATCGTATCGTCTTCCCACACATCGTATTCGACGGAGGTGTTGGAAGTGAGATACTCCGTGTCATTGATACTGTACCAGTTGCCACCTTTAACATCACCAGAGAAAATTCTGTCCCAACCTCCAGAGCCGACCCTCTTATCTACCCGCACTTCTGCATTACTGCCCGGGTCATCGTGGCCGCTAACATAAAAATTATTCGCAGTGATTGACCAGCGGTGGCTGGAATGACCAACGTAGAAGTTATCGGTGGAGGGTGGATGCACATATACCACATCGCCCTCCACAGAGACTGCATTCACATACAGTCGATATAGGTAGGAATTGGACATCGAAGGATCGGTGTTCGGCTGGAAAGTCACCACCACGTGGTTCCAACGATTCTCAATCAACACGTCCCCTGACGCCTTCTCATACTTGCTCGTTCCATCCCCAAAGCGCAGTCGTAGCTGGCGGCCCAATCGTTCCAGGGTCGGGTAAGCATTGGCTTCCCCACTTTCATCGCCAAATACCCCTTGCCAATGGTTCTCGCCAGGCTGCGGGTAAATCCACACTGAGAATGTGAAGGCTCCATCCGACATATTCAACAATGGATTGCCATTCACACGCAAGTAATTCAGCGACCATTCGCTTCTCGGGTACAGAGACGTTCCCCGCACGCTGAGCGAGTCCGGGAGAGCCGCATACAAGGGGTTCGCTTTTATGATACTCACACTCTGACCATTGCCAGAGGTGTCAGAATAAGCCGCGCCATCCATGTCCAACTCAATGACCGGGCGCTCTGCCAGACGATTGATATCCAGCGTGCTCAACGGCCGACTGTACAGCCGCAGATCATCCAAAAGATATGCAGACTGCTGGGGCGATCCGCCAACATGCACCTGAGTATTTGCTGTCAGCGGGTCAATATTCGAGCGAGTATAGATCAGCGCGCCATTGATATACACCAACACCTGGCGATCATTGTCGTTATAGCGCACAACCACGTGATTCCAGACATCCTGTAAGACGCTGCGCCAGGCTGAAGCGCTCCAGGTTTGCCCGTCCATAGTGATCCGCGGCACATAATTGCCACTCGATTCACGCACCAGCGAGAGTGAAAACGCTCCGCTGGAGGTATTCAGCAAGTTCAGCGCCGCTCCAGCCGTGGAGGTTGAAGCCGGGTTCACCCAAAGTGAAATGGTGAATCCACGGTTGAGCATGCTGAAAGTCTGCAAATCGGTCAGGTCTAGGGGCGTGTTGGCCCCTGCCTCAAACCGCACCGCCTGATTCAAGATGCTCGCCACACCTGAGGTCGGACAGCTTGTGCACGTTGCGCTACGCTGCGGCGAGGCGCCCGAGAAATCCTCAAAGCGGGTCGCGCCGCCAGCCTCGTTAAACCGTAGCCATAACTCGGCGTAGTTGGACTCAGTCTGGCGGTCCACAATTTGCGCGTCTGCTGTCTGGCTCAAGGTCAGGTCACCCGAGGTGGTATACGCTGGTTCGATTTGCAGGGTTTCTGAGTAATGAAAAGTATTCAGTTTTTCAGGTGTGTCCGGATAAACCACGAAGGTGCGCGGCAGGAGCATACTCGCCCCATTCACAACCGCGTCCAACGGCTCAATCTGATTGCTCAGCAGCCCGTAGCCAAAACGATTGTTCAGCAAATTGGTCACCGTGGACATGAACTCAATGAACTCGCCCGGACGCACGAACTGGTCGTTGACATTGTAGCGAGCCGCCATAATTCGCTCGGTGACTTCACTCGCATCAAGCGAACGATTGAAAATCATCACCTCGTCCAGCCGCCCAGCGAAGAAGTCGCCCAGCCCGCTAGCCGTCAGGGCTGCCCCGACAACCACAGGCACAGGCGTTCCCGTCGCAATGGGGTTGGCCCAGGCCTGACTTCCAGCCGCGATCCCGTCCACCAGGAAGGCAAGGTTCGCGCCATCATAGCTGACGGTCACATGGTGCCAGCCGGCTGCCGGAACGGGGGTAGAACTGATCGCAGCGCTGCCGCTCTGGTTCACCATGCGCAGGTAGCCATCGGCAGTCATTTCAAGGGTAAATTCCTTGAGCTCTCCAGCCGTTTCGCTCCATTTGGAGAGGATTGTCCCGCTGCCCTGTCGTTGTACCCAGAAAGCCATCGCAAAGGGCGCGCCGCCCACAAAGCTCAAACCCTGCGCGCTGCCGCTGATCTCCAGCGCATCTCCGGAATCCCCCATCATCAACCCGCCGTCAAACTCCACTGCCTGTCCATAGCGTCCAGCAAACCCTGCCTCTGGGCAGGCATCCCCCTGACAGGAGGCATGGAAGTTGAAGTTCGAAGAATCGAGGAACATATTCGCGCCGCCGCCCTCGTCCATCTTGAGCAGAACCTGCGAAGCATCTTGTTCCTGGGTGTCGATCTCATAATCCAGAATGTTGGCATTGCTAAACACGCCCGGGTGGAAGCCGTATACCTGTTCCTGCTTATCGGTCAAGCCATCCAGATCGGTGTCAACCATCAAAGGATCGGGATACACCCGCGTGCGCAGTTCCATGCCAGCGGCATCGAACCCGTACACAAAATACCAGCCCGCGATTTCCGCGCCATCGGGCAATCCATCGCCGTCCGAATCCGGGCGAGTTGGGTCCGTGCCCAAAGCCACTTCGCGCCCATCCAACAGCCCGTCATCATCGGTATCCGGCAGTCTGGGGTTCGAACCATTCTGGACTTCGTAGGCATCCGACAGACCATCGTTATCGGTGTCAAAGTCCGAGTCGTCTGGGTCATTGCCTTGATAATATGTAGAAACCAGCGTATCACCGTCCGCATCCCGGAAGATTGGGAAGGAAGGAGTGGCATCCGTGCCCCAGGCAATGGAATAGCCACCCGATTCCACTTCAGCCAACTCATAGAACTGGCTCAACGTCGCCGGGAAAACGTCTACCGTCATCGAACTGGCCAGGTCCACGTGGAGGGTGGCTCGTTCAGTGCGGATGTAGCACACCGGGATCCACGTGGGGAGGGGCGGAATTGGCGGAATGGCCCAACATTCTTGCACCGGAATGGCGCTGGCCTCGCTCAAATAAACCGCGGGCTCGCGGTTCACGCCCGCAGCCGGGAGATCCACCGCATACCCCGTTGTGGTGGCATCAACGGTCACTTTCCACTTATCCTCGCTTCCAATGCGGGTCCAGTCCGGAGATATCTCCCCGCGTTCTAATCCGTCGTGGAAGTCATTCTCAGCGGTCTGGATTTTATATTGGAAGTTTGCGCTCATCGCGTTGGAGTCGCTCCACTGCCAGAAGTAAGCCAGCGATTTCCAATCCAAGGGAATGCTTTCTTTCGTGATCGTGTTGGTGGTTTCAATCGTGACTTTCAGATGATTGGTGTCAATGTACCCTCGATTCGGGTACTGCAACACCTGATCCATGCTGCCAAACTCCAGACGTTCACCATTACTATAATCGACCATGTAATGAACGCCGTATACCACCCACTTGAAGATCTTGGTTACCCAGCCGCTCAAGCCAATACAGATGTACTTATTTACCCAATGATCTTCGCCCAGCGAGGAAGCCCCTGCAATGGCGCACACACTCATAATCAAGGCATCGATTAAGGCAATGACCGCCGCGATCACCGTACCCACCGGGAAGATCAAGGCAATCGCCGCCATCAGCACCAGGCTCATCGTCGCTGCCATCGCCTCAGCCACCATGTTGGTAAACGCCAGGCTGCCAAAACTGACCCCGGACATGCCCCACGACACAAAGAACATAGCCCACACGATGACCACACCAACGATCAAACCAATGATCGCCGCCGTCGATGCGGCTTTGGTCAGAGTCTGCCCCAACTTAATGACTTTATACAACTCCACCAATCCCTTAATAGCCAGGATGGTGGACACCACCCCAAACGTGGAGGCCAAAATCCGCCCGGCAATCTTGCCAGCCTTGCTATTGGGGGAAGCCAGTTCGATGATCATGCATGCGGCGATACCCGCTACCAGGACAATGGCCGCCACCGAGGCAGCCACCTTGCGCAAGGTGGTATTCAGGTACTTGGCGATCAGCGCATTGACCTTATCTTTCAAGCCCTTCGCCACCGTCTCAAAAAACGCCGAGATTTTATCGCTGGTACTGCCCAATTTCATCACCATGTTCAGCATGGGCTGGGTGTACAGGGCATCCAGGAAGATTTCGGTAAACTTCTCCGCGATCTGAGACGCGCCACCGCCATCTTTGACCAGACTGGACGTGAACGTTTCAATCTCAACGTCCGCTTCGGCATTGTCCGTGTTGACTACGGGCGTGCCGTTCAACTCTACCAGTGAGGCCATGCCAGCATTGACCATCTCGGCGTACATACGCGCGATGAATATCATCCCGTCGATCTCATCTCGCGAGCGCCCCGATGGTCCATCTGGTTTGTAATCATCTAATGTGCGCCAGTTGGCCTCCAGGCGATCGAGGTAATCCTCAATGGCCATTGCGCTCCAGGTCGTCCCTTCGCGTTGATAAGGCGACCAGTTCATCACTGCCTGCACAGACTCTACCTCGCCCGCAAAGCTGAGCGTACACTGGCCTGGCGAGCCGCCCCCGTAACACTCATTTCCGGGCTGCCCCAGGCTAACAGAACGCTCGCGCATTTCACGCGCGAACAACATCATGGTCACCTCAGGCGGGTTGGCCAAGCCATTGTAATAATCCTCAAAAATATCTGTCGAAAGGGTCTGCATTTGCTCAACCAACCCGTCCGAGGTGGGGATGTCGTCAACGAACACCACCTGGAAGGTATCTTTTGCAAAGCCCCACAATTGATCATCCCCATCCGCGATGCCACCATTGAAATCCGGGTCAAAGCGGTCGCGGATGTCCGCCACGGTCAAGTCGCGCTCCCCACCGGTTTCGCGTCCGGAGAGGAAAGTCTTCTCTAAGCCGTTCGCCAACCCCCACAACGGATCCGAGAACTCTGGCGCGGTGTCAACCGCTGGGTCCTCAAAAACCACCGCCAGGTCTACGCCGCGCTGCTCACTGATCGACAATCCGGTCAACGTGAATTCTTCAGGGTAGGAATGGACGATCCGTGTCACGTCCTGGTAGAAATGATCGGGGTAGGCTGCATCACACCAATCGCCGCTGTCCGCATCCCAATCAGGATCAACCGGCTTGCACACATCCGTGACCATATTCAACGCCCAAACCAGACTCACTTCCTGGCTGCTTGTATTGAAACGATTGCCCTCATTGGTCAACGGCAAACGCACCGTGAAGGCCACCGGCATGGAACCGGCTTCGTTGTACTCCAACTGCAAGGGACCGTATAAGACGACCTCGCCTGTATCAGCGTCCGTTCGGGCAAAGATCCCGTAGGGGTGAATCTTGCTTTCATCAACGACACGATCGGCCATTGTGCCATGCGCCACGGGGTAGGCTTCCTGGCAGGCCAGGATTTCACTTCCGGCGGTATTACGAATCTGGAAGGGGCGGTTGCCATCGGCGAAAGACCCCAAGGGGATGTTGACGGTTAGCGATTCGCCTTGCGCCAGACTGCCAGCCAGGGTCACCCCCGTCGCGTCGTCGCAGGTACCGTTACCAATATAAATTGGGTGGCTGCCAACCGGAGCCTCGCTCAAGGTAACCCGTGTTTGTGATGCCGAAAGCGCGGTCAACTGCACTGAGCCCTCAAACAAATCACTTTGAATCGGGAACTGATAATGATCCGTCAACGCCAACGGGATACTCCCGCCCTTCAAACGGATTTCAGCCATCGGGATCAGGCGTAGGTCGCCATAAGAGGCTCGTGGATCACCCGCGGTCGCGCCGTCATCTGAAATTTCCGCGAACGTAACGTCATCCACCTGCTGAATCTGCCCATCCGTGTCGCCCGAAGGCCAGTCCAACACGTTTTGGGTATAGGTCAGGTGCTCCGCCTCCACAGGCCGGAACTGATAGGTCACAAAAACCGGCCTGCCTTCTTCCACGCCCGAACCCGCCATCAGCAACGGGCTGGATTGATTGAACACCCGGCTGACCAACGTATAAGGGGTTG
This sequence comes from uncultured Anaerolinea sp., assembly GCA_964403875.1. Taxonomy (GTDB): domain Bacteria; phylum Chloroflexota; class Anaerolineae; order Anaerolineales; family Anaerolineaceae; genus Anaerolinea. The sequence continues at coordinate 16,613 of CAYOHX010000036.1, read as the reverse complement.
CATCCACCACGGTTGGCACGCCGTCCCCGTCGTCATCGGGATCAAAAATATCCGGCGTTCCATCCCCATCTGTATCACCACACACACCCGCAGCCGGATCAGCCGCCGTCACAGCCCTTTGAGGACACTCTACCCCATCCAACACACCATCCAGATCAGTGTCGTAATCATCCGGGTTGGAATACCACATTCCGGTATCAAAGTAAAAGCCGATGACCTCGTGATAATCTGAAATTTGATCATTATCCGAGTCGGCTTTTCCCGGCAGCAGCCCCAAGGGCAATTCCTGCCCGTCCAAAAGCCCATCCCCGTCTGTATCCGCGCGGGTCTTGTCCAGGATGGCAGGTCCATACTCATCTTCATAATCATCCGTCAGTCCATCCCCATCGGTATCAACCTGGGTTCCAGCCACTGCCGCGCCCGGCAGCCGGGTGAAGGCTGCTGCCCGGATGGGATCCAGCACCGTTCCGGCTTCTTTCTGCTCCAAAGGAGCCACGTTCGGCTGCCAACTACTGGTCAAAAGTTCGGTCAGCGCGCCTTTCTCTTTCTCGTACTGTTCTTGATCAACTTTCTGCTGAACCGTTTTCTCGTGCTGGTCCAGCGAAAAAGACGCCGCTTTAGCACTGCGCCAAAGCGGCTCGACCAACATCGAAGTGATCACCAGCACTGCCACGGTCGCATAACACCAACGCCGGTTCGCATGAGAAAGCAGGCCGTAGAACAACAAGAACAAAGCCCCCGCCATTCCACCGGTGAAAGCTGTCTGCGTCCAACCCGCTGTGGTTGTGGGCAAATTGAGCCAGTTCGAAAGCTGCGCCGGCAGCCCCTTGGCAGCCATCAAGTCTTCGTTCGACACGCCGTAATAGGTAGTCGAGATTTTGGCTTCCACATGCTCGCCGTTCATCTCATCCGGGAACCGAATCTCGACCAGCATCCGTACCAGCATTCCATCCCGGTCGATCCAAACCTGCCCGCTGCCATCCATGCCCACCAGCTTGTCGGAAAGGCCCAGAGACATCCCCCCGGGCAGCTCGCCCGAGCGCTGCAATTCCGCGATCATCTGATCGCGCATGAACGAGGCGAACCGGGTCCCATCCAGGTCAAAGGAGTAACGCGTGACATTCAATTCAGCCGTAGACCCATCGGCTTGCGGCAGGGAGACACGCTCTTGATTTTCTAGGCGAACCCCTCGGGCTGCCGCCAGGAATGAAGCCGGATCCTTTCCGGGGGCCACCAACATATCCCCATCATCATCAATCGGCATCCACTCGGCTTTTCCCATCCGGCTAAAAGCCTTGCCATCCGTATATTTGATCTCCAGCGCATCCTCAGCCCCACCTGCGCTGTTATCATCCCAAAAGCTCAACAGCAGCTCGCCCTCCGGCAGCCGCGACCAACCGTCAGCGTTGTAGATTTCCAATTCACTGGATTGCCCTGCGTTCGACATCAATGGCGCCGGGAACACCCGTTGTTCGATGGTCGTCGAGAAGCGGTAGAAGTTCACCCTCCCTAGAAGGCTCCAGGCTGACTCCACGGCCTGCTGGTGCGCTTGGGCCGATGAGACCTCACCCAAGACCAGCCCCCCAATGCCAAGGAGACCCAATAATCCGCATACCAGCGCAATTCTGGAAAGGTGACGTTTGGTTAATTTCATTGCTTCCCCCTTCGAAGGGCTAGAAAATGAGGGCTGGATAGAAAACAATCGTGTTCTCACGCCTATGGATTCGATGCACCCAAATATTCAGTTGAAAGGCTTAAAACTATTGAATGAGAAAAATACACAATAAGACAAACTTAATTATAGCCATCTTTCATTTTTTATAACCTACGGCAAGATTACAAAATCGTTACTATTCCTTAAGATGTACCAACGCCTCCCTCCAGGAAGGGTTTCGACGCCTGGTTCGGTTCTTACAAAATACGTCTGCCACCGCCACTTCCAAAGAACAGATCTCCAGGATATGCAGTAGGAGGTCTCGGCAATTCCATATGACCGCATAGACTTCCCTGCTCAGTCTTAAGCAGCAGGTGTATAATACGTCTATTCAATATAACCGCCTCGACCAGGACGAGTAAACGTGTCCGCGAATTCAGAGAGAAGAAGCCCCGGCTGAAAGTTTCTTCACCAGCGTCACGCTGAAAACCCCCTGTGAGCGTAAACCGGAACAGGCACAAGCCTCAGTATGGTGAACGGCTGACCCCGTTATCGGTCATCAGAGATGATCCAAATACCTGGATCAATCTGGGTGGAACCGCGTGATGACACAACTCTCGCCCCAGAAGGGCGAGAATTTTGTTTTAATTCGACAGGTGTAAGACAATTGGAGGAGAAAATGGTAGATAAAAAGGCTGAATACGAAAGTTCTGCGTTATACCGAATTCGCCACTCAACCGCCCACATTATGGCTCAAGCGGTATTGGAGAAATTCCCCGACGCAAAAATCGCCATCGGCCCGGCGATTGACGACGGGTTCTATTATGATTTTGATCTGCCGCGCGCGCTGACTCCCGAAGATTTGGAGAGCATCGAGAAACGCATGCGTGGCATCATCCAATCCAAGGTCAAATTCGAACGCCGTGTGGTGAGCGCGGACGAAGCCAAAACCATTTTCAAAGATCAACCCTTTAAAATGGAATTGATCGCGGGATTGGAAGAAGGCAAACTCGACGACGACGGCAACCCGGTGGATGAGAAGCCCGAAATCTCGCTCTACAGCCAGGGCAGCTTCACTGACCTGTGCCGCGGTCCGCACGTAGACATCTCGACCCAAATCAATCCCGCTGCCATCAAGTTGATGTCCGTGGCGGGGGCCTACTGGCGCGGAGATGAAAAGCGCCCCATGCTCCAGCGCATCTACGGAACCGCCTGGAGCTCGCCGGACGAGTTGAAAAGCTACTTGTGGCGCATCGAAGAAGCCAAGAAACGCGATCATCGCAAGATCGGTCACGACCTGGACCTGTTCAGCGTGGTGGATGAAATCGGCGCGGGGCTCATCCTTTGGCATCCCAAGGGCGGCAAGATTCGCAAGCTCATTGAGAACTTTTGGACCGAAGAACACGAGGCCAACGGCTATGACTTTGTCTACACTCCCCACATCGGCAAGGCGCAGTTGTGGGAAACCAGCGGCCATCTGGGCTTCTACAAAGAGAATATGTACTCGCCCGTAGACATCGAAGGCCAGCAGTACTTCCTCAAACCGATGAACTGTCCCTTCCATATCCACATCTATAAGAGTTCTCTGCGCTCTTACCGCGACCTACCTTTACGGTACGCCGAAGAAGGCACCGTCTACCGCTATGAACGCAGCGGGGTGATGCACGGCCTGATGCGTGTGCGCGGGTTCACCCAGGACGACGCCCACCACTTCTGCCGCCCCGACCAAATGCCCCAGGAAATCGATTTTGTGCTCGATTTCAGCCTGCACATTTTGCGCAGCTTCGGCTTCTCCGACATCCAGGCTTATCTGAGCACCAAACCCGAGAAATCGGTCGGCGAACCGGAACGCTGGCAAGCTGCCGAAGCCGCCCTTGAAGCCTCTTTACAACGCTCCGGTCTGGACTACCAGGTGGATCACGGTGGCGGCGCGTTCTACGGGCCCAAGATTGATCTGAAGGTTAAGGACGCCATCGGTCGCGAATGGCAGCTCTCCACCATCCAGTTTGACTTCAACCTGGCAGAACGTTTTGATCTCACCTACATTGGCGAAGACGGGCAGCCCCACCAGCCCTATATGATTCACCGTGCCCTGCTGGGCAGCCTGGAACGTTTCTTCGGTGTGCTCATCGAGCATTACGCCGGAGCCTTCCCCGTCTGGCTGTCCCCCATCCAGGTCGCGCTGGTACCCATCGCTGACCGACATGTCGATTACGCCAAGAACGTGGCCGCCCAATTACGCCGATCTGGGTTGCGGGTCATGGTCGACGAGCGCTCTGAGCGCATGAACGCCAAAATCCGCGACGCCCAGAATCAGAAAATCCCCTATATGTTGGTTATGGGCGATCAAGAGATGGAGAACGGCCAGGTAGCGCTACGCCTGCGTAACAACCAGAACCTGGGCGCTATGTCCATCGAGGCCTTCCTGGAGCGGGCCAAAGACGATATCGCCAAGAAAAATTAGCCAATTTGCGTTATGATAAGAAAGGCGCGGGCAGCAACAAGATGGCGCCCGCGCCATTTTTGTTCCCCTGCCTGTACTTCACCCCACAAAAGGAGCCGAGATGAAATTCATAAAAGTGCCTCATAGCGACATGAATGCCTCCGAGATCTCATTAGGCTGCATGCGCATTTCTGGCATGACCCATTCCGAAATCGCCACGCTCTGCCACACGGCCCTGGATGAGGGCATCAATTTCTTTGACCATGCCGATATCTACGGCGGCGGGCAATCCGAAGCCAAATTTGCCGAAGCCCTCGATATGAACCCGCGCCTGCGAGAGAAGATGCTTTTGCAAACCAAGTGCGGCATCCGCCAGGGCAGCTTCGACTTTAGCAAAGAGCACATCCTCGCAGCCGTGGACGGCAGCCTCAAGCGCTTGCGCACCGATTACGTGGATGTCCTCCTGCTCCACCGCCCCGATACGCTGGTCGAGCCCGAAGAAGTGGCCGAGGCTTTTGATCAACTAGAAACCTCCGGCAAGGTCAAGTACTTTGGGGTCAGTAATCAGAACCCCATGCAGATCGAACTGCTAAAAAAATTCGTCGAGCAAAAACTCCTCTTCAATCAGCTCCAGTTTAGCATCACCAACACCGGCATGATCGACGCCGGTCTGAACGTCAACATGGAAATCGACCACTCCATCGTTCGCGATGGCAGCATCCTCGATTACTGCCGCTTGCACGATATCACCATCCAAGCCTGGTCGCCTTTCCAGTATGGCTTCTTTGAGGGTGTCTTCCTCGACAACCCCAAATTCCCCAAGCTCAATGAAACCATCAACCGCATTGCCTCGACCTACGGCGTGACCAATACGGCCATCGCCATCGCCTGGATCCTGCGCCATCCCGCCCGCATGCAGCCCATCATCGGCACCACCAACCCCCAACGGGTCAAGGACTCCTGCCAGGCATCCAATGTTGCCCTCACTCGCCAGGAATGGTACGAAATTTACCTTTCCGCCGGGAACAAGCTGCCTTAATCTCGGAGTTTCCGCCACGGCAACAAAAATGCGACGCAGAAGCGTCGCATTTTTGTTGCCGTACCGCTTCTCTCACTCCCAGCGGAAGGTCTTCACCGAAATGACCACCCCCAGGATCAGCATCACCACCAGCACGCCAACGTTGAGCAGGTGGTCGCCCCACGGCTCTCCATTCCACAACCCGCGCAGCAAGTTGACCACATACGTGAGTGGCACAAAAGCGGATATCTTCCGCACGGTTTCGGGCATGATCTCGCGCGGCCAGGCCGCGCCGGAGAGGATCAGCATGGGATAATTCAATACCATCGCTACGACCTGCGCCATGCGCGCATTCGGCAGGGTTCCGGCTAGAATGAACCCGACTCCAAAGAAACTCAAGCTGCCCAACACCATCCCGGCCATGTAACTCAAGAGATTGCCCTCGGTACGCACATGGTAAAACAGCTTCCCGGCAACCATCAGCAGGATCATCCCCAACACGGTCATCACAAACACCACAATCAACTGCGCTGCCATCACCACCAGCGGACTGACAGGCGTGGTGCGCAGCCGCCGCAAGATTCCATTTTCCCGATAGGTTGCCATGGTGATGGTCACGGACATCATCCCCACAATGCCAATGATCATCGCGGTGAAGGAAGGGATTAACGGGCCGATCATCCCCGCCCCGCCAGGAACTCCCTCGGGCTGGCTGTTATAGATGCTGCCAAAGATAAACAGCATTAACAGGGGAAAAATCAACGTAAAGAAGGCGCTCACTGGTTCGCGCATGAACAGTTTCGCCTCCATCAAAGTCATTTTCATCAGGCTTTTCATCGTACACCTCATTCCCGCATTGCCCGACCGGTTAGGCTCAAAAACACATCTTCCAGATTGGGCTGCTCTGTGCGCAAGTCCCGGAAGGTGAGCCCTTGGCGCGTCAACCAATGGACTATTTCGCCCACCAACGGATCCTTGCGCCCGTTCTTGCCATACACCACCACCCGCTGCCCGTCCACCTCAACCCGTGTCTCGCCAGAAAGGGCTTGCGCAAAATCGGGGGGCAGAACGCCATCCAGGGTGAACGCAATCCGTTCTTCCACCTCCAACCGGCGGATCAATCCAGTCGGGGTGTCTAGTGCCACAATTTTCCCGTGATCCAGAATCGCCACCCGGTCGCACAACCGCTCGGCCTCCTCCATAAAGTGAGTGGTTAGGAACACGGTTTTTCCCCGAGACCGCACATCCCTCACCAGGTCCCAAATGGCATGCCGGGCCTGGGGGTCCAGACCGGTGGTCAATTCATCCAGAAACACAATCTGCGGATCGGGTAACAACGCCAGGGCAATGAACAAGCGCTGCTTCTGCCCGCCAGACAGCTTGGCAAAGGCAGTATTCCGCTTTTCCTCCAGCCCAAGCTGGGAAAGTAATACTCGCCAATCCACGGAGCGATCATAGAACGCCGAATATAAATCGAGCGCTTCCCAAACACGCATCCGGTCCGGCAGGTTTGACTGCTGGAGCTGCAACCCCGTACACTTACGCAGCAACTTTTCATCACGTTGCGGGTCCATACCCAACACATGGATTTTGCCGCCATCGGCTTTGCGCAGCCCCTCGATGCATTCAATGGTGGTAGTTTTTCCAGCGCCATTCGGCCCAACCATGCCAAAGATCTCGCCTTTGCCTACTTCGAACGAGACCCCATCCACCGCCACGGTGGTCCCATAAACCTTGCGCAGTCCTTCGACTGCAATGACCGCTTCCATACTTTCCTCACTTACTTTGGCTTCAAAATCGCTTCCAAGGCAGCCACATGCTGCTCGAAGACCTTTCGCCCCTCTGGGGTCGCGCTCACAAATGTCCGTGGCTTTCGATCCACGAACGTCTTGTTGACAGCAATGTAGCCAGCTTCTTCCAATTTACGCAAATGCGCGCCCAAATTTCCATCGGTGACTTCCAACAGCTCGCGCAAATATGTGAAATCTACTTCAATGCCTTGTTCCAGGGTCACCAGGGCTGCCATGATGCGCAACCGTACGGGTTGATGAATCGTTTCATTTAATTCAGGCATCGCATCACCACCTTGTACGGATATACCAGCCCAAAGCAATCAACCCACCGCCGCTCAAAATACCCATCCACAGGTAGAACCACCCCGGCAGGAAGAAGTAGCCCAACAACATCAAGGCGATCAAGATCAACCCAGGCCACACCGGGGCCAGGAACAGCAGCAGGCTCATTGCCAACCAGCCAATGATCACGAATAGAACGATCAGGATGGTGATCTGATGACCGCTAAGGGGCCAGGCAATCGCGATCGCCGAGACGCAGTACACCCATAGGAGGAGCCAGATGAACGCGATCCGTTTCGCCGTGGCGCCAGCCGTCGCACTGCGCATTCGCCTTCCCTTGCGCATCCCCAAAACCGTGGCAATTCCCAGGCCCATCAGACTCAGCCCTACCCAGATGTAGATCAGAATGGTTCCAGAAAGAAACTGGGTGAAAACAAATCCAATCAGCCACACCAGCCCGGTTACAATCAACGAAGTATCTGCTCCGCTGCTGGCGATCGAATGGCGGGTCTTTTTCGAAACACGCTGGATGGCAGCCAACGCTTCTTCAGCCTCGTTCGGTGAAATGTTCACGACAAACCTCCTTTAGAGTACTCTGTTATATAGAGTATTCTACATAATTCTTGTGCGCTTGTCAAGTAGCGAGGGGATCAATCCACCGGGCTGCCATCGTTTGGACCAATACAAAAAGCGCGGAGTCTTGCGACCCCGCGCCCTTTGGGTTCTTACTTCCGGTGAATGGTTACTTAGTAATCAGGCGGTCGATCAAAGCCTGCAATTCCACGGCGGCATCCTCAACCGAGGATTGTCCGTACCCTACCGCCTGGCCGATCAGCGCGAGCTCACTTACGAATTCCTGGTCGTTGGGCAGGTTCGGCCCCTGCGGCACGGTGCGATAAGCAACAGCATCATAGATCCGGTAAACTTCCGCGTCGGTCGGGGTAGCGCCCACATCGATGGCCTGGCGGACAACTGGCGAGCAAGGCACGCCGCGGTTGGTCTGCAGGATCGCGCCAGCCTCGGGCCGGGTCACGAAGAAGTTGATGAACAGCGCCGCGGCTTCCTTGTTCTTGCTGTCCTTGCTAATGGCAAGATATTGGCTCATCTGGATCGCGTAGGCAGGTTCACCGCCATCCGGCAGGGTGGTCATGCCCAAAGAATCAGTCATGGCTGCCTGGTAAGAAGCCGCCTGGTTGCTCCAGATCAAGCCGACCGCCGCCTTGCCAGCCACGAGCGCCGAGTTGTCCGGTCCGCTCTCGCCATAGGTTGCGGTGGTGTCCGCATCGGGGATCAAACCCTCAGCGCGCATGTCAGCCCACATCTGCAACCATTTCTGAGCCGACTCAACGGTGGCATAAGACTTGCCGCCATCATCGTTCGTCCAGATCGGGGTGCCCTGCTGAGTGTAGAAATAGCTCAAGTAGTTGGCCGTGTTGGTGCTGTTATCTACGAAGGGGAAAACACCCTCGGGGAGCTTTGCCTTGAGTTCCTTGCCCCAGGCGATCATCTCATCCCAGGTCCAGTTATCTTTCGGCAGGGCAACACCGGCGGCTTCGATCATGGTCTTGTTGTAGGCTAAAACCAGCGTGTTGGTGCCCAGGCTAATGGCATACAAATCGCCAGCAGCGTCAGTCGCGGGGATCAACGCGGTCTGGTCGAAGGTCTCGGGGGTGTTGATCAGCAGTTGGCTGCCCAGATAATTATTGAGCGGCTCAAGATACTGCTTGTAATCAGGCCAGTTGCCACCGAATTGAATAATATCGGGGGCATTGTTGCCGGCAAGCTGAGTGTCGATAACCTGGAAGTGATCCGCGGTGCCGCCATTGGGCTCACCAATCACCTTGATCTCGGGATAGGCCTGCTGGAACAGCTCGATCACCTGCAGGGTCCGGCGAGCGCGGTCATCATTTCCCCACCATCCCATGCGAATCTCGGCAGGGCCGCCGGTGTACATGGGCAAACCGTCGGAACGCGACGGAACGGGGGTGATTTCAACTTCCACAACCTTGGTCTGCTCAACCACCTGGGTCTGAACAACCACCTGAGTCTGGATAACAACTTCGGGGGTCGGCGGAACGGCCGGCTGGGCGCAGGACGCCAGCATGACCGCAAGCACCGCCATCAACAAAACGGTCTGAAACTTTCTCATCTCAATATCTCCTGTTTCTGAATAGACTAGCGGAACAATCCGGAATAGAGTTTCTTTGCATCATTTCATACGCATGGCCCTCCTGATGGGGAACTAACCCTTTATACCTGTGGTCGAGATCCCTTGAACAAAATACTTTTGCAAGGAGAAAAACAAGATAAAGGGAGGAATCATGGACAGGGTCGCCATCGCTAATGCGCCGCCCCAATTTGAGACTGCGCCTGCGTCGCCAACAAACGTGCGCAGCGCCCTGGATACGGTGAAGGTTTCAGGTTTGGTCAGATACAGCAAGGGTGACATGAAATCATCCCATGTCCACAAGAAAGTAAACAACGCGGTTGTCACCAGCGCGGGTACCGCCAGTGGAACAATGATCTTGAAGAAAACACCCCATTTTCCACACCCATCGATGATGGCCGCTTCATCCAATTCTTTCGGCAAGCTGCGGATGAACTGCACCAGCAAGAACACGAAGAAGGCGTCCGTTGCCAGGAACTTCGGTATCAGGATGGGCAGGGTGGTGTTCACCCATCCGAACGTGTTGAACATGATGTACCGCGGCACGATCGTTACATGGCCTGGCAGCATAAGCGTGATCATCATCACTGCGAACCAGAAACCCCGGCCAGCGAATTTCAGCCGCGCGAAAGCATAGGCCGCCATCGTGCAGGTCAGCAAATTGCCAATAATTGCCACCACGCATAAGAACAACGAGTTCGCAAAGAATCGCCCGAAGGTTGTCCCCGCATATCCCTGCCAACCTGAAATATAGTTCTCAATGGTCACGGCCTTTGGGAAGAGTCCTGGGTCGCTGAAGATCATGTTGTTGGGCTTGAACGAGCTAACGATCATCCACAAGATCGGGTAGATCATTAACAACCCAAGCGCGATAATAAACAAATGGGTCAATGTATGGCGAATGATGGTGTTCGTTTTCATGTTATTCACCGGTTCCATAGGAAACCCACATATTCGACGACTTGAACACGATTGCCGTGAGCACGCCAATGATGATCAAAAGCACCCACGCCATCGCCGAGGCGTACCCCATTTCATGGTACGTCCAGCCTTGAATATACAGGTGTAGGGTATAGAACAACGTCGAGTTGAGCACCCCTCCTCTACCGCCCCCAATGATATAGGCCTGTGTAAAGGCCTGGAATGCACCGATCATTTGCATGACCAGGTTGAACAAGATCACCGGCGAGAGCAAGGGAAGCGTAATGGCAAAGAACTGCCTTACTTTGTTCGCCCCGTCCACGCTGGCCGCTTCGTAGTATTCCTGCGGAATTTGCTTAAGACCCGCCAGGAAAATGATCATTGATGAGCCAAACTGCCACACTGTCAGCAAAACCAGTGTCCAGAGGGCGAACTTGGGGTTGGTAATCCATCCGGGTAGATCGGTGAAGCCCAGTACTCCCAGGAAGGCGTTGATCAACCCATCTTTCTCGAACAACTTTCGCCACAACACCGCAATCGCCACCGATCCGCCCAACAGCGTGGGGATGTAGTACACAGCCCGGTAAAAGGGTACTCCGCGCAGTTTTTGGTTCATCAGCATGGCGATAGCCAGCGCAAAAGCCAATTTCAACGGCACCGACACGAACACATAGGTGAAGGTCACTGCCAGGGACTTCATGTAGTAGGGATCCACGCGCAAAACATCCCCGGTCGACGTGGTAACTTCTTTCTGGTCGAAGATCGACCCAAACATCATCTGGTAATTTCCAAACCCAATCCATTGCGTCGAATCGGGTTGCGTGAAATCATAATCCGTGAAGCCCAGCCACATCGAATAACCCATTGGATAGACCGTTAAGACGAGAAAACCCAGGAGCCACGGGAGCAGAAATATGTAAGAGGAGGCGTTTTGCTTAAACGACTTGCGAATAACCGACATTGTGCTCATGAAGAAATATCCTCAAGTGATAGGGTGGATATCTGGACCATTTACATTAGGGCTCGCGGCGCGAGCCGGATACCATCGGCGAACCAGGGTAACTTATGATTTGACGACAGTTGCCTCGTCATCACAGATCTTAAAATCAACCGAAGATTGTCGAAGCCGTTCCATCCACTCCGGGGACAGATTTTGGTCCGTCAGCAGGCAGGTGATTTTGTCGAGTCTGGCAAACGAGGTCAGATCTTCTTTGCCAAACTTCGAGGAATCTACCAGGGCGAACAATTCCTGGGACGATTCGATCACCTTACGCTTCAATTGCGCTTCCGAGAGATGCACTTCGGTCATGCCCCGCTCCAGGCTGAAGCCACTGCAAGAAATAAAGGCTTTCTGTATATGCAGTTCCTCGATGATATGCTCGCTCAATAAACCAGTAACAGAAGACGATTCATTGTTGACAATTCCCCCAATCAAGATCACGGTATTTGTAGTATTCTGAGCCAACTCCCTGGCAACCTCAAAGCCATTCGTAATAACCCGCAGCCGCCGCCGTTCAAAGAGCGCTTTTGCAAAATAAAACACGGTGCTGCTGGCGTCCAACAACACCGAATCACCGTCGCTGACCAGCTCGGCAGCCGCGCGTGCAATGGCCTGCTTGGCCGCGGAATGCTGCTGGAAACGCTTCACGAAGGAGGTGTTCTGGAATTGATCTTGCTGTTGCAAAACCGCTCCCCCGTACACCCGCTTCAACAAGCCTTGATGTTCCAAAGCATTCAAGTCATTCCGAACCGTGCCCTCAGATACTTCCAGCAATGCCGACAGTTCAGGCACACTCACGCCCGGTTGTTTGCGCAATAGATCCAAAATAGTTTGGCGGCGATCGTAGGTGGTCATAATACCCGCTTTGTTGGATTTTGTTGAGATTTGAGGAAGTCGACAGGATTATCATAGCAACTTTGCAATAACTTGTCAATATGTAAACGCTCACACATTCCCAAACAATCACATTCACCAAACGAATTGAAAACGGTATAATTGCCCCATTCAATCGCCGTAGACAGTCCATCCAACCAGGAAATCCCCATGACCTTGACACTTTCCAATCTCACCTGTGAATATCAAACCAATCCCCTCGGCATCGATGTGCTCCAGCCGCGTCTGAGCTGGAAAATCCAAAGCGACCAGCGCGGAATACATCAGGCCGCTTATCAGGTAATGGCCGCCCCAACCGAGGCAGACCTGGACCAATCTGCGGCTCTGCTCTGGGACAGCGGCAAGGTCGCGTCCGAACAATCCATCCACGTCCCCTACACCGGCCCGACACTGGTGTCAGGGCAACGTGTATTTTGGAAAGTGCGTGTATGGGATCGCAATGGCAGCCTGGCAGAAAGTTCCATCGCCTGGTGGGAGATGGGCCTGTTGGAGTCCACCGATTGGAAAGCAGAATGGATCGGAGCGCCTTTCTGGGGCGGCCCCAGAACCTCAAGCCCAGCCCCCTACCTGCGCGCGGAATTCAACCTTTCCCAACCCGTGATCCGTGCGCGGCTATACGCTACCGCAATCGGCCTGTATGAGTGCCATTTGAACGGCGAGCGTGTGGGGCATTTCTTGCTCACTCCCGGCTGGACCGCATACAACCACCACATCCAGTACCAGGTCTACGACGTGACTGGCCTGCTGCGAACCGGCCCGAATGCCTTTGGAACCATCCTCGGCGATGGCTGGGGCGTGGGACACATCGCCTGGCTGGGCCGCCAGCACTACGCCGATCGCCCTCAATTCCTGGCGCAAATCCTGATCACCTACGCCGACGGCAGCAGCGAGATGATTGCCACTCACCCAGGCTGGAAGGTCACCCAAGGACCGCTCCTTGAATCGGACATGCTCATGGGCGAAAGCTACGACGCCCGCCGCGAGTTGACCGGCTGGACGGAACCCGGCTACGACGACTCGACCTGGTGGCCCGTAGAAATTATTTCAGAGAATAGCGCCCGCCTGGTTGCCACCAACGGCCCTGCCGTAACTCGCCAGGAAGAAATCCATCCGGTCAAGATTACGAAAGTGCCCAACTCTCTCAAGCCGCGCTGGATTTTTGACATGGGCCAAAATATGGTTGGTTGGGTGCGGTTGTCCGTCCGCGGTGAACGCGGCTCCACCATCATCCTGCGTTTTGCCGAAGTGCTCAACCCCGACGGCACACTGTACACCACCAATCTGCGCACTGCTCGCAGCACCGACCATTACACCCTCCAGGGCGGCGAGAGCGAAATTTGGGAACCGCGCTTCACCTTTCACGGGTTCCGCTACGTAGAGGTCGCCGGACTCGCCGACCTGCCCACCGAAGACACCCTCACCGGCATCGTCATCCACTCCGACCTGACGCCCATCGGCGCGTTCGAATGCTCCGACCCGCTCCTCAATCAACTCCAGCACAACATTCTCTGGGGCCAGAAAGGCAATTTTGTGGATGTGCCCACCGACTGTCCCCAGCGGGATGAACGGCTGGGTTGGACAGGCGATGCCCAGGTCTTTGCCCGCACCGCGGCCTTCAACCTGAACGTGGCCGGCTTCTTCACCAAATGGGCCCGCGACATGGCCGACTCCCAATACCCCAGTGGTGTCTACCCGTCCGTGGCCCCCGACCTGGCTTCCTGGACCATTCGTGAGGGGGGCCCGGCCTGGGCCGATGCGGGCATCATCTGCCCCTGGACCATCTATCAGTGTTATGGCGATGTGCGTCTGCTGGAAGAACAGTACGAGTCCATGCAGCGCTTCATCGAATTTCTCCACCACACCAGTCGGGACGGCCTGCGCTGCTATACCGACTACCCCGGCTGGCATGGCAATGGAGACTGGCTGGCCTTGGATGGCAGCGACGGGCGCGAAGGCGGCACTTCCAAAGAAATCATCGGCACTGCCTTCTATGCTCACAGTTCAGGACTGATGGCCCGTATTGCCCGCCTGTTAGGCAAAGACGGTGACGCGAGTCGCTTCCAGGCTTACGCCGACGAGGCTCGCCAGGCCTTCAACCGGCGCTTCGTCCTACCCGATGGCGCCATCGCAGGCGGCACACAAACTTCTTACGTCCTGGCCCTCGAATTTGATCTATTGCCCGCCAAACTGCGTCCTCTGGCTGCCGCCGAACTGGTCCGCAGCATCCGCGAGCGTGGCGACCACCTGAGCACTGGCTTTGTGGGCACGCCCTATATCAACTGGGTTCTGACCCGCACAGGCCAACGAGATACCGCTTACGACCTCCTCAAACAAACTACCTGGCCTTCCTGGCTGTACTCAGTCACCCAAGGGGCCACCACCATCTGGGAGCGTTGGGACGGCTGGACGCACGATAAAGGCTTTCAAGATCCCAAAATGAACTCCTTCAACCATTACGCCTACGGAGCCATCGGAGCCTGGATGTATGCCGTTATCGGCGGCATTGACATCGACCCCAATCAGCCTGGCTATAAACATATTTTCATGCAGCCTCAGCCGGGTGGTGGCCTCACCCACGCCTCCGCTCAACTCGATTCGCCCTACGGACTCATCCGCAGCGCCTGGAAGATTGAAAACGACCGCTTCGACTGGCAAATCTCGGTTCCCGCCAACGCCACCGCCACCATCGCCCTTCCCACTTCAGACGCCTCCAGCATCACCGAATCCGGCCAGCCTGCCCAAGGCGCTGTCGGAATCACCTTCCTGAATGTGAACACCAACTCTACTCTGTTTCGGATTGAGTCTGGCAAATACCACTTTTGCAGCAGTCTAGGCTAATCCATCTCGAGGTCAATCCGCATGAATCTTTCCGATATTCATATCCGCGATCCATTCGTTTTGCCTGTCCCTTTTGAAAAACGTTATTACCTGTACGGCACGATGGGACAGTACACCTGGGGTGACACAGGGGTGGGTTTCGATACGTATACCAGCCTCGATTTGCACACATGGGAAGGTCCTTTTCCCGTTTTCCGCCCGCCACAGGGGTTCTGGGCCGACCGCAACTTCTGGGCTCCGGAGGTCCATGCGTACCAGGGGCTGTACTACATGTTCGCCAGTTTCAAGGCCCCCGGTATTTCCCGCGGCACCCAAATCCTGTTTGCCGATTCCCCGCTGGGACCTTTCCTACCCTTGAACGTCGGGCCGGTCACCCCGCCCGATTGGGAATGCCTGGATGGAACCCTGTTTGTTTCACCCCAAGGCCAACCCTGGATTGTCTTCTGTCATGAATGGGTCCAGGTTGGCGACGGACAGGTGTGCGCCCTGCCTTTGAGCGCAGACCTGAGCGCCCCCGCTGGTGAACCACTCCTTTTGTTCAACGCCTCTCAGGCCCCCTGGGCAGAAGAACTCAACTCCAAAGGCCGCCGTGGATACGTTACCGACGGGCCATTCTTGCACCGGCTTCCAGACGGCCAACTGCTAATATTATGGTCCAGCTTCATCGCTGGCGATTACGCCATCGGCGTCGCTCGCTCCCGCTCGGGAGAAATCCTCGGCCCCTGGCAGCAGGATCCAGAGCCCCTATACAGCGGCGACGGGGGCCACTGCATGACCTTCCGCGACTTTAGCGGGAATGTCTGGCTCAGTCTGCACCGTCCCAACGGTTTCCCCAACGAGCGCCCCTGCTTCTTGCCACTGGATGAGAAAAAACTGGCGTCCGCTGGCTCAGAAGGATAAACCGACCACGTCGGCCAGAATAGCTTTTGCCCGAGTTTTGCTGGGCGTGATCATTACAATGATTCCGATATCAATGAGGCTTGCTCGGCCAGGGTAACTGCCTCCACCTGCTGCGGCTGGACCAGTTTGTTGTAATACTCAATCTTGCGGTTGATGGCTTCAAGGTTATGATTCAACTCCTCCAACTGCCGCAAAATGGCCTTACGATGCTCGATGAGCATCTGCCGCCGTTCGCCCAAAGAGGTATCCCCTTCCGTGCACCATTGAATATACGTGCCTATCTGCTTGATGGGCATCCCCGTGTTTTTTAAGCAAGAAATTAATCCCAACCATTCCAAGTCACCCTCGGTGAACACCCGGTTGCCTGACTTGTCCCGGCTGACGAATGGGAGCAATCCTTCTTTGTCATAATACCGCAAGGTATGAGCAGTCACATTCATTTTCTCAGCAGCTTGTTTGATCGTGTAGGTCATGACTCACGCTCCATTTGGGTCATTAACTTTTATCGTAGCGTACTTTCTACGCAACTGTTGTGGATCGTCTTCGCCTTAGAGTTTACTCCAAGGCTAACAAAAAGGGAATACCCACCAACACCACCTTTAGGCCAGCTTCGAGAGGTGCATAGCCCCAAATCAGCCTGAGTTTTCGTATGGCTTTTCCAAAGTCACTTGACTTTTGCAAAAGCCTCGCTCTTTCGTATGGG
>CAYOHX010000035.1:0-42424 GCA_964403875.1 uncultured Anaerolinea sp. | reverse complement strand
GCGCCCCACCCTCACGCCCCTGGGCGGCAGATGATGACCATGCGTCGATGGTTTCGCCTGGGATGGATTCTGATGCTGGCCGTGGTGCTCACGAGCTGCGGAGGCAACGGCTTTTTCCGCCCGCCCGAGCCTTCCCCCACGCCCATCCGCGCCGTCATTCCGCCGCTAGAGCAAACCGCGCAGGCCCTCGAAGCGGGCCTCAACCGCTCTAATGAGCCGCTGCGCTTCAACCTGCCCACCCCCGGCCCCGCGCCGGTATCCTTGTGGCGCCCGCCGCTGTACGAAGTTCCCTGGGCCCTCAGCCCCTATGACCATTTTTACTTTACCCGCCCCATCGCCGCCGACGAGGTCAACTGGCCCATCGCCGATTATCGCTACGGTGGCATCTTCTTCAGCTCAGAAATCGTTCACACCGGCGTAGACATCCCCACTCCCAAAGGCACCCCCGTCATGGCGGCTGGCTCGGGCAAGGTTGTGTGGGCCGGGTACGGCTTGTATTACGGCAACAACGACCCCAATGACCCCTATGGCCTGGCGGTCACCATCCGCCACGACTTCGGCTACCAGGGCAAGCGCCTCTATACAGTCTACGCGCACCTCGATACCATCAACGTGGTCACCGGGCAAATTATCCAAACGGGAGAGCAGCTTGGCGAAGTGGGTACCACAGGCCTGACCACCGGCCCCCACCTGCACTTTGAGGTTCGCACGGAGAGTAACAGCTACTTCAGCACCCTCAATCCCGAGTTGTGGCTGGCCCCGCCGCAGGGTTGGGGCATTTTGGCCGGGCAGGCTCGCAAAACGGACGCTGCCTTCCTCACCGAGCACGAAATCCGTGTGAAGAACCTGGACACCTCCCAACGTTGGACGGTGCGCTCTTATGGCAATTCCGCCGTCAACAGCGACCCTTACTACCGCGAGAACGTGGTCCTCAGCGACCTACCCGCGGGACCGTATGAAATAAGCATCGATTACGAGTCCAAAAACTACACCCACCAGGTCACCATCTACCCTGGCGCGGTCACTTACTTCAACTTCCGCGGCGAATTCGGCTATCTGCGCACCTTGCTGCCCACCCCCGAGGTTGAAGACCTCATGCAGCCCTACGAGCCATAAGCATTCTTTGCGTAGGTCGGATGGAGCGATTGCCCCGCCAATCCAATTTCCACATCACTTGAGTGACATCCGACAACCCTACCCCTCCGCCTGGCCACTACGGGGGTTCAAACTGGCAATGGCAATCCCCGCCAGGATGATCACCCCGCCTATAATTTCCGGCACAGAGGGCAGTTCGTTCAAAACAACAATCGCCATCAACGTTGTGCCAATGGGTTCGGCCAGCGTAGCCACCGAAACATACGCCGCGGGTAAATACCCAAGCGCGTAGTTGAACGAGGTGTGCCCCATCAACTGCGGCGCCAGGGCCAGCAGCGCAAACCACACGTAGATGGGCGGGCTGAACCCAACCACCTTCTGACCCGTAGCCAGGGCCAATCCGCTCAACAAGACCGCCGATACGCTGTATACCACGCTGATATAGGCCGTGACCGACAGCGCCGCGCGCACTTTCCGCCCAACCATCATGTACGCCGCCGCCATCCAGGCTCCCATCAACGCAAGCACATTGCCCAGAAAAGCCTTGCCCTGAAAGAAGCCCCCCAAATCGGGGCAAGCCAACCCGCCCGCTGTCACCCGGCAGGCCTCGCTCAAGCCTACCAGCGTGCCACCCGCCAAAGCCACCACCAGCCCCACCCACACCAACCGCGACAACTTTTCGCGCAAGAAAATGGGCGAGAGCAGCGCCACCCACAGCGGCGTGGTCGTGACCAGCACCACCGAGCTGGCAACGGAAGTCAACGACAGCGAGGTCACCCAGGTAACGAAGTGCGCTGCCAGAAAGCCCCCCGAAAGCCCTAACAGCAGCCACTGGCAGCGCGTCATAGCCCTGATTTCATCCCTTCGTCGCCAGGCAAAGGGAAGCAGCACCAGCGCGGCAATGCTCATGCGGTACGCCGCCACCACCACCGAAGTGGCCTCGCGCTGGGCCAGTCGAATGAAAACCGATGAGGTGGAAATGGCGAAGATACCCACCAGTAAAACCAAATAAGGCGAGAATCGGGGCTTCGAAGCAATGTTCATGAGAGTTCTTTCATATTATTTGACAAAGTTTATCCGCTTAGTTAGAATTGTCCTGCTGAGATCAATAATCTCTGATTTGTGAGGTTTCTCGGCACTCTCTACAAGAAATCTATTATAATAAAAGGAGCAACGAAATGGCTTTCGAAATCCCCGCTTTACCCTACGCGTATGATGCGCTGGAACCTTTCATTGACGCGCAGACCGTGGAGTTGCATTACAGCAAGCACCATGCTACGTACCTGAAAAACCTGAATACGGCATTGGAGAAGTATCCGCAGTACTTTGACCAGAAGCTGGATAGCCTGCTCAGCAGTCTGGACAGCCTCCCGGAAGATATTCGCACGGTGGTCCGCAATAACGGCGGCGGCGTGTACAATCACAATATCTACTGGGCCATCATGGGGCCAAAGCACGGCGGAGAACCGGTAGGCAAGTTGGCCTCCGCCATCTCCTCCACCTTCGGCAGCTTCGCGAGCTTCAAAGAACAGCTCGAAAAAGCCGGCCTGGGCCGCTTTGGCTCGGGTTGGGCCTGGTTGAGCCGCAAGGCGGATGGCGCACTGGTCATCCACTCCACTCCCAACCAGGACACCCCCCTGGCCGATGGCCTCTTCCCCGTTCTTGGGGTGGATGTTTGGGAGCACGCCTACTACCTCAAATACCAAAACCGCCGTGCGGATTACCTTGCCAACTGGTGGAACGTTGTCAACTGGGAGGAAGCCGAACGGCGCTTTTTGGCCTAACCCTTTTTGACCTTCACAGGAGGATGTTATGACCCATGTAATCACCAGCTTATGCTTGCGCGATGGCGGATGCCAGACGGTCTGCCCCGTCGAATGCATTGTTCCTGGCCAACCGGTTGAGGAATGGCCCTGGTTCTACATTGACGCCGACACCTGCATCGACTGCGGCGCATGCGTACCCGAATGCCCCTGGGAAGCCATCTTCCCCGAGGACGAGGTTCCGGGCGCTTTCAAAGCCAAAGAAGGCCAGTTGCTGTCCATGCCAGTGGGCGCTCCCGGTTTTGATCAGGTTTATGACGGCTCCAACCACGACGGTGACTCGGTTCACCTGGAAGGGACCAAGATGCTTCACGCTGGCGAAGTGGTCGATCTCACTGCCGCGAAGGTCGAAAACGTGCGCTTCTTCAAAGACGGCCCCGGATATTCCGCGGCTGGCTAAACGATCAACAAGCCTATTGATAGGGGCGGGTCCTCAGACCCGCCCCTTTGCAATCAGACAGAACTCAATTCCTTGCGGTGCATGAAATGCAACGAAGGACCCATTCCAGGCGCGGAGATGAAATCCGGTAAAGAGGAAACTATGACTGACCTTGAGTGGCGTGTAGAAAAAGACTCGTTGGGCGAGGTCAAAGTGCCCGCCCAAGCCCTGTACGGCGCGCAAACCCAACGCGCCGTCCTCAACTTCCCGGTCTCGGGATTGCGCCCCTGGCGAGCCTTCATCTGGTCGATGGCAGTCATCAAACGCGCTGCCGCCGATGTGCACCGCGACCTGGGCCTGTTGGACGCGGAACGCGCTGGGGCCATTGCCGCCGCCGCCGCCGAGGTAATGGACGGTCAATGGGATAGCCAGTTCGTCGTCGATCCATTCCAGGCAGGCGCGGGCACCAGCCACAACATGAACACGAACGAAGTGTTAGCCAACCGCGCCACGCTCCTCCTGGGCGGCGAGTTAGGCAAGTACAAGGTCAACCCCAACGATCACGTCAACATGTCCCAGTCCACCAACGATTGCATCCCCACGGCCATCCGCGTAGGCTGCTTGTGGCGTTTGGATGAATTGCTGGCGGCGGTCAACCACCTGGCTGTCGAACTAAGGAATAAGGCCCTCGAATTTGATGATATCGTCAAATCGGGCCGCACGCATCTGCAAGATGCCGTCCCCGTGCGCCTGGGTCAGGAATTTGGCGCTTATGCCCGCGCCGTGGAACGGGACGGCGAGCGCATTCGCCAGGCTGCCGAGGGCGTGCGCCGACTGGGTATTGGTGGAACGGCCACCGGCTCGGGTCTCAACGCCCACCCTGAATACCACGGTCGAATGGTACGGCGCTTGAGCGAACTGACCGGGCTAACGTTCTACGAGTCAGACGACTTGTTCGAGTCCATGCAGTCCATGGCCGATGTGGCCGCTTTCTCGGGAGCCATGCGCACCCTGGCGGTCACGCTTACCCGCATCGCCAACGACTTCCGCCTGCTGGCCTCGGGACCTTCCACCGGCCTGGACGAAATCCGCCTGCCTCCCGTGCAACCAGGCTCCAGCATCATGCCCGGCAAGGTCAATCCCGTGCTGGCAGAAATGCTCAACATGGCCATGTTCCACGTCATGGGCTGCGACACCACCGTCAACCTGGCGGCCCAGGCCGGGCAGCTTGAGTTGAATGTGATGATGCCCATCATCGCCCACAACCTGTTCGAGGCGATGCAGGTCATGATCGGCTCGATCAACGCCTTCACCGATAAATGCGTGGTGGGCATTGTGGCCAACCGAGAAAAAGCCGAGGGCTGGCTGGGGCGCAACGCCATTGTGGTCACCGCGCTCAATCCCATCATCGGCTATGCGGCGGGCGCGGCTCTGGTCAAAGAAGCCCTGGCACGCAACGCAACCATTCGCGAGGTGGCCGTGGAAAAAGCGGAACGCGGCGAACTGCTGCACCGCGACACGGGCCGCCCGGTGACGGCTGCCGAAGTGGAAGCCGGGTTGGCTGATCTACGCGGCCTGACCGAAGGCGGCATCGCCGGTGTGTCTGGTGGGGGATAGTTTTTCGCTAAATCTCCCCGCCCTTGGGGGCGGGGCCGGGGGTGGGGGATTTTCTATTTCACGTGCTGGTAGGCATACATCGCCGCGCCGACGACGCCGGCTTGATTGAGCATCTGCGCCGGGACCATCGGTGTGCGGATCTTGATCAGCGGCGCGAACTTGTCCCAACTCTTGCTCACCCCGCCACCCACAATGAACAACTCCGGCCAGAATAAGTTCTCCAGCCGTCCAAAATACTCGCTCAGTTTCTCGGCCCATTCTTCCCAGCTCATATCTTTGCGCTGGCGAGCCGCATCCGATGCGCGCCGCTCGGCGTCCTTGCCGCGAATCTCGATGTGCCCCAACTCGGTGTTCGGCACCAGAATGCCGTCGGTAAAGATGGCCGTGCCCAAACCGGTCCCCAGGGTCACCACCATCACCACGCCCTTCTCGCGCCCGCGCCCGGCTCCAAAGGTCATCTCGGCCAACCCCGCCACGTCCGCATCATTGGCAATATACGCAGGGCAACCGGTGGCCTCGCTGAACAGCTTGCCGCCATCGGTGCCGATCCAACTCTCGTCAACGTTGGCGGCTGTATACATGACACCAAAACGCACCACCGCGGGGAAGCCCATGCCAATGGGTCCTTTCCATTGAAAATGCTCCGCCAGTTGCCCGGCCACCTTGGCCATGTCTCCTGGTTTGGCCCCTTCCGGTGTAGGTATCCGAAAACGCTCGCCGACCATCTCGCCCGTCAACACGTTGACCGGCGCGGCCTTCATGCCTGAACCACCAATATCGACGCCTAAGATTTCCATTTTTTCCTCCTGCGGTTGGGTTACGGGCAAGCGTTGCCCAGGTGTTCTTCATACGTGACGGCGAAATTATGCCGTCCCGAGCCGTCACAGGCTGCCCTGAAGTAATAATAGGGCGATTGGGCCGGGTAAGCCACTGCCCGCAAGGCAGACAGCCCCGGATTGCAAATCGGTCCAGGCGGAAGTCCGTTGTATAAATACGTATTATACGGTGAATCGAATTGTAGATCGGCAGTAGAGATTGGGTTTGTCCACCAGGTTCCCTGCTGATCATTCCATCCCACAGCGTACTGCACGGTCGGGTCACTTTCCAGGCGCATTCCTACGGCCAGGCGGTTGTAGAACACCGAGGCGATCATCGCTTCTTCATCCGCCACCACCGCTTCGCGCTCCACCATCGAAGCCAGAATCACGGCTTCTTCCAGGCTCAGCCCCTGGTTGGCAAAACCCCGCAGCACATCATCATCCACCCCGTCTTTGAAGGCCCGGGCCAGCCCCGCCACCACGTCTTCCGGGCGGGCCGACCGGCTGAAGGTGTACGACCCCGGCAGCAGGTATCCTTCCAGGTTTCGGCTGCCTTCCCAGCCCTGCGGCAGCAGTTCTTCGGGGGCCTGCCGCGTTAAAGCCAGGAACTGCTCGGGGGTTACCGCCAGTCCCGAGGTGGGCAGCGATGCGGCCACCTCATCCACCCGCCAGCCCGGCAAGACATTAAACGTAACCTCACTGGGGGTGGCGTCTTGCAGCGCCCGGGCTATTTCTACCGCAGGCATCCGCGGGCTCAGCCGAAAATCTCCGGCTTGCAAAGTCTTATCCAGGCCGCTGTAGACCAAAAAGCGCCGGAAACTCTCGGACCGCTGCACCAGTCCGGCATCCTGTAAACGCAGCGCCACCACGTCCACCGGCTCGCCCAACCCGATGGTAAAGGTCACAGTTTCTCCGTTGAGATCGGCGGGTTCCAGCAAATATTGCCGGTCCAGGGTCAACAACTGCACCGCCAGGGCCAGCCGTTGATTGGCGCTCAATTGACTGGTCGGTGGACCGTAGAGCTCGCTTGCCATGCGCGGAGCCGCGCCCAACCCGGCCACCACCGCCAGGGTTCCCAGGCATAAGAACAACAGGAAGGACAAACCCGCCAGGCGGGCGCAGGAAGGCTGCTTTCTTCTCATCAATTTTCTCTGTGAGCCTCAAGATAGGATTGCAAGATGATCACCGCGGCCAGGTCGTCCAAATGACCACCGCGTTTTCGCCGCGAGACCCCCATCTCAACGCGGGTTTGCTGCGCGGTTTGGGTGCTGTCGCTTTCATCCCACAGTTCCACCGGCAAATCGGTTTGCTGACGGATGGCTTCCGCCAGCCGGGCGGCTTTTCGCGCAGCGGGCCCCACCTGCCCTTCGGAATCCAGCGCCTGGCCGATAATGATTTTACCTACCCCCTGCTCGGCGGCAATTTGCGCAATGGTGGCCGCATCCAGCGCGCGGGCCACGTGGTTCACTACACCCAGGCTGCGCGCGAGTGTCCCGGTTGGGTCGCTCACCGCCACCCCAATGCGCTTGTCTCCAGGATCCACGCACAGCACGCGACCGCTCATTGGCTTTTCACTCCAATGCGGAAAGCCAGGAAAGGCATACGCTGCCACCAGTTAGGCGACATCTGGATTTGCGGCGCTTCGGCCAATTCCAGCACGCTGGACAGCCATTCCGCCGCATCACCACGGCTGCGCCCGGCCAACGCCTGAGCAACCTGCGCGTCTGTCCACTGTGCTCGCAATGAACGAGAAGCCTTCACCTGCCAGCGAACCCGCCCATTTTCGTCCATCACTGGCTGAGATAACTGCTCGATGACCAACGACCCGTCCACTACCTGATAATTTTGGGGCCGGTCCACTTCAAGGGCCGTCTGCGCCACCTGCTCCAGGTCGGCGGGCTGGATGGTCCAGCCTGTGTATTCCACCCGCAAGCGTAAACGAGCATAATCACCAGGCTGACCGGGCTCTGGCTCACGCACGGCTTCCAGCACGCGCTTCACCTGCACTGTTTCGGGCAGCAGCGCATCAACGCCATTCAACTGCTGCGTCAGTTCTTCCACCGCGTCCACGTTCAGCGCGGCCAGCATCTTCTCATACAAACCTTCGTAATCTTTGGCCGTAGGAGCCAGTCCGCTCTGATCGGTGCCCCCATCAATCGCCGTGGGATTGGTCACTGTCACGGATAAACCCGTGTTGCCCTCCAGGGCCTGTACCTGCCCCGCCTCCACGTTGCCGGCGCTGCCAGGCGTCAGGGCTCGCACGGGCGCTTCCACCGTGCTGCCCGAACCTGGTTCCAACGTCACCGCGCGAGTGGTGGCAAAGCGTACCGCGGGCACGTCCAGGGTCACTACCACGGTCTCAGCCGGGATGTCCACGCTGCCAGCGGTCAGATTGGTGAAAACGACCCGTCCATCCGCTGTTCGCCCCGGCAGGCTGGTGCTGCCTGTGCTAGGCGCTTGCTCGCTGCCTTCCACCACCACGCTAATCTCGCGCGCGGGCATCCCACCTGATGGATTGGCGACTGGAATGGTGGGGTCGGCCCAAACGTCGAGGGTCAACTCCTGCGGACGCAAGGCCGGGGCCAGGCGCACCTGGGCTGAGGGGAGAAAGAAAGCCATCAAAGCCAGCACGGCCAGGACTCCCACTGAAAAGGCCGACAGCCGCATCCAGCCGGGCCTGGGTGTTTCGGTCTTGAAAGCAGCTCGCTGCAAGCGCAGCTCATCGGGGGGCACAAACGCGCGCTGGCCCTTGCGCCAATCCAGCCGGCGAGCGTGCCCGCGCGGCCTACGCCAGCGGGATTGCTGGGCCTGCCTTGCGCCGCGAAACACCGGGATACCCAACTCCTGGGCATAAGCCATGACGGCTTCCTGACGGGTAACCACGCCCAACTGCGCGCCCAAGCTGGCCGCCCGCCGCTGCAGCAACGTCAGGTCCACCTGCCGCCCCAACACGTTGCCCCGGCGGGGCCAAATCAACAAGATGCGGGGAGCCTTGCTCCACCCCATCTTATCCCGCACCGATATGACGTCGTCGTGGCTTTCGAGCTGGATGATATAGGTCTTCACAAAGTTTATTTTAACGCAAGTTGCGCAATTCCACGCCGCCAATCATCGCACGTTGAGGGCGGGGTATCCTTACCCCGCGTCCTTCTTCCCGACACATGCCCAGGGTAAAACCGATCTTATGGCGCGGGTTTCTTACCCGCATCCCGCTTACTTCGCCGTGTACTGTTCCATCCCAGCCTCGGTCGGGAAGCCCTCCGTGCTGCTGGCAAAACTCAACTTTCCATCCTCCACGCGGTAGGTCAAGAAAACTTGCGGGCTGTCGAACCCCACCATCTTCCCGTTCACCCTGACCCACTGCGTCATCAGCGTCACCTGCTGCTTTTCCACATCGATCGCGGTGACCTCGGCGAAGCGCTCGCGCGTGCCCCCATCCTCACCCACCGTTGCCCCCGTCTCCACCCAATAGAAACTTGTTTCGGTGAAAACGACCATCTGCGGTCCGTCTTCGCCCTCCAGACTCCACATGCCCAGGTAGGGCGGCGGCACAGTGGGGAGCAGGCAGCCGCCTTCGGCGGCCCCCGGCGAACTGGTGGCCAGCGGGCCGGCCACGACCAATCCGCTGCTGTTGTTCGGGGAGCTTGATCGCGCACATCCACTCAGCGTGAACACCAAAACCAATAGAAGCCAGGCGATTTTTCGCGTCATATTCTGCACCTTTTTTGGATTTACTCAGCAAAGCTGCGAAAGTTACCGATTTCGAGGTCTTTGCTGCGACTCCGCCGTCAAAAACACTTTAAAATTGGGTCCTTTCACCATTGGAGTGAGTAGTTGCCTTTTTTTATCGAATTCTGCGCCATTTTACCACCTTCCCTCATCCAGCGTTGACGATTCACCTGTTTGCCAATAAAATCAAGTTCATTAAGATCGTTACAGCTCAGCCCTTTGATGAAAGAGGCCGAGTTTTCTACCATAGCCTGAGTAGTTACTAAAGATCGGATCATTCCTATACCAACCAGGAGTCAGCATGAAACTCTTTGTTCCAGGCCGCATTTGCCTGCTCGGCGAGCACTCGGATTGGGCGGGCGGCTATCGCCGCATCAACGCCGACGTTGAGAAAGGCTATGCCATCATCTGCGGCACCAACCAGGGCATCTATGCCGAGGTGGAGCCCCACCCCAACAAGCTCATCATCACCTCCACCACGCCCGAAGGCGAGACGATGGGTCCCTATGAAATCAGCATGGATCCGCAAAGCCTGATGGAAGAGGCCCAAAAAGGTGGCTTCTGGAGCTATGCCGCCGGGGTGGCCTACCAGGTGCTGACCAACTACCACATCCGCGGACTGGTGATTAACAACTACAAGACCGACCTGCCCATCAAAAAAGGCCTCTCCTCCAGCGCGGCCATCTGTGTGCTCACCGCTCGCGCCTTCAATCGGGTCTACGACCTGAAGATGACTGTGCGCGGCGAGATGGAGCTGGCCTATCAGGGCGAGATCACCACTCCCTCACGCTGCGGACGCATGGACCAGGGCTGCGCCTTTGGCAACCGCCCCGTGCTGATGACCTTTGACGGCGACCGCCTGGATACCCGCGAATTGCGCGTGGAAAAAGATATGCACTTTGTCTTGGTCGATCTGCTCTCGCAGAAAGACACCATGGAAATCCTCAACCGCCTCAATCGCTGCTACCCCTTCGCGAACAACGAACAGGAACTCAACGTCCAACATTTACTGGGCCCCATCAACAAAGACATCATCCACCGGGCCATCGAGTCGCTGCAAAAAGCCGACGCGCCGCGCCTGGGCGAGATCATGATGGAAGCGCAGCACCAGTTTGACACCTTCGCCGCGCCGGTCTGCCCCGAAGAATTGACTGCCCCGGCTCTGCATCGCGTATTGGAGTATGAGCCCCTCAAACCACATATTTATGGCTGCAAGGGCGTGGGTTCGCAGGGCGATGGCACTGCCCAGTTCTTGTGCCGCTCTCAAGAAGATCAGGAGCAGGTCGTTCACATCCTGGAACACCAACTCGGCCTTCCAGCCATCAAGCTTACCCTGCACCCTACCCAAAAAGTGCGCAAAGCTGTCATCCCCGCCGCCGGGTTTGGCACGCGCTTGTTCCCGGCTTCCAAGGCTACCAAGAAAGAGCTCTTCCCGGTCATCGATCGGGACGGCATCGCCAAGCCGGCGATCTTACTCATCGTTGAAGAGGCCATCGACGCAGGTATCGAAGAAATCATCATCATCGTTCAGCGCGACGATCTCAACGACTTCCGCTCCTTCTTCAACGCCCAAATTTCCATCGAGAACTTCAACAAGCTCCCGCCGCACTTCAAAGAGTACTCGCGTAAGCTGCTCGAGATGGGGCAGCGTG
Source organism: uncultured Anaerolinea sp. (assembly GCA_964403875.1). Taxonomy (GTDB): domain Bacteria; phylum Chloroflexota; class Anaerolineae; order Anaerolineales; family Anaerolineaceae; genus Anaerolinea. The sequence continues at coordinate 31,311 of CAYOHX010000035.1, read as the reverse complement.
TATCTTTCCTGGTGCAGGACAACCAGGAGGGCTTCGGTCATGCCGTATACACCACACGCGAGCGTATCGGCGACGAGCCCTTCCTGCTCATGCTGGGCGATCACATCTACCGCTCCAACACGTCAGCCTCCTGCGCCCGCCAGATGGTGGAAGCCTACAACCAGTACGGAACCAGCGTGGTCGGCCTCAAGCGCACGCCCGAAGCCGATATCAGCGGCTTTGGGGTGGTCAACGGCGTGTGGGTAGAGGAGCAGCGCATCCTCAACATTACGGAGTTTGCCGAAAAACCCACCCTCGATTACGCTCGCACCAGCTTGCACGTGCCCCATATTCCCGAGGACGAGTATCTGACGGTCTTCGGCCAGTACATCATCAAGCCCGAAATTTTTGACTTGCTCGAAACCAACATCCGCAACAACCTGCGCGAGCGCGGCGAATTCCAGCTTACTTCCGCCCTCGACCGCCTGCGCCAGATGGACGGGTTCCAGGGTTTGATGATCGACGGTCGCCGCTTCGATATTGGGATCCCCGAGCACTACCTGGAGACCCTCCAGCTTTACGCCCAACCGTAGGGCGCAGCGTTTCTTTCAATTTTTCGACTTCCACCGGGGTGAGTGCGCGCCACTCCCCCGGTTTTAATTCACCCAGCGCCAACGGGCCGATCGCTACACGCACAAGCCGCAGAGTCGGATACCCCACTGCCGCGGTCATGTGCCGAATCTGGCGCTTTTTGCCCTCGCGCAGCACCAGCCGCAGCCACGTGGTGGGGCCGTGCGGCGTGACCGGTTTGCTCCGCGGAGGCAGTTCCGGCTCGGGCACAACCAGCGCTTCGCAGCGCCGGGTGGTGATGCCGCGAATAACCACGCCGGATTGCAGTTGGCGCAAAGCGGTCTCGGTCACCACGCCCTCCACCTGCACAAAATAGGTCTTGGGGTGGTTATAGTGCGGGGAGGTCAGGATGTGCGCCAGCGGGCCATCGTTGGTCAACAGGAGCAGCCCTTCCGAGTCCAGGTCCAACCGCCCCACCGGGTACACATCCGGCACGTCGATGAATGCCTTGAGCGTCTCGTGCCCCTCGTCATCCGTAAACGCCGTCACCACCCCGTAGGGTTTATTGAACAGAATGTATTGCAGAGAGTCCAAGGTTCAATCCTTTTTATCCGCGAATGGCGCAAATGAAGATGATCTATCCACGAATTACACGAATGCGCACGAATTTCAGAGAAGAAAATAAGAAGAAATGGGAAAGATAGCAATATCTTACAGAGGGTTTTCTGCACAATTCTTTACATCCGCGCCATTTGCGTTTACCCTGGCAAGACGAAATTTTATTACTAAAAATTCCTTTTCTTCATTCGCGCCCATTCGCGTCATTCGCGGACAAATTCCTCTTTAATTCTCTTCATTCGTGTAAATTCGTGGATAAATTTCTTTATTCGGGGATCATCTCTTTCTGCACGAAGTCCATGAAGCAATCCCAATCATACGCCGTTACATCATGAACGCCTTCGCGGATATGATAACCCACGCGGCTGTGAAGGGGCTGGCGTAAGCCGGGCATTTCTGCCGAAGGCAAACCATCCTCACCCAGCAAACGGTAGACCGGCCCCGCGTGATAGGCTGCCAGGAATTCTCCCCGCGGATCAGCCCACAAATCCTCTGCCGCGCTGGCCACGTACACAGGGCGCGGCGCAATCAACGCCAGGAGCATGTGCTGATCGAAGGGCAACTTCTCTTCCTGCCCATTGAAGGCATGAAAATTCTTGCAGAACCAGTGGGGAAAGCGTGTGTTGATCGCGCCTACCGTCTCGCCAAAGCAGCGCTTAGAAAGCGCCGCCCCACCGCAACCCGAAGCGTTGGAAATGACCACCGCAAAACGCTCATCCTGCGCCCCAGCCCACAAAGCCGTCTTGCCCAGGCGTGAGTGGCCCATCAAGGCCACCCGGGCAGCGTTCACGTCTGGGTCACCCTCCAAATAATCCATGATCCGTGACAACCCCCAGGCCCAGGCCCCAATCGCCCCCCATTCGTCCACCGCCGGTTGGGCCTGCCCTGGCGCAAAAAACAAGGGATGTACCCCGTTGCCAAAATCATCCACATCCGGGTCCAGGTCGCCATAATAGGCCGTCACCAACCCGAAGCCGCGCCCCAGAACGCGCTCCACCTGCCATTGCGAAGCAGCCATCCCTCGCCCAGCCTCCGTTGCCCGGTGATCCTCTACTCCCGGCCAGCCGTTTTCAAACCAACCATCTGAAACCAACACCTCGGGGTCGTTCGTTACGGCGTGGTTGCCCGAAAAGTTCAAGCCCAAAAACACCGGCGCGGGACGCTTGGCGGCATTGGGCAAATAGATCAGCACATCCACGGTCGGGCCGTCCACCGCGGGGGTGAAGTGCAGCCGTACTTGCTTGCGGGTGGCCAACCCACCTAACGCCCGCGAGTCCTCGTCCAGCACCTCGCTGCGTTGATAATCCAGCCAGCCGGGCGTCCGCCCGAACATCTGCCTGGCGAACAAATTCAAAATCTCGGGGCGGCGCACATCCCGCCAGGTCCGCGCGTCCTTCACCGGCAACCCATCCAAACATACCAACGGGTCGGGCAGTTCGTAAGCGGGAACCAGGGCTTCGTCGTAGATGATTTCGGGCTTATCACTCATGGGAGACTCCGTATCCAACCGCCGGTCGAACCGCGATCACCACATACCTGGCTCGCCGGATTTTTCCCAGGATATCGAACATCCACTTCGAACGGTATTTTTTGGCCATCAAGCCGTTGATCCGCGCCGCATCGGTTTCTTCTACCAGGGACGCCCGACCGCCCTCCCATTCGCCTAACGGCGTGCCGCGTCCATCGCTTGGAACGACTTTTACTTGGCCATTGCGCCGGATGCGTTTCACCTTTCCCGATCCGTCTTCCGTGCGAATATATAATACTTCCCCGTCCTGCAAGAACCAAACAGGGGTTCTCACCCCCTCGCCATTCTTGCGAAAGGTCTCCAGGTTTAGATAAGCATGCCTGTCAAATTGTTCAAAAGCCATGGTCAGGTTCTCCTGCTTAGATTATACGCTCAAACGGAAAGAGAACCTGCTGCTCGCCCTTCGACAGTACAACCTTTACGCCACGGCCCCCGCCAGGCTTTTGCCTACCATGTAGCGCTCCACCGCGGAAGTGTCCATCGGCTTAGAAACATAATATCCTTGGGCAAACTCACAATGCAGCCGCTTGAGTTCTGTGTGCTGCTCAATCGTTTCCACGCCTTCGGCCACCACATCGATGTTCAATTCGTGGGCCAGTTGGATGATGGCCTGAATCACACCCAGGCTGGAGCGGGCCGCGCCTTTGATATTGTTGACAAAGCGCCGGTCAATTTTGATGGCGTTGATAGGCAGCGAGTCCAGGTAGCCCAAGGAAGAGTACCCGGTTCCAAAATCGTCGATATACAACTGCACCCCCAGGCAGCGTAGTTGATCGAGCACCGTGGTCATGGTCCCGGTGTGCTCCACCATCACGCTTTCGGTGATCTCCAGGCGCAGGCTGGAGGGCGGCAAGCCCGTGTCTCTCAAGATGGCTGACACCTGGGCACAGAAATCGCGCTGTTGAATCTGGCGAGCGCTGATGTTGACGCTCACCACCAGCGGTGGCTGGCAGGGATACATCTCTTGCCACACCCGCATCTGGCGGCAGGCTTCGCGCAACACCCAATGACCCAGCGGTAAGATCAAGCCCGTCTCTTCCGAAAGCGTAATGAATTCCAGTGGCCAGATCAAGCCGCGTTGAGGATGCTGCCAACGCACCAACGCCTCAAAGCCAATCAATTTGCCGCTTGCCAGGGCAATGATGGGCTGGTAATGCAGAATCAATTGTTGTAAATCCAATGAGCCCTTCAGGTCGTTCTCCAATTCCATCCGTTCGAGCAACTTTCCCCGCAGACTCTCGTTGAACACCATGATCTTGGAGTGCGGTAGATGGCGCGCCTGAGTCATAGCAATTTCCGCCTCGCGCACCACCGACTCGACCGGGTAAGCTTCTTCACTGCGATAAGCGATGCCCACGCTGGCATGGATGAGAATTGAGTGCCCGTCGATGTCAAAAGGTTGGTTCAACACCTCGAGCAAACGCCGGGCCACCGTTTCACCATCCACGCCCTCCAACATATCCTCCAGTAATACGCTGATCTGTTGGTCGTCCAGGCGGGCCATCTCATCCGTGGTGCGCAGCGCCGAGCGGATGCGAGCCACCACCATGCGCATCAAATGTTCCCCCACCCCGTGGCCGTAACGCTCTTGGAGCAGGTGATAGTTCTCGATGCCCAGCAGCAGCACCGAAAACAGACGCTGGTCGCGTTCATATACTAGCCGCAGGCGATCGATGAACAGGCGGCGGTTGGGCAGCCCGGTGCTTCGGTCATACATGCTCTCGTAGGTCAGATGGGAATGATCCCGATTCAAAGCAGCAATATCACTCGACACGCGCAGCAGCTCTACCACCAGTTGTACGGCAATTTGCAACAAATCTCGCTCCGTCTGGTTGTACTGCCGCCCTGGCAGCGGGTCGTCAATGCGCACCAGACCGGTCAGGCGTTTGCCGTCAAACACCGGCAGCAGCGCCAGTGAATGGACCCCCTCGCTGCGCAAGGCCTGACGATCCTCCTCCACCTCGACCGGTAGATGATGGATATCGGAAATGAAGGTCAACGACTCCTGGCGCAGCTTGTGCAACCACCAAGGACTTTGCAGGCAGCGCGGCTCCACGCCCAACTGTCCTGTTTTCTTGGGCAGGTTCGGCCAGGTGTAGCGCGATCGACGGTAAGAATGATCAGAAACCAGAAAGAATAAATGGACCCGGCTTGCCCCGCTAAAACGAGCAATCACGCGGATACAGTCAATCACCATTGTTTCGATCTGCCCAGGCTGGTTGTCAGTAGGGATAACCATAGTTGCACTCTCGCTTGTGAATCATTCGTTGGATGCCCACTAGAAACTTATCCCAAAATTTTTGGGGAGGTTTGCAATTTTATGGTGTTTGCGGTCGCGAAACGACCCCAAACGCCATAAAATTGCTTCCCTTTCGATTTTTAGGATAGGTATTAACGATCTGTGCAAGACCTATGCCAATCATCAAGAGAAAAGGGAACTGCGCAGAGGGTGGGAAACGTTTCCGGAGAAAAAGCAGAGGAAGTGACGCGGCATTTCGCACACTTCACTTCCTCTTTTCTGCGCTGTGTTCCTTCGCGCCTTTTCGGCGCTTCTATTCTGCTTTTACTAGTCTTTCAACATGGCGTGCTTCTTGGCGTGCAATTCCAGCACCTTTTGCTGGATTATCGCCAGTTTCTCACCGCGTAGGGGATACCAGATCAAAATGATCGCCCCAAGCAGCATCGCCACGCCGGGGATCAACCCGCCCACGGCACGAATGCCAACCAGGGCGCTCTCGGGCTGGTTCAGGAAAGCCACTCCGGCGTTCTGCTCGCGCGTGACGAAATTCGTCGCCTCCAGGATGAAAGGTGTCAGAGCAATCGCCACCGACTGGGCCGGTTTGGTGACCAACGCATTCACCCCAAAGAAAGCCCCTTCCCGGCGCACACCGGTGCGTAATTCATCCTCATCCGCTACTTGAGCAAAGAGCAAGTTGGTCAGCGTCTGCGGTCCCGACAGGCCAAACCCCGCCAGTGCGATGCACACCGGAATCAGCGCCGTGGGCACAATCGCCACCAGGGTCAGGCCAATGCCGGCGATCACCAACAGCAGTTGCTGCGCGCCCACCACGCCCAGCCGCCTGCGGATCAGCGTGGTGATAGGCACCCCAATGATCAACGGAATGAACAGGCAAGCCAGCAGAATCATGGTGCTAATCTTCATTACGTAATCCGCCAGGTAGAAGATGGCTCCCAACAGCAAAGACTGCATCAGAATCGACATGAAATTCGCCGACACCAGCACCAGGAAGGATTTGCTGGTGAAGGTATAGCGAAGAGCCTGGCCCAGCGGCAAAGGCTTATCCACCTGGGTGAACTCGCGCCGCTCCTTGACCTTCAACGTGGTGCTGATGATCAACACCATGGCCACCACGGCAATTACAATCATTGCCACCCGGAAGGGCAAAAACGAAACATCGCCAGTCTTGGGGCGAACCAGATCGGGGATGATGAAACCCAGCAGCGTGCCCAGCAGCCCAAACAAAGAGGAAGAAATTTGCAGCCCGTTGCGCTCCGAGTCCGACTCGCTCACCTCAGGCAGCAGGGCTGAATAGACCAACCCGATCATGGTGTAGCAGGTGTCGTACAACAGCATCGTCGCCAGCATCCAGATAAAGAGGGTCGTGTCGCCGGCCCCCTGTGGGGCCAACCACACCAGGACGAAGGTGAGTGCCAGGAAGGGAGCTGTGTAGCGCATGTAGGGGATGCGCCGCCCGTGTTTCGACCGCGTGCTGTCGGTGATGTACCCAAAGAGCGGGTCGTTAATTGCGTTCCAGATGGCATAGATCAACGAGGCAGCCGCGATCCATTTGGCCGAAACGCCCAGGTAATCCTGATAGAAAATTGTCAGCATCGCCCCATATACGCCCGAAATGAGCGATGTGCCCAGCGCCGCGATGCCCCACACCACCTTGTATCCCAGGCTAAGTTTCACCGGCCTGGCGGCTTCATTGATTTGCATGGTTCTCACCTCAGTTCAGCAGTTCCCATAGTTTTCGGTATCCAATGACGTGGATGCCCATCGATTGGATGGCATCGCGCAGGTCCTCGCGCAGGAAGGTGCGGTAGTCCTCCACGCGGGCGCGGTAATCGGGCGAGATGGCGCGCAGTTCTGGCGTGTCCACCGACGGATGGATGATGAAGTGGGTAATGCCCGGCTTGAGCGCGGCAAAGGCGGCCTTGGCCTGCTCAAAACGATCGTCGGGCTTGTCGAGGTGGATGGTGGACATGTGGTCCAATAATGGAAAACCCTGCGCTTCCAGTCCTTGCAGCATCGCAGCCGCCCCCGCGGCGGTGTCGGCGTCCAGCCCCAACCCCTCCAAGGTGGCGGCGTCCCAGCGGTAGAGCATCAACGGGGTTCGCGTGCTCACGCCCAGTTCAATGTAATGGTTGAGCAGCTTGGGGTGGACGATTGAGCCCATGTGTGTGTCCAGGTGTGTGATGGGAATCCCCACCGCCCGCGCCCGGGCAATCTGCGCCTCCAACTCCCGCCGGGCAGCCTGGGGGTCGGCGGTTTCTTGAACCTCGCGTGACTTGCGCGGAAAGAATCCCTCTGCGTCCAGCAAACCGCTGGCTGGGTCGCGCGTCGAAATCGGCCCCCAACGGTAATACTGCCACTCACAGGTCAGGGTTAAATGCACGCCCAAATCGGTCTGGGGATTCTCGCGGGCATATTTCCCCGCTTCCAACGCCCAAGGACAGGGCATCATCACGGCTCCACAAGACACCAATCCAAACGCTTCCAGCTCAGTGTAAGCCTGCACGCTGGCCTGGCACATACCCACATCATCCGCGTGGATGATGGCCACCCGGTCGCTGTCGGAGAAACCCAATTTTCGCAATACAGGATTCGGAGTCATAGGTTGTCCTTTGAGGGAGATGAATGATTGATAGCCGTTCTACCAGAGGTTTAATTTTATTCCAACCTCTACATAGAACCGTTGATTCATTATAGCGTACAACGGATTTTTCGCTCTAGCCCGCCCCTGACGATCTTTTATCAAAACGCAACTACCCAGGCTAAGGTAGAAAAGCCCCGAATTTGAGGTGTAACACCTCAAATTCGGCCTCTTTCACCAAAGGGCTGAGCAGTAATGTCAAAACAATATTTCTTCTGAGATGCGATTCCGATAAGGACGCACGGAGCGCAACCGCTTTCGACACCCGTTTTTCTGTTTTCCGTGAATGCGCTGCCTAACCCGAATTGTCTGGTACAATTCTCCATTATGGACGCATTGCTGCAAGGCATCCTCGCCGGGTATGGCATCGCCATCCCCGTGGGGGCCATCGCTATACTCATCGTCGAAGCCGGTCTGCGGCGCGGGTTTTCTGCTGGCTTTGCCGCCGGAGCAGGAGCAGCCACCGCCGACCTGATCTATGCTGTTTTGGCGGCCATCGCAGGTCAGGCGCTGGCCGCCCGCCTGGCCCCCGCCGCCGACATCTTGCGGCTGGTCAGCGGGCTGGTGCTGGTGGCCTTGGGCGCTTACGGCCTTTGGCAACTCCGCCGCGAACGAACCACCGCGCAAGATGCTCCGGTGGCCATCGATCAACGTCCCCCCATAAAAATCTACTTGCGCTTTGTCGGACTCACCCTACTCAACCCCCTCACCATCACCTACTTTGCCGCATTGATTTTGGGCGGCAATGCCTTCGTTCCTACCTGGAATGCCCGGCTCCTGTTCGTCATCGGAGCCGCCCTGGCATCCCTATCCTGGCAAAGCTTACTCGCCGGGGTGGGCGCGCTGGCCCATCGCCATCTGTCACCCCAGTTCCGCGTGCTCACCAGTCTGCTCGGCAACCTCATCGTCATCGGGCTGGGGGTGCGGCTGTTCTTCTAGGAGGTCCCATGCCCACCTTCACCGTGGCCATCCTGCAACTGGCTTCTGCCGGCACAGACCAGCAAGCCAACCGGACCAAAGGCGAATTTTACTGCCGCCACGCCGCGGCCAAGGGCGCGGATGTGGCCCTCTTCCCCGAGATGTGGAATATCGGCTACAGCTTCTTCGACCCTGCCCAACCCGGCGCGATGGAGGATTGGGCCGCTCAAGCCGTAACGCTCGAAAGCCCTTTCGTGCGCCATTTTCAAGCCCTGGCCCAAGAGCTGCGCATGGCCATCGGCCTGACCTTTCTGGAAAAGACTCCCAACGGCCCGCGCAACAGCCTGGCGCTCATCGACCGCTCTGGCGAAGTCGTCTTGCTCTACGCGAAGGTGCACACCTGCGACTTTTGCCCCGAATCCGCGATCACCCGTGGCGATGATTTTTATGTCTGCACCCTAGACACCGCCGCCGGCCCCGTTCAGGTCGGCGCGATGATCTGCTACGACCGAGAATTTCCCGAATCGGCCCGTATCCTCATGCTCAAAGGCGCTGAGATTTTGCTGGTGCCTAACGCCTGCGAAATGGAACAACTGCGCCTTGGCCAGCTCCAGGCTCGCGCCTACGAAAATATGCTCGGCATTGCCCTGGCCAACTTCGCCGCCCCGCAAGAAAACGGTCATTCCATCGCCTATGATGGCATTCCTTACGATGAAAAAGGCTCGCGGGATATGATCCTTGTCCAGGCCGGACAGACGGAAGGCATCTACCTGGCCCATTTCGACCTGACGGCCCTGCGCGCCAGCCGGGAGCACGAAATTTGGGGCAACGCTTACCGTCGCCCCGACCGCTACGGCCTGCTCTTGGACAGCGCAGTGAAGCCGCCTTTCCAGCGGAAAGACGCCCGGCGCTAATCCAAACGCCGCCGCGCCACAATCCGCAGCGCGTTCTCGATGGGATGGTCGGCCACCAGAATCAGATAGCCCCCGCCGCCCGCCCCGGAAACCTTCCATCCGTACGCCTGGTCGCGATATCTGTCGATCAACTCGTTCATCACCGGGCTGACCATATTGGGGAACATGGCAATCTGCGCCTCGTAAGACATGCGCACCGCTCGCCCAAAGCCCGCCAAATCCCGCTCTTTGATCGCCCTCCAGCAGTCATCGGTGGCCACCGAGAGCGCTCTGGCCCCGGCTTCATCGATCCGCGTCCCCTCGAGAACGTGGTAGTTGTGCTGGCGCGGTCCCAATGGAATCAGGTAAAAAGCTTGCTCCATGAATTGCAGGGTCAACTCATCGTTGATTGATTCGATCCGGGCAGGCCAATACTGCCCTTGATAATAGCCGTAATTGACCCCCGGCATCATTAACCCAATGGCGTCCTGCGACCCAGAAATCTCCTGGGTTCCCGGGGGGTTGTCATAACAGAACAAGATCTTTGCCAGCTTGGCCGGGTCTTCCGCTGGCAGTCGCGGCCCCCACAATTCAATTGCCTTACGCCGGGTGCTGGTCGCCATTCCGCTGCGCTCATTGAATTCGATGGTCGGCTCGATGCCCAGCACAATCACCGCGCCAGGGTAGTATTTGGAAACGAAGGGCTGATCCAACCAGCCACCCGCCACATCAATGCGGTAAGGGATGTTGACCACAGTGCGCAGGGTGGTTGTAGAACGCGGCGCAAGCCCCTGATGCGGCTCGCGCCGGAGGATCACGTACTCGATACCCAACTCAGTGCACAGTTTTCGCTTATCGGGGGTGTTCCCATCCTCGTTAACAATGAAATAATCGGGGCGAATTTCTTTCAGCTCATCAACAAAATCCAACATGCCCGAGCCGCGGGAGACCATGGCCCGTTTTACCGCCGCCACCGACTGCACCATAAACAGGCGTTCCTGCTCATTGTTCACCGGCGGGCGGCCTTTGAGCTCGTATACCGTCCGGTCCGAGCCAAGGGCTACGTAGAGGTCGCCGTAGCGGGCTGCTGCTTGAAAGAACTCCACGTGTCCGCTGTGCAGCAGGTCAAAACAACCGCTCACGAACGCCTTTTTGGTCATGCCGTCTCCTCCGGGTTAGTTTTGGGCAAAGCGTACTGACTTTTCAGCCAACGATGAAAAAGCCCCTGAGTCCTCACGGGTCTAAACCAATTATCCGTGGAAACGCTGCGGTTGGCAAGCCTATCCTTGCGCCCGGCAAAAGCGCCTTGTAGCGGCGAGGCGAGATTACTCCATTTCCATGCGCTCGAAGGCCAGCTCGACAATTTCTGTCAAAACTTCTGGCGCGCAGGCGTTCAACGGAGAATAGGTAATCGCCACAATTCGCGCTTGATGGAATTTCCAGGTCAGTACGGTTTGGGTCATGTCCTCGCTTAGCAGACGAATCTGAATGTTGCGCACTGCGCCCTGATCCCCATTGCGCACGGCGTTCCACCATTCGTACAACGACAAGGACCCAATCACTCCCCGCTTGAGGATCAGATTGCCATACTCGGTTGTCAGGGTAACTTTGCGCTTGTTGTTTTCGCGCTCATTCCCGCTGCGATACTCGCCCACCTGCACGCGCGCATCGGGGAAGATCACTTCGCTGAAGCCCGCCTCGACGCTGTTGGCGTCCCCCGTGCCCAGGTCCACCAAAAAATTTTGCGAACTATACGGACGTTCACGCATTACAGCCATTTTGCACCGCTCCTGTTCAAAGAACATCGGGTAACTACTCAGCGAGACGCCAAAGAAGCTTTTCGCAGCCTCGGAGCAGTTATGAGATACGCCTATTATACATTTAATCGATTGACAATATCTATTTTTTGGATGCTTTGGGAACGGCCGTGGTAGATTTCACCTTTTGGAGAAGACTCAACAGGCAACAGGTATAATCATCTTCATCCCAGTTCATGAGGTTCCTATGCGCAACGAAACGCAAGTTTTCCAACAGATCCTCGATTTTGCCCGCGCCCGCGAAGATATTCGCGCCGTCACCATGAATGGCTCGCGAGCCAACCCCAACGCCCCCAAAGATTTCTTTCAGGATTACGATGTGGTCTGCTTCACATCGAACCCTCGTGCTTACGTGGAAAATCAATCCTGGATTTCCACCTTCGGCGAATTGGTCATCCTCCAGCAAAATGATTTTACGGAATACGATCTGGATGGCTGCATTTTCCTGATGCTTTTTCAAGACGGGGTGCGCATCGATCTGGCTTTTAACCCTTTGGGCATCTTGCCCCACCTGCCCAACGACTCGATGACCGTTGTTCTGTTGGACAAAGACTCCAAGGTTCCTCCCATCCCGCCCACCTCAGACTCGGGTTACCTCACCCTCCGTCCATCGCGGAAAGAATGGAACGAGGCTGTCAACGAAATCTTTTGGTGCTCTAACAACGTGGCCAAAGGCATCTGGCGAGACGAACTCCCTTACGTGAAATTCATGTTCGAAACCATCATCCGCGACGCCCTGGATAAGGTGGTGTCCTGGTATGCAGCTTCGCTCAATGATTGGCAGATCAACCCAGGCTACCACGGGAAATGGCTCAAAAAATATCTCCCTTCGCCGACATGGGATCAGTACCGCGCCACCTTTGCAGGCGCGGACTACCAAGACATCTGGGAGGCCTTGTTCACAGCCCTGACCCTGACGCGGAAAATCGGCCAGGAGTTGGCCGATTTATTGGGGTATGCTTATCCGCTCGAAGACGACATCCGCACCGTGGCTTACTTGCGCCATGTGCGCAGCCTCCCACCGGATGCAGATTCCTTTGGTGAAATAAGCCCCCACCCTACCCTCCCACAGCACATGTAGTCCTGTTGTATTGCCGGTGCTTAGCTGGGGGAGGGTCAGAAATTTACAAGAGTGAGGGGCAAAGCTATGCTGTCAATGCCTTGGCCAGGGCCACCGCCCGGCTGGCGTCTGGAGCATATCCATCCGCGCCGATCTGGCTGGCGAAGGCATCTGTCACCGGGGCGCCGCCGATCATAATCTTCACCTGATCGCGCAATCCAGCAGCTTCCAATGCCGCCACCGTAGACTTCATGTTCACCATGGTCGTGGTCAGCAAAGCCGACATGGCGACGACATTGGGGGAATGCTCTTGGGTTGCCGCGACAAACTTCTCGGCTGGCACGTCCGAGCCCAGGTCCACCACCTGGAAGCCCGCCCCCTCCAGCATCAAACCCACCAGGTTCTTGCCAATATCGTGCAAATCACCCTTCACCGTGCCGATGATCACCTTGCCCGCGGCGCCCACCTCGCCCGATCCCAGGTGCGGCTTGAGAATCGCCATTGCGCTCTTCATGGCCCGCGCCGCGATCAGCATTTCGGGCACAAAGAACTCGCCCTCCTCAAACAGCCGTCCCACCTCGCCCATTCCAGCGATCAGCCCCTCGTTGAGGATCGCTGAAGGGTTTACGCCTTCCGCCAGCGCGGCGTTCACCTCTGCCTGAATCCCGTTATTATCTCCGTTGACAACACAGTCATAAATTGCTTTGATCCGCTCTTCCATTACGCTTCTCCTTGTCCATGGATGATCCATCTAAAAATTACTCTTGAAGATACATCGCTTCTACAAATCGGGGTGTAAACTCGGGAGTCGTCGTTAATTCCACGTATTCAACAGCGGACGCAATCTTCCGGGCTTCCTCGCGTTTCCTCCGCGAAAGGAGCAGATACCGCGCGCCCACACCCGCCGCATTCCCTACCTGGTGATAGCGCTCCAGCGGCAGCCTGGGAAACATGCCCACCCGCAGCGCGCTGTTCAGGTCCAGGTACGTGCCAAACGCTCCCGCAATTATAAAGTCTTCTACCTCATCCGGGGAGAGATGGGCTTCGGCCAACAAGATTTCCAGACCAGCGCGGATGGCGCCTTTGGCCAGTTGAATCTCGTTCACATCCTTCCGCGTGACTACAATATCGCGCCCGTGCCCGGTTTGGGCGGCGGGCGCCAGCAAAAACTCAGCCCGCCCATTGCCCGAGCGCACGCGCCCATCTTTGACATTCAGCACCCCCCGCGCATCCAACAGCCCCTCGTCCAGCATCTCTGCCACCGCGTTGAGGATGCCCGATCCGCAAATACCCACCGCGGGCTGCCCGCCAATGGTCACCACGCGCACGCCCTGCGCGTCGACATGCACCCGCTCGATCGCCCCCGGCGCGGCGCGCATCCCGTCGCGGATGTGCGCGCCCTCAAACGCAGGGCCCGAAGCGCACGAGCAGGACAGTACCCGCCCCGCATACCTCAAGCTGATTTCGGTGTTGGTGCCAATATCGACCACCATCGTGGTATGCCCATCCATGTATGATTGGGTCGCCAACAGCGCCGCCACATGATCGGCTCCCACATACCCGGCGATGTTGGGCGGCAGGTACACGTTTGCCCCTGGAGCCGCCGCCAACCCCACCTCCGCCGCCGGAAAGCACAACGCTTCCGAGACGACTGGAACGTAAGGCGCGCCGCCCAACGGTTCCACCGGCAATCCGCAGAACAAGTGATGCATGGCCGTATTCCCCACGGCGACCACCTCAACGATTTGCTCCTCGCAGCCGTTTTCTTTGGCGCACAATTCCACCACCGCCTGGTTCAGCGCATCCACCAGTCGAGTTTGCAGCAGCTTGCGATTTTCGGCGCTCTTGTTGGCGAATGCAATCCGGCTAACCACGTCGTCGCCGAAAACAATCTGCGGGTTCATCACCCCAGCCTGTCCCAGCACCAATCCGCTCTCCAGGTTCACCAGGAAAACCGCCAGCTTGGTCGAACCCATATCCACCGCCAGCCCCAACAGCGGCGCGCCTACTGGCAGCACCGCCGCCAGGTCACACGCCTCGGAGCCCGGACGCAGGGCCAGGCGAGCCTGCCATCCCTGGGCGCGCAGGCGCTGTGACAGGGCCTCCAGCAGCTTCGGTCCAGCCTTCACCGGCGCATAGCCCAACCTGACCAATGCTTCGTTCACCCGGCTGGTGTCTGAGCGCAAATCGTCCAACGCGGGCGGCTCCAGGTGGATATCCACCCCGCGCACTGGAGGGTCGACCTCCACCCAGCCTACGCGCCCCTCCACCTGCATTTGCTGACCGGCCAAAAGAGACTCTTTCGGAATCTCCAGGCGCACGTCTCCCAATGGCACAGTCTGGCAGGCCAGCCGGAATCCGGCTGCCAACTGCTCCGCGCCCAACTCTTCCACCTCCGTGGATCCCGGCGGGGTGACCTCTCCGTCCACCACCCGCACCCGACAAGTGGCGCAAATACCAATCCCGCCACAAGAAGCCACCATTTCAATGCCCGCTTTTTGCGCGGCTTCGAGCAAATGGGTCCCAGGCTCCACTTCTACCCGGCGGCCGGCTGGCTGCAGGGTCACGGTGAGGCGTTGGTTCATTGACCTTTCACAGCCTGCGCAATGGCCCGGAGGTGATCGGGCGAAGTGCCGCAGCATCCGCCCACCAGGTTCGCGCCCGCCGCCAACCAGAGCTTGGCTTGCGCGCCCATGTCTTCCGGTCTCACCGAGTAGACCAGGCTGCCATCTGCCTGGGCCTGGGGCAACCCCGCGTTAGGCTTGAACCAGACCGGCAAATCCGTCAACGCGCGCACCTCTTGCAACACCTTGAAATTCTCATCCACGCTGCGACCGCAATTGATACCCACCGCCGCCACCCCCATTTCGGCAAAAACCTGCACCATCTGGCCGGGCTTGACGCCCATCATCGTGCGGGTTCCGCGGTCATAACTAAACGAAACCACCACCGGCAATTCCGTGGCAAAACGCACCCCGCGCAGCGCCGCCCTGGCTTCCACCAGGTCAAACTGCGTTTCAATCACCAGCGCGTCCACCCCGGCCTCCACCAACAATCGGGCCTGAGCCGCGTATTCTGCCTGAGCGTCAGCCTCGGGCAGCGAGCCCAACGGCTCCACCATCTCGCCCAAAGGCCCCAACGACCCACCCACCATGACGCCGGTCCCCTCCACGGCCTGCCGCGCCAGCGCCACCGCCTGGCGGTTGGTCGCTTCAAAGCGTTCCGCCAACCCGGCATGACCCAGGTGGATGCGGCTGCTGCCGAAGGTGTTGGTCAGAATCAAGTCCGAGCCCGCCGCCACGAATTCGCGGTGCAAGGCCAGAACCGCCTCGGGATTGTCCATCACCCATAAATCAGAAGGCGTACCCACCGGCAGCCCACGCGTCTGTAAGTTTGTGCCCGTAGCGCCATCCAGCACGAGAGCTTTTCCAGCAGATAAGCGTTCAAGAAAGGGGGATTTTGCCATCGCCATCTCCATCAGAAACCGTTGTGTTGTTCAAAAGGGGTATTCAGAAAGTATACCAGAGATAGAGGAAGTTGATCCCGCCCCGAGGCTGGCTGTCACAAGGTAAACGTATCATATATCAGACATTCTGCGATTTTTAGACAACCGAACGACTTTGCCACCGCTGCATTTCATCATCCGAGCTGTTTGGCCCACCCCGCTGCCAAACAGCTCGGAGTATTCGCTTCATGAGAGGGAAAAATGAGGGGGGCCGAAAAAGTCCATCTGATCGCCCCCCCTGGTCGTTATAGTGCTACCTGCGGCAGTCGCTCTCGGATGGTTGCGATGGCTTCTTCGGGATAATCGTAATTTTCGAGCTGGCCCGAATTGAACTTATTGTACGACACCAGGTCGAAGTGCCCATGCCCCGACAGGTTGAACAGAATCACCTTCTTTTCACCCGTCTCTTTGGCTTTCAACGCCTCGTCAATGGCCGCGCGGATGGCATGTGACGACTCTGGGGCGGGCAAAATGCCCTCGTTGCGCGCAAAGAGCTGGGCCGCCTCGAACACCTCCACCTGTCCCACGGCCGTGGCCTCGATCAAGCCGGCATCGTACAACGAGCACAACGTGGGAGCCATGCCGTGATAGCGCAGCCCTCCGGCATGGATAGCCGGCGGAATAAAATCATGCCCCAACGTGTGCATCTTGACGATCGGGGCCATCTTGGCCGTGTCGCCGTAATCGAAAGCATAGATGCCGCGGGTCAACGAGGGTGTCGCGGTGGGCTCCACCGCCAACAGCCGCGTGCGCTGACCATTCTTGAGGTTCTCGCGCAAGAATGGCATGGCGATACCAGCGAAATTGGACCCGCCGCCCACGCAGCCAATGACCACATCCGGGTACTCCCCAGCCATATCCATCTGCTTCAAGGACTCCTCGCCGATCACACTCTGGTGCAGCAGCACATGATGCAGCACTGAGCCCAGCGAATAATGTTTCTTTCCACCCGACAAGGCCGCCACTTCCACGGCCTCCGAGATGGCGATGCCCAGCGAGCCAGGGCTATCGGGATCCTGCGCCAAAATCGAGCGCCCGGAATTGGTCAGGTTGGTCGGACTGGCGAACACCTGCGCGCCAAAGGTTTCCATCATGAAACGACGGTAAGGCTTCTGGTCGTACGACACACGCACCATATACACTTCCAGGGCGAGGTCGTAGAACCCGCAAGCCATCGAAAGCGCCGAGCCCCACTGTCCGGCTCCGGTTTCCGTAGTCAAAGCATGCGTTCCGGAGATCTTGTTATAAAACGCCTGCGGAATAGCCGTATTGGCTTTGTGACTGCCTACCGGCGACACGCCTTCGTATTTGTAATAGATGTGCGCGGGGGTTCCCAAGGCTTTCTCCAGGCGGCGCGCGCGCAGCAGGGGCGTAGGCCGGAAAAGCTTATAAGCCTCCATCACCTCATCTGGAATCTGAATGTATCGTTCTGTGCTGATTTCCTGCAGGATCAACTCCATGGGAAACAGCACCGACAAAAAATCGGGGGTCACCGGCTCTTTCGTGGCCGGGTTCAACACAGGCGCCGGGGGAATGTTGCTATCGGCGTTGATGTTGTACCAAAACTTCGGAATATCCGACTCACCTAACTCGAAACGAATTCTCTCAGACATGGCTTCCTCCTTTGGATGATTGCGCCTTCGGTTTTTCGCCTCCGGCATGTTGGATAAAACGTTCGTTATCTCCGCGGTTGCGGGTAAACTCGATGTCATATTGCCAGCGGCGCCGCGCCCAGCACCTCGCTCGCTCGCAGACCCATGCGCTCCTGCGCCAGTTCCAGCGTTTCCTGCGAGACCATCCTGGCACGAGCCGTGCCCTCGCGCAGAATTTCTATCGCCCGACCCGGTTGAGCCGCAAATTCCGCCCGCTTTTCGCGCATTGGAGCCAGGTAGGCATTCAGAGCAGCCGCCAGCCGCCGCTTCACCTCCACGTCGCCCACCTTACCCAACACATAGCGCTCTTTCAACTCCTCCACCTCAGACCCGTTCGCATTGAACAGGTCGTGGTACACGAACACCGGATTGCCTTCGATGTGCCCGGGATCGGTCGGATGGATGCGGGTCGGGTCGGTGTACATGCTCATCACCTTACGGGTGGTCTCCTCTGCGCTGTCGCGGAGGAAGATGGCGTTCCCATAGGAGGTGTGCATGGTGCGGTTATCGATTCCTGGCAGGCGCGGCATGACCGAAAGCATCCCCTCCGGCTCGGGAAAGGTGGGGCCATAAAGCTGGTTGAACCGGCGGGCCACCTCACGGCACAGTTCAATATGGGGAAGTTGATCTTCCCCCACCGGCACCCGGTTGGCTCGATAGGCCAGAATATCCGCCGTTTGCAACACCGGATAAGCCAGCAAGCCGGTTGAGGGTTGCAAATTTAATTGTTGGACCTGCTCTTTATAAGTGGGCACGCGCTCCAGACGCGAGACAGTCACCAGGTTATTCAGCAACACCGCCAGTTGGGCGTGGGCAGGCAGCGCCGACTGCAACGCGATGCACGCGCGCTGCGGGTCGATTCCCGCCGCCAGCCAGTCGAAAACGATCTCCAGGGTGTTGGTTCGCACCTGCTCGGGGTGGGCAAAGTCGGTGGTCAGCACGTGCAAATCCGCCACCAGGAACACACAAGCGTGACTATCTTGGAGGGCGACCCAATTGGTCAGCGTTCCCACCAGATGCCCAATATGGCGCGGCCCGGTGGGGCGATGCCCGGTTAAAACGATGGGTTTTGTGTCCATTTCGTCCTCCAGTCCATTAAACAAAAAGCGCGTTCCATCCCACATGGGACGAACGCGTAGTCCGTGGTGCCACCCAGCTTAGGCCGCTTAACAAAAAATCCCGTTGTGATACACAACGGAACCAGCCAGCCTCACTCTTTCGGGTACGGCGATCAAATCGCGATACCCTTTACCTTGATAACGGTGGCAACTCCGGCGCGGGCTACTGGGCCAATTGGCCGTTCTCCCTGCAACTCCAAGGTCCATTCAGCGCTGCGGTTCGGACAGGTTTTCACCTTTCACCTGCTCTCTGAGCCGTCTTTGCTGCGCCTACTCGCCCTCTTCAACGTCTTTGAAGGATCAATTTTGAATGATTATAAGAGAATCCCGGCCCTTGTCAAGAGTTTTAAACAGGGAATGATCGGGGTGATATTCACGCGTTAGGGGACCCTGTTGAGGCTGATTTCCCCGTCCTTTTGTGGGCCAACCACACCAAGACTCCCAGCGTGATCAACGAAACCGCCAACCCGCCAAAGACCAGCCCAATATAAACCGTGTCGCCCCAATCGTTGGCCGGGTACCATTTCTCCGAGTCGTAATAGAGCCACCAAAACACTTTTTCAGCCACGCCCAGCCGCCAGGCGTTCAGGTTCTGCCACAAATCCGCAGCCACCCACCCCAATCCCAGCAGAACCGCCCCCGCCGCGGCCAACGGCTGGTCCGTTTGATCTAACCGCCGCTGCAATCGCTCCGCCGCCAGAACGATCAGAAAAGCCAGTACCACGCTGATCATCCGCGATGAAACCCGCTCGCCCTGGATGATGGGGATGGGCAGGCTGCGCAGCAGACCGAACACCCCGCCCATGGTCAGCAAAGTCATCACCCCCAGCGGTCCGCTCAACCCGCGGTAGGGCGCTCCCCTGGTTGCCAGCCCGCGGAACAGGCCGTAATACAGCAGGGCCAGTGCCCCCGCCAACCCAACAAACCAGGTCAGTTCCCACGCCCCAATCGGAACGCCCAACCCGGTATGAAAGTAACCGTCTTCCAGTGGATCAGCAATACGCACCAGGTAATCCACCAAAGCCCACACGGAGGGGTAGCCGTTATCAAAGCTGGCGCTGTACGTGCCGTATAAGAGCATCGCCGGAAAAAGGCGTACCGCGCTCAGCAGCAAGGCCCCCACCCCAGCTTTTAGCATGGTCCAAAAGGTTCGCGGCACAAACACCCCCAGCAACGCGACCATGATCAGCAGCCAAAGGTATTGGTGGAATGACCCTTGCAGCCAGATTACCGTCAGCGTGGCAGCCATTCCCAAAATCAACTTCCACGAACGGTCACCCTCCAACGCTCGCAGCGTCAGCCAGACGAACCACGGAAACAGGAATGTTCCGCCCCAACTGGTGTGCCCCACACTGTAATGCGCCAACAAGTTGCCGTTGAAATTCATCAGCAGGGCCATCCCAGCGAAAACCAGCACAGAGAGCTTCAGTTTCCGGCGCAGCAGAAGCAGGCCCGCGAAGCCCAACGTATATAACAGCCAGACGTTGACCAGATTGAATCGCGGAATGGACAACCCCGCCAACAGCAAATACTGCGGCGAGATCAAGGTATCGGGCACAGACAGATAGCGCACCGTGAACCCGTGCATGGTGGATGGATCGGAGATGTGCAGGGGAAGCTGCCCCGAAAGCACTGCCATGCGCAGAAACTGCCAACGCGGCCCGGTAATATCGGCCCAATCATGGAAGAACAGTCCGTGCTTGCCCCACTCGAAGAAAACCCCAAACCACAGCAAGCCCAGCAAGTAGATCAGCGCGATCCATACCCAGGTCCAAACGCGCCACCGCCCGCCAGGGTTGGATTGCGCCAACGACTCCACGGCTGCGCGCCCCCGTTCTATCGCCCAATCCAGCCTTTTCTTCCGCCCGGTGTTCATTTCAGCCATTCGCGGATCATAGCCGCGTGTTCTTCCTCGTGTTCCCAGGTATCTTGCGCAACCCACTGCCACAGGGGCTTTTTTCCCAGCGCCGGATGCAAGTTCACGCGATTCAGCTCTTCTTCGCTGAACTCTTTCACCCGCCGGAGAATCTGCCGGTGTACGCCTTCTGAGTCAGCCCAGGCCAACTCCCAGGGGCGGTCTTTGCCTTGCTCGTGCCAGCGGCGGTTGTTTTCTTGCACCTCCGCCTCGCTGTTGACTGTCTTAACCGCCCCGCCCTGTCGCAGTGTAAATAGCATGGTCACCAGGTACGCCTGCCAGTAGTTCATGTGCACCAGCACATCCTTTGCGGTCCACTCGCCGCAAGCCCCCGGCTCCTCGCGGCGTTCAACCGGCACAGATTCCAGCAGGTCAACCCAGGCCTTGCGGCCTTCTTCCACCCTACTCAATACTTCGGTTAACTTCATCCACTGCCTCAATTTGCGGTTGGACTGCCGCAGCGGCTTTTCCCAACTGCGGCTTGAAAATTGCCAGGCTTTCCAGCAGTTTCGCCGTGCCGCGGGTGCGCTTCACCCACAGAATGGTCAACCAGCAGCCCAGGGCAATGGCCAATAGGCCGATCACGCCCGCCTCGGGACCAAACGCGCCGCCCGTCATCCACTCCGGCCCACCCTGCTCGATGCCAATGAAGGTCACCCCAGCCTGCGTGCCGCTCACCGGGAAACCAAACACGTTGCCCTGGAAGAAGTTCCAGGTAATGTGCAGCCCGATGGGAATAGCCAGTTCGCCGGTCAGGATGAAGCCCAGCCCCAAGAACAGGCCCGCCACAATCAGATTGATGGTGCTGATGGCGGAAGTGTTGGGGTTGCCCAGGTGAAGCAGGCCAAACACCGAAGAAGACAGGATGTAACCGATCAACAAAGCAGCCTTGGGGCCAATGGCCCGCCAGTTGAAGCCCTCGGCCAGGTTGCGCAGTTGGTAGCCGCGCGAGAACAACTCTTCCTGAACCCCTACAATGATAAACTGAAGCAAGGCCAGGCTGATGCCCGCTCCGAACGACAGTCTCTGCCCGCCTTGGACGAAATCCGTCACGGTGATCCAGCCAAAAGCCAGCTCCACCAGGAAGATGAACACCATGCACACAGCCCCTAATGCCAGGCCAAAACCCATGTCAGCCCACCACTGTTTGTTCATGTGGAAGCCGAAATCGCTGAACTTGCGCCGGTCCAGCAGCCGG
This sequence comes from uncultured Anaerolinea sp., assembly GCA_964403875.1. GTDB lineage: Bacteria > Chloroflexota > Anaerolineae > Anaerolineales > Anaerolineaceae > Anaerolinea. Next base: position 9,642 of record CAYOHX010000035.1, on the reverse strand, counting down.
CCCGCGGCAAAAACGCCCAGCACCATGCCGATTCCCTGGAAGACCATGGCAAACACGCGCACGATGGGTTCATAGGACAGCTCTTGAATTTCCGTCATCGCGTTTGGCTGGGTCATGTCTGGGAGTTGCCCCCCCGTGGCCAGGTAGATGCCCATTCCAATTGCCGATCCCACAGCCGACAGAGACAGTACCACAATTGCCAACACGGCCAATGAAAGGACCAGACGCCAAAATGCGCGCAAACGCCGTTCTTCTTGATTCCAGAATATATTCTTCACTTCATCCCTCCCGATGATTTATTTCGTTGCGGCAAAGAACTGAGTTTCAATTCCTTGCCAGGTTTCTTCCGCGTTCACCGGTAAAAAGCCCCCCAACAAAGGCGCGACTATGCGAATTTCTTCGGCGATGCGCTGGGCCACCCGCCGAATCGAAAAATGGGCATTGGCCGCCGAGCGTAACCCCACCAGGTGCATGGCTCCGCGCAAGTTCAACGAAAGCAGCACCCGTCGATTATACCCATTGGGCGTCACATAGGAAGCCACATCTGGATGGAAATCCGCCAGCTTTCGATAAGCCGCGTCAGCGCGGTTCATGGCCCGGCGGTAGGCGTCTTCCACGCCCGCCTCGACCACCGCCTTGGGCACGGCATAGCCCAGCAAGGTGCTCAAAGGCTGGGTGGTCTGCGTCATCATACGGTGGCGTTTGAGCTCAAAATACCCACCCTGGTCCAGAGTCACATCGATCGTAAATCCGGCATACTCCAACTCGCGGAGGGGCATATCATGCTTCCCTCGCCCCGCGAAGAGCGCCTCGATCAGTTGTTTTCGGCCTTCCGGTCCGGCAGCGCGCACAGTCGCCAACGCCTGCGCAAAGCTGAAAGCGCCAAAGCGATATAAAGCCGCCGCCAGCACTTTCTCTTCTCCGGCGGGATCGTAATCAACCAACCGGAGCCAATCGCCTTCATCGGCAGGTTCCCATTTCACCGCGCCCGCGGCGGCGATCAGGCGTTGGGCGGCTTCTTGCCAATACGGGACCCGCTCCACATATTTGATCAGCGTGGGCAGACGCGCTTCCGACACCCGTTTCATCTCTTCGCCCATTTGACGGACTTCTTCCAACGGGTGAGACAGCATCTTGCGTAACGCATGTTCCAGCGCCCGCGCGTTCACCGTGACGCCCACGTTTGCCAACGAGGCCGCCGGCAGCAGGAAACGGCACACATCCACGTAATCGGAACGCACCCGCCGGTCAAATGCCGCGTCGCTTTCGCCCGCGCGTTGGGGTGTTTGCCGCGCAATCACGTCCCTCACCGGGCGTAATATCTCGTGGTAGGTGGCGAACAGCATCCGACAGGTATCCACATACAGCCCGCGCAATTCATCCTGTCCATCCAATTCGCGCGGCACATAGAAATCCTCTGGCCCCCATTTTTGGTAGCGGGTCGATTTTTCGGTGTAAGATGCCAGCCGGTTCGATTCAAGCGATTCCACGGCCAGCCGCGAGACGTTTTCCACGGCAATGTGCAGAACGGCGTGTTCCGCTACCGAGGCGTGCCCATACCCCACGACCCACTTCTCGTGGAATTCAGCGCTTTTTTCTTCGTTCAGTTCCGCCGCAATCTTCAAAAAACTTTCTGGTGAGCGAGAGGTTTTGGCGAAAGCCACCGCGATCGTCTCGGGCGGGTAATCCTGTGGGTCCAGCAAATACACTTGCCGTTCAGCGCTCATTGCCCAATACCTCCCTGGCTTTATTCCGGTCTCGCCCGATTTGATCCAGCAGTTCCTGCACCGATCCAAAACGCTGTTCGGGGCGGATGAACTCCACAAACTCCACCCGCAGTGTTTGCCCGTACAGGTCGCGATCCACATCCAACAGCAGCGCCTCGATGCGCGGACGGGTGGGCCCGCTGACAAAAGTAGGCCGCAGGCCGATGTTAGTCACCGCCGGGTAACGCTGCCCTTCCAGAATCGCCCAGGTTGCATAGACGCCATTGCCGGGTATCACCATCTCGAGGGGCGCATCCACGTTCGCGGTGGGGATGCCAATGCCTCTTCCGCGCCCGTCGCCATGCACCACCAGCCCGCTCGCGCCATACAAGCGACCCAACAGTCTGGCGGCTTCTGTCACATTGCCCTCGCGCAGCAGCGTTCGGATCAGGCTGGATGAAACCGGCGCGCTGTCGGTCTTGACCGGCGCGACCACTTTCACCGAATAGCCCATCTGCTCGCCCAAAGCGCGCAAATGGGGAATGTCGCCTTCGCGCCCACGCCCCAGGGCAAAGTCGTAGCCCACCCACAATTGCTTTACGCCCAGCGATTCTTTCAGCCGCCCCATGAACTCTGCCGCGCTCAAGCTCGCCAGAGAGCGGTCAAACGGGAGCGTCACCACGATATCGACGCCCAACTCGCCCAGCAGCCCGGCTCGTTCATCCGCGCCCGTCAAGGCGTACCCTTCTGTAATCCCCCGCAACATGATCCCGGGCGGGGGCGTGAACGTGACCACCACCGCCGGAACGCCGGCTTCGTGCGCCGCGGTTACCAAGGGCCGCAAAATCGCCTGGTGCCCGAGATGAACACCATCAAAGGTCCCGATGGTCACCAATGCGTCCACCAGGTGAAGTTCGTTCAGGGATGAAGAATGGCGCATGATGGACAGCCCGAAAGTTCCTTAGAGTCCTTTTTCTCAGGATTGGAAGAAGACTTTCTTTGGCTGCCACTCGTTGGTTTCTGGATCGTGCACCAACAAGGCCACCAATTCGCCCATCTCGCTCACCCCGCAGGCCTGGCTTGGGCTGCCTGCTTCGGCGGCAATGCGGTGACCGTGGCGGATGGCTTCCACCTGCTCATGAGTCAGTTCCAACGAGGGCCAATCCGAAAGCGCTTCCGCCGCCGGAATCAGGTGCTGGTACCAGGTGCCGGTTTCAAAAGCCTCGCGCAGCTTGCGCAACGGCACGGCATCTCGCAAGGTAAAGCGTCCACTCTTGGTACGGCGCAATCCCACCAGATGACCGCCGCAGCCCAGCTTGTTGCCCAGGTCGTTCGCCAGCGAGCGCACATAAGTCCCCGAGGAGCAGTACACATCAATCACCGCCTCGGGCGGAGCCCATTCCAACAATTCCAGGCTGTAAACGTTAATCTTGCGCGGAGCCAGGTCCACTTCCTCGCCTTCGCGGGCCATTTCATAAGCCTTGCGCCCCTTGATCTTCACGGCCGAATAGGGCGGGGGTGTTTGCTCAATTTCGCCCACAAACGTTTGCAGTTCCTGCTCAAACTGTTCTTCGGTAATATGGTCGACGGGCGCCGAGTTAATCACCCGGCCATCCCCATCATAGGTATCGGTGCTCGAGCCCAGGCGCAAAACCGCCTGGTAGCGCTTATCCGAGGCCGAGACGTATTCGCTCAACCGCACCGCGGGCCCCAGTAAAACCACCAGCACGCCCGAGGCGCGCGGGTCCAACGTGCCCGTGTGCCCGGCGCGGCGGATATTGGTGCCCTTGCGAATGATCTGAACTACATCGTGCGAGGTCAGCCCGGTCGGCTTGTCTACCACCAGAACACCGGAAATTGCATTTCTTACATCGATCGGATTGTCATTCATGGTCATGCGTTTCCCTTTCCATTCGTCCCGGCTTGTTGATCCAGGAATTTTCGAGTGGCTTCTAACACGCGATGCTCAACATCCGACAAACTACCCGGCACTTCCGCCCCCGCCGCGGCAGGATGTCCCCCACCGCCGAATTGCAATGCCAGCACAGAAATATCTAATCCTGGGCGGGCACGCCAACTTACCTTAATTTTACCGCTCTTCTGCTCATTAAACACAATCACTATGTCACCATCTACCCCAGAAAGCATATTCACCAGGTCCGCGTCGTCATTTCCGGGATAGCCTGCCTCCTGGCGGTCCGCCTGGCGCAGCGTCGTCCAGAGCAGCGAGTCGCTGCGCTGCAAGCGCACCAACCCCGCCCCCCAAAAGCGAGCCGCCTCAAACGTTTTTTGCACCAGTCCTCGCCGGTACACTTCGGGCAGGTTGGCGCCTTTTTCCATTAAATCCGCCGCCAACCGCATGGCTGCCGGGTTCATATTGGAGGTGCGAAAACCGATCGTGTCGGTGATGATGCCGGTCAGCAAAGCCGAGGCCACGCTGGCATCCATCGGCAGGCCCCATTCCGGCAGGCATTCCGCCAAAATGGCGCTGGTCGCCACGGCCTTCGGCTCCACCAGGTTGTGGCGGGCAAAGTGCAGGTTGGTCACATGGTGATCGATGTTAATGTCCACCATCTCGCCTTCCAGCAGATCGCCGGTGCGCTCGAGGTCCGAGCAGTCCACCACCACAATCAAGCGCGCCATGCCCGTCACCGAGCGCTGCACGCGCTCGCTGCCCTGCAAAAAGCGCAGGTTCGGCGGCACGCCATCGCGCGAAACGATTTGCACGGTTTTTCCGGCCTGAAGGAGCGACAGCCCCAACCCCAACAGCGCCCCAATCGCGTCTCCATCCGGGCGGATGTGAGACACCACCAGGACGTTCTCGGCTTTACGCAGCGCTTCGCCCACCACCCCCCTGGCCGACTCAGGCTTCATCCGCATCGTCCTCCGCGTCTTCGGTGGGTGTTTCGGCAGGCGCAGGCGATTCGGCGCGGATTTGGGCCAACAGCCGTTCAATGTGATCGGCATGCTCGGGCGTGGGGTCCCAATGGAAGCGCAGCTTGGGGAAAGCGCGCAAATCCACGCGCGCCGCCAGCTCAGAGCGGAAATAACCCGCCGCGTGATTCAAGCCTCGCAGCACCTCCGCCGAACGGTCCGCGCCTTCCACCGCCGAGACAAACACATCCGCGAAGGCCAGTTCGCGGTCCACCTTCACGTCCGTTATTTGGATTCCCGCCAGGCGCGGATCAGCCACTTCCTTGACCAACATCTCGGAAAGCTCTTCTCGCACCCGTTCAGAAATTCGCTTCATTCTGATTTTAGACGGCATGTTCTTACCTCAAACCATTTCTTGCATGACGGACCTAGGCCGTCTTTTCAACCACGTAACACTCCAAAATATCCCCTTGGGCAAAATCATTGAAGCTCTTCAACGCTACCCCGCACTCGAACCCGGTGCGCACCTCGCGCACGTCTTCTTTCATGTGCTTGAGAGAGGACATTTCACCTTCGTGAAGCACGGTTCCGTTGCGAACCACGCGGATCTTGCCATTCCGGCGCATCTCGCCCTGGGTCACCTTGCACCCGGCGATGTTTCCGACCTTGGAAATGCTGAACACCGCCATGACCGTGGCATGACCGATCACCGTTTCCTTGAACTCGGGCGTCAGCATACCGGTGAGCGCCTTCTCCAGGTCTTCGATCAGACGGTAGATGATCTCATACAACCGCACCGAAACGCCTTCCGTTTCAGCCATGCGCCGCACGGCTGCATCGGCGGTCACGTTGAAGCCGATGACGATGGCCTTGGAGGCCGATGCCAGCAGCACATCGTTTTCGGTCACGTTGCCGGTTTCGGCATACAACACCGTGATGGAGGTGCCCGTCTTTTTCAACTCGTTGACCGAGTTGGTAATCGGCTCCAGCGAGCCTTGCACGTCTGCTTTCAAAATCAGACGCAGCTCTTTTTCCTCGCCGGCCTGAACCTTGGCAAACAGTTCTTCCAGGGTGGCCTTGGGGGCCCTGGCAGCCTTGAGCTGCGCCGATGCTTTCCGCTCGTCCACCACCACGCGCGCCTCGCGGTCTGAAGCGTAGGTGGTGAAGATCTCACCGGTCACGGGAACTTCGTTCAAGCCCAGCACCTGCACCGGCGTAGAGGGTCCCGCCGAGCGGATCTTGCGACCGCGGAAATCAAACAAGGCGCGCAGCTTGCCGTGCGACGTGCCCGCCACAATAGTATCGCCGGTTTCCAGGGTGCCGTTTTGCACCAGCAAAGTCGCCACCACGCCGCGGGCGCGGTCCACCTGCGCTTCCACCACCGTGCCCAGCACCTTGCCCTTGGGGTTGGCCTGAATGTCCAGGCTGTCGGTGGTCAGCAGGATGGCTTCCATTAAGTCTTCCATGCCCATGCGCTGCTTGGCCGAAACAGGCACCACCAGGGTGCTGCCGCCCCATTCATCCGGCACCAGGTCCATCTCGCCCAACTGGCGTTTGACGAAATCCGGGTTGGCGTCGGCTTTATCGATCTTGTTCAACGCCACGATGATCGGCACGCGCGCGGCTTTGGCGTGGGCAATGGCCTCGCGGGTCTGCGGCATCACACCGTCATCCGCCGCCACCACCAGCACCACCACGTCAGCGCCTTGCGCGCCGCGCGCCCGCATGGCCGTGAAGGCCGCGTGGCCGGGCGTATCCAGGAAAGTGATCGAGCGGCCCTTGTGGTCAATCTGGTACGCGCCGATGTGCTGCGTAATGCCGCCCGCCTCGCCGCCCGCCACGTTTGTGTTGCGGATGGCATCCAACAAAGTGGTCTTGCCGTGATCCACGTGCCCCAGAATGGTCACCACCGGAGGGCGGTTGACCAGGTTGGCCGAATTTTCGTTAGCGATCGTGCGCCGCCACAGCGGCACCTCGCCGGTTTCCTCTTCAACAACCTCTTCAGGAGTCTCCAGGTTGGTATCAAAACCCAGCTCATCAGCCACAATGGCAGCGGTGTCAAAATCGATCTGCTGGTTGATGTTGGCCATGACGCCATTGGCCATCAAAATCTTGATGACCTGGATCGGGCTTGTCTGCATTTTCTGCGCCAAATCGCGCACGGTTACGCTGACGGGGAGTTCAATCTTCTTGCGCCCATTCTCGCCCATAAACACCTCCTTAACAATTGCTTACCCAAATTACAGCAGGGTTGTCGTGGCAGGTATGTAGCGATGTGATCCCGGCAAGAGGGCGGCTTTGCAGGCAAACCGCAGAGGCTGTGAACCTTACATAGGTTGCTCCGCTCCCTCTTGATCGGGTTTGACCTCGACCGTTGGGTCTCCTTCCGCTTCATCCGGCAATCGAGCCATATAGGTGCGGAACAATTCTCGGTCGGTCGCTGTCAATTCGGTTTTCAAGGCATGCGCCAGCGAGCCTTTCAGCCCTTTTTCCCAACACGAGCGCAGCGCGTGGAGATAAGCTCCTCGCCCGGCTGCCTTCCCGGTTGGATCCACCCGCGGGCCCTCTTCGGTGCGCACCACGCGCACCAGAGCCCGTTTGGCAAGCACCTGGTGGCATCCCACACAGGTCCGTTGGGGCACATGCTTGGTCCGTTTCGCTATCTTTTTAGCCACCTCTTTTCCCGTTATTCAACAAAATCAAAGTGCCTATTCCCAATCGAAGTCGCCATCACCGCGCTTGTGTTTCTTGCGCGCCACGGTCAAGTCGGCATCGGGATCGTAGACGATCTCGACAAACTTGCGGCCTTTCTTCTTCTTTTCTTTCTTCTTCTTGCCCGTGGAATCAGCGCCTTCTTCTTCCTCTTCCTCAACGTCGGCGGACTGAAGTTCCTCGGCCTTCAACGTGAACAACTGGTCGAAGCTGGTTTCTTCTTCCGCTTCTTCCTCCACCGGGGCTACCACGGGCGCGGTTTCGGCAGCCGGCGCCGCGGCGGGCTCTTCCACCACCGTCGCTTCCACAACCTCGGCGGTCTCCGCCACCGTTTCGGCGGGCGCTTCGGCCACGGGGGCGGCTTCTTCCACAACCGGAGCTTCCGCTTCCGGAGCCAGGATCGCGCCTTCCACCAGGCGGCTGATCTCGGTCATGGCCCGCGGGCCAATGCCTTGCAGCTTCAACACGTCGTCGGGGTTCAGCTTGATCTGCACCACCAACTCGGACAGCGTGGTCAGACCCGCTTCCTGCAGGGTGTAGGCCACGTGCTCGGGCAGGCTGTCTAACAGACTCAGGTTGGCCTGCTTGGGATCGATCATGGCGCGAATTTCGGCCACGCGCGGATCTTCCGCCCGCTTTTCGGGCAGACGGCGGCTGGCGCGGCGTTCAACGCGGTCCACGAACTGCGTCATGCGTTCGTATTCTTCCGGGTTGAGCGGGCGATTTTCGGCTTTCTTGGCCAGCATGACCGAGATCAGGTCCATGATCTCGCCTTCCGCCTCGGCAATGGTCGCGTAGGCCGGGTCGGATTGCAGGCGGTTGAGGGTATCGGCGGCGGCTTCGGGCAGACTCTTGATGTCAATGCGCCAGCCGGTCAGCTTGGCAGCCAGGCGCGCGTTTTGACCATCGCGCCCAATGGCCAGGCTGAGCTGGTCTTCGGGCACCACCACCGTGGCGGTCTTGCCGCCGCTGTTTTTATCATTCAGGTACACGCCCAACACGCGGGCCGGGCTGAGCGATTTGGCGATATACAGGGCCTGGTCCTGGTTCCACTCGATGACGTCGATCTTCTCATCGTGCAGCTCGCGGACAATGGCCTGAATGCGCACGCCGCGAATGCCAACGCAGGCCCCCACCGGGTCGATACCCGGCTGGGTGGCGCTCACGGCCACCTTGGCGCGCTCGCCAGGCTCGCGGGCAATGGAGCGAATTTCCACGATGCCGTGGTAGATTTCGGGGACTTCGTTTTCCAACAGGCGGCGCAGGAAGTTGCGGTGCGTGCGCGAGAGGATGATTTGCGGGCCGCGCGGAGAATCCTTGACCTCGGCCACCAGGGCGCGGACGCGATCATGCACGCGGAAGCGCTCGCCGGTAATCATTTCCTTGCGGGGCATGGTGCCCTCGGCGCGCATCTCCAGACCCACGGTCAGCCCGACCGCGTTCACGGCCTGCACCACGCCGCTAATGATCTCGCCCAACTGCTTTTCGTAATGGGTGAGTTGGGCCTGGCGCTCGGCATCGCGGATGCGCTGCTGGATCACCTGGCGGGCGGTTTGGGCAGCCACGCGGCCAAAGTCGCGGGGGGTGCTCTCCACCACCACCATGCCACCCAATTCGGCGGCGGGATCGTAGCGCTTGGCCTCGGTCAGGGTCACCTCGGTGCGGTCGTCCTGCACCGATTCGACCACTTCCTTCTCGGCATAGATGGTGACCTTGCCGGTATCCATGTCGATTTTGGCTTCCACCTGCTGAGCGTTGGAGGCGTTGACCGCGCGGCGATACGCCGAAACCATGGCCGACTCTAGCGCTTTGACGATCACGTCTTTAGGCAGTTGTTTTTCTTCAAGAACTTCGTTGAAAGCCAGGACAAACTCGTTCTTCATTCCAGCCCTTACTCCAGTTTAGATTGCCTCTAACATAAAAGAAAAGTGGGGTTCGCCCACTTTTCAACGGTGACGCTTTGGGTGCCTCTTCAGGCAACTTTTATTCTAGCACAGCCCGAAAAAACCCGCAAGGGGTGCGCGGAGTTTTTTTGCGGGCCGCGCGCCAAACCGAATCCTCCGCGCCCTGTCGAGGGTCAGGGTGAGGGCGGGGGTGAGGGTAGAATCTACGCCCGCCCCCGGATTCGAGGTTGTGGTAAGTTGAGGTTCACCCTCATCCCTGCCTTCTCCCTGGGAGGGAGAAGGGGCAGAGGCTTCTGCACCCTCCCCCCGCCGCTTCGGCGCCCTGTCGAGGGTTAGGGGGAGGGCGGGGGTGAGGGTAGAATCCGTGCCCGCCCGGACTCGAGGTTGTGGCAGGTTGAGATTCACCCTCATCCCTGCCTTCTCCCTGGGAGGGAGAAGGGGCAGAG
>CAYOHX010000034.1:35967-42727 GCA_964403875.1 uncultured Anaerolinea sp. | reverse complement strand
TGCAGTTTTTTCGGTTTAAAGCAACTTGCTTTCCAGTTGCACAAAACTTACGTTAAGACCACGGCTCAGTGAGGAAGGACCCAAATTGGAGAGCTTTTCCTACTGCGCGCGTAAGTCGTAGATCCCATTCTCAACCGGGTAGGTTTTCCCGCAGGCTGGACAGGTAAGCAGCGGGGGCGTATCGGGCAGGGGGGCCTCTCCGCAGGTTGGGCAGCGCAGAACCAACTCGGGAGTAATTTCCTGGGTGGGACCAGCCGCGCGGCTGCGCGTGAAGACGCTGGGGCTCAACTGCCACAAGTCGCCAGTGAGTTGGGCCAGCGAGTCCATCCACACCAACATACGCAGCGGGAAGACGCGCTTGAATAATCCGATGCGGTAATGGGAGACGGTCAACTGGCGTTCGAGTAGGAGCTGGTTGGCCTGCAACCAGGCGCGAACTGTGGCGGGGTGAAAGTCGAAATTGAGCGGGGCAAATTCCACCGGTTCTGGTGAGAAGGGATTCCAGGTCTGGCGCCGCAGCGCATAGCGGAAAATGGCCTTCAGGTTTTGTTTGTTAGCGTATTCGAGAATGAAGGTTGCGCCTCCGGCAAGGACTGCGCGCACCTGCGCCAGGGCCAGGCGCGGCTCGACCATGTGGTGCAGGGTCCGGATCAAGGTGGCGGCGTCGAAGCTGGCCGAGACAAAAGGCAGCTTATAAATATTTGCCGCTACAAAGCGAAAGCGTTCGCTTTCGCCCAGGCGTTGGCGGGCCTGGGCCAGTTGGGTCGTGGAATAATCGACCAGAACAATCTGATCGAATCCTTGATAGCGGGGCGTGTTCCTGCCGGCGCCGGCGCCCAATTCCAGCATACGCTTTCCGCCCGGCGGCAACAAGCGCCGCAGCGCCACGGCCTCAGCCGCGTCTTCGTAGGCGCGGTCGCTTTGATCCCAAAATGAGGTCTGATAGTCAGAGCCTTCGTAATTACAAACGGGGATTTGATCCACTCAACGCATCCATCGGTTAAAAAATACGCCGGGCAGGTTTGCCGGCGGCGCCCAGAATGGCCTCCTTACCGCTGCTTCCTCTCGGACCTGACGGGGTTCGGTGGTTTCCGCCGCGCCGGTCCCGCCCGGACGCCCTCCAAGGATACCCCAGGTCGGAAGGGCTGTCAAGCAGCCTTTGGGCCTCTTTCACCTCTGGGTGAGGAACGTTTCTTGGCGAAAAGACAAGATGCGCCGTTTAGCGCATCTCGAGGGTCAGGTTTAGGCGTTTGGCGGTGGCCTTGATCGTCTGGACGTGTGGTTTGTAAACACAATTAAATCATCCAGCGATAGTTCTGGGATTTCAGGAACCGGCTCACTGAACCTGTACACGATCTTGACGTGAGGAAACCGTTTTCCATCTACTTCGCGGGGGGTAATCTCAATGCTCTTGACGATTGATAAGATAGCATTTCGCTTTTCCTCAAAAGTGGCGTTGTTTATGATGCCGGCGATCTCTTTTAGTTTGACGAGCGCATTCTGAATTTCATGATCCAATGACAAAGATACTTGACGCGCAGCACGTAATTTTTCAATGTGTGTTACCAGGGTCGCCTGTTTGCGTCTGATTCCTTCAAGTACGGTTTCCAAAGCCTGGACATCAACGATTTTTACCTTTGAGGCAATCTCCAATGCGTTTACTTCTTGTTGATTAAGTTCTTCTAGCCTTTTGGTTGCCTCTTGAATTTTTTCTTCAATTTTCTCCTCAAGCGGTTCATAAGTAGTCCGCAACTGATTAATCGCTGTTTCGGGGTTTTGGCAAAACGACCTTACATCATTCCAGATAAATTCTTCTATTTTTTTTCCCCCGATATACACGTTTTCGCACCTTTTCTGACCTGCCGTTCGTTTCCACGATCGGCGGCCACCACAAACGTAATAAAAAGACCTTACCTCAGACGAAGAGATCTCACCATTCGAGTCGTAATTAAGTGTCTTAGTATGTTCTCCAGTAAAATTCCTTCCACAAAGGCCACAATGAATCAATCCACGCAGAAGGTATTCACGTTTTACATTGCGCGGATTTAGACGATGGCTTGAGATCGCCTCCTGGGCTTGTTGGAAAGTTTCTTCGGTGATAATAGGGGGGCAATACCCCTCAATTGCAGGGTAGTCGGCTCGTTTGCTACGTTTTCCGTACACCCAATGGCCGGCGTAAGCCTTATTTGTTAGGATGCGATAAACCTGTCCTTGCCGCCATACATTCAAGGTCTTTTCTGGCGCACGTTTGCCTTTTTGGAGCATGCGCTCGTCTTTAGTGTAGTGCGTTGGGATATTGAGGGCGTTGAGGCGATCAGCAATTTTCGGGCTACTCATACGTTCTTCGATAGCCCATTGAAAGATTAAGCGAACAACCTCAGCCTCAGTTTCGTTGATTTCTAGCGTTTTGGTAATTGGATTACTCTGGTATCCATATGCCACGATTCCCCCGGAATACCTACCTGCGGAGATTGCGCGGCGCTGTCCATCTCGGGTACGCGAGAGGATTTGCTTTCGTTCGTTGGAAGCCACGGCGCCGAGGATCATCACAACCAGGTCGTCGTGCTTAAGCGGTTGGCCGTGTTCAGCCTCCCAGCAATCCGCACCCCGATCGGTAAGCGCACGCAAGTAAACCAGTGTTTCGATTAGATCGCGTCCAAGCCGGTCGAGGCTGAAGACATAAACGCGGGAAATCTCGCCGGACTCAGCAGCACTGAGCGAATGTTGAAAGCCTTCTCGTTGTTCCCCCTTAAGACTGCCGGACTCCGCGTTTTGCCAGATATGTTTGGGATTTACGGAGTAACCCTGGCGATTAGCAAGAGCCAGGATATTTTCAAGCTGCTTATCAGGACTCGTCCCCTCCAACTGCCTGGAAGTTGAAACCCTGATAATTGCTCCCGCCGACTTCATCATAGGCCGGCTCCATAGGCTTGCCAGATTGCTGGAGTCTTTGTATCCAGGGCGCGAAAACAGGGCGCAAGCGTTCGTGCAAACTGGGATCGGGCTCGTAGCACCGTTCGATGATCATTCGAGGGTCCGAAGACCGGCGGGATTTCTTTGAGGTTTGAGTGGTTTTTCCTGCCATAGCTCCAATCCAATGAACAACCGCCATGCCTGGAAAGCATGGGTAGGAATTGGCCCATTGGAAAGCTTAGTAGAAAAAACTGAAATAACCGACTTAGTATTGGCCGCGATTTAGTTGACGAATTTATTATATCGCATAGGTGATACATGATGCAATAAGTTTGTCTAGTCGATTATTCTTTTTCCGATAATTCGTCGGGTATGTCGAAGTTCATGCCGCTTGTGTCAAGGACTGGGAGGCCGGCTTGCAAGAACACATCGAGGATGACTTTTTGGCCCTCTTCGCTATCTTCATCGAGCCCGAGTTCTTCTAGTTTTTTGGCGGCCTGGATAGCAGCTTCTTTGGACTTTCTCATATTTTCCGGGGTTCGCTCGAATTGAAAAGTAACACCTACCGGATAAGCAGTAGGTGGAATCCCCAGCAATTCGGCGGCCATCTTTTCGGGTTTGGAGGTATGGTCTAATTGATCTCGCAGAACATCTGCGAAGTACCACATAATTTGCTCACTGTCCGTGATATTCATGTTTAGGACGAGAGGGGTCATGCGTTGAAGAGCAGCAGTAATCCGATCTTGCACGTCTGTGGGTAAGTTAGACGCCGCGCGAACAAGATTCGCTAAGTGTTCATTGACATCCACTGAAGTAGGGCGGGGTATTTGTAGTACATCATAAACCTCATAACCCAATTTCTCGGCTATCCGAGCAAGTCTGTGGCCTTTGGGAATGTATTTGCCTGACATCCATTCAGTCAAGGATGGTTGGGAAACCTCTAGGTATTCAGCGAACTGAACGATGGTTTTGAGTTTGTTATCAGCCAACTGCCATTCCAAGTATTTTCTTCGTAACCAATCACCAAACGCATTCATTTTTATTTTGCTCCTGGAGAGAAATGATTTGAGGGGCGAACGTCGCGCCCCTGGTTAACAATTATTTTATCCCCTTATGAGTAATATTATCAGAATTGCAATAATTAATCAATAAGGAATTTATAACCGTCCTATAGCGTTTCGTATTGACAATTATTGGTTTAACGATATAATGATATTTATGAAATGCTTAATTGGATAAACAAGATGAAGAAATCCGTAGATGTTATTCGCCTAAACTTTGAAGTCCCGTCCCCTTACAAAGAAATGCTGGACGAGATTGCGACATCCACTTTGAGGACGCGGCCAAATGCTATTCTAACGTTAATCGCGGAAGAGCATGCCCGTCGCCACCCTACCAAAAGTAATCAAGGTGCGGAAAGTGGAACAGCGTCGATCCAGGCCGCCGGCCTGAATCGGGGTTGATCCCACCCCGTACAGTTGCCTCCTTTGTGAACGCCGCCGGTGAGTGATTGCCGGCGGCGAGGGGGGAGGCGAAAAGTAAGTAGCAAGACACAAAGGAGTGCCATGTTGAAGGATTCAGCGATTCCGCGCGCGGAGTGCGGGTAAAAAGATGGAACATACGTTCAGCGACTTGCTGAGCAACCTTCGTGACCCGTTTTCCGCAGGGTGGGTACGGTGGATTGTTGTCGAGGTGCTTGAAGAGAAAGCGTTTGCGATCCCTTATGTGGACGCAGCGCACTACAAAGCACGCCTGGACGAAATGGCTCCCGGCTGGAAGATGATGATAGAAAATCTCGAAACAGGGGGCGTATGCTGCCGGCTGGAAATTCCTGGCGGCGATCACGCATACATGGGATGCGCGGACCTCTCCGGCCCAAGCGCCGGCCTGGGGAAAGAGTTTACCGCCGACCGTGCTTTCATTCGTGCTTGCCAGGAGCTTGGCCTGGGTGAATACCTGGAGTATTTACCCGGCTTGTGGGTAGATTATGACCCAAAGGCGAAAAAAGTAATCTCTGCGCCTCCCGTATTGCCGGCGTGGGCTTTACCTGGTGGAGCAGGTTTTCCAGCAAACGTACCTGGTAGACCGCAGCCGGCTCTAAAAGCGAATGACAGAAAAGTGCAGAAACCTGCCCACTCTCCGCAAATGGCGAAATCTGCGCCCGAACCCGCGAAAAATGGCGAGTCTGAGAAAGTGCAGGAATCTGCACCTTCTCGGCAGACGCAATCGGCTACAGTAAAAGATTCCGCTGCTTGCCAAAAACAGGGGCCGGACGAAATCGCAAACGCGCAAGCATTGAAAGCCTGGGGCGACCTGGCGCTGAAAGCAAAGAAGTTGGGCGTAACTGGTATCGAACCGATTGTGCCTCCGATCAAGGTGCGCGATCTGCGCACGCGCTACAGAGAACTCAAAGACCGCGTGGATCAAATCTCGGCAAAAGGGGAGTGCGAATGAAAGACACCGAAATTCAGGTCATTCTAGCGCAAGCCGATCTACTCTCGCTGGCCGAGGATGCCGGCGCGGTATTTAAGGTCAAGGGGCCGGCCCGTTGGCGCTCACACTGTCCGTTACATAACGGGAACAACCCAAGCGGTTTTGCTATTTCCCAAGGCGATGATGGCAAGATGCGCTGGACGTGTTATTCCGGCGACTGCGGAAGCGGGGATGCCATTGACTTTGTGATGAAGTGGCGCGGAATTGATTTTATCGAGGCGTGCCAATTCTTGAGCGGTGAAGACATTGGCATGAACATGGAAGCGGTGCTCAAGCTGGCAGCGGAACGCAAGCGCAAAGCGGAGCAGGAATATCTGGCTGCCCAAGCGCGGCTCGAGAAGGCCATAGCAGACCTGGAAACCGCGAAGATCTGGGAGCAGTATCACACGAACCTGAAAGCGATGCCCGAACACCGCCGCTTATGGCAGATGCGCGGCGTGCCGAATGCCTGGCAAGATATTTGGAAACTGGGTTACTCTCCTGAGTTTACGATCTGGGAAGAAGATAAGGGCTCGTGGAAGCCGGCATGGAAATCGCCTACGTTGTCAATCCCTGTATTTCAGCCTGGTTGGAAGATCGCCACGATCCGGCACCGGCTGTTGAAACCGAAAGATCCCGACGACAAATACCGCCCTGACCGCTCGCATTTGGGAGCACATCCCTTTGTAGCTAACCCTGAAATGGGATTCAAAGGCCCTGTGCTGGTTGTAGAAGGGGAAGTGAAAGCAATGGTTTCGTACATCACGGCTGATATGCCGGGATTGCAGGTCATTGGTATCCCTGGTAAGCGCCAGTTTATAAATTTCGCGGGAATGCTGACTGAGGCTGATCCGGTTTACATTCTGCCCGACCCTGATGGGATGGGCTACGGCATACGCATGGCTGAAATCCTGGGCCTGGAACACTGCCGAATGATCCGACTACCGGTGAAGATAGACGATGCCGTTGTAAACGGCGTGCTAGATCGTCGTGATTTTCGTCGATTACTACAGTTTGCGCCCAAGATGCAAGGATCGAGTTATGCCGGCTGATCTGTGCGTGGTCCCGATTTCGGTCTTCGAGGATAGCCGGCTGAGCGTGATGGCTCTGCGCGTGTTTGGCTTGCTGTGCAGCTACACCGACGAAAGCGGCGTGTGCAGTCCCTCTCAATCCGCTCTGGCAAAGCGATTAGGGATTTCGCGCCAAACGGTCAATTACCACATAAAGGTTTTGTGTGGCCTGGGCTACCTGAAAACGGAGCGCCGATTAAACGAGAACGGTGGAGAAGTAAATTGCAAATACAGAATTGCCACACCCCCTGTTGATGGATTGATCGACACCCCTGTCAATGCAGGATCGACACCCCCTGTCGATG
>CAYOHX010000034.1:0-35867 GCA_964403875.1 uncultured Anaerolinea sp. | reverse complement strand
GTTGATGGATTGATCGACACCCCTGTCAATGCAGGATCGACACCCCCTGTCGATGCAGGGTTGACACCCCCTGTCGATGAATTGATCGACACCCCTGTCGATGCAAGATTGACACCCCCTGTCAATAGCCCTAGATCTGATTCTAGGAATCTCTTAACAGAGATTAAAAGAGAAGAAGAAGAAGAAGAAAGAGAAGAAGCCTCTTCTACTTCTTCAGAGGAATCCTCAACACACGATAACCACGACGAACACGATGCTCAAGGTGATCAGGGTTTATTTCCTGGCAATCACTCATGGATGGGGATTTACCCCGAAACAATAACCGAGGCCCAACAGAACGTGCATATCCAGGTATACAAACGCGTGACAGGGAAGATGCCACTGGTGGGGAATTACAAAATGGTTGTCGATGCAATCATGCAATTGCGTGAAGCATATCCGTCCGATGACGACCTGGTTGAATATTTGACTCCCTTGTGGAAACGCTGGAAGGAGTCTAAGCGCAAGGATGGGCGGTCTTATAGCCAAAACAACCCCGCCTGGCTGACTGAATGGGCGATGGATGGGCTAAACGAAGACGAGGAAGACGAACCCGTTTCCACTAGAGGGGTGAGCGTTATTAAAAATCCAACACCGGCTCAACGCGCAAGGGCTATGCCTACAGCGTTACCCGAACCACCAAGAAGGAGTTAAGTTATGGCAAGATCATCCAGCAATAAGAGATATGACAATATCGAGTCTTTGGTGTATGGGCCTCAAGCAGCGGCAGATTTATCTATTTCCCTGATCGAAGAAATGGCCCATACGCAAGGGCAGGGGATACGCTTTGGAATTGACCGGCTCGATGAAGTGATGAACCCTTTGCGTTCCGGCCAACTGATCAGCGTGTATGGATTGCCAGGCCACCACAAGAGCAACGTGATGAACTGGTTATCCCTGCAAGCCCTGAAAATGATTGCCGAAGAAGAAAATAAATTCGTGGCGCGGGTAACGTGGGAGCAGTCGGTAGAAGAAGATACGCTGGCCTGGTATGCAAGTCACAATGATATTCCCGTTGCCCAGATGGTGCGCGGGGACCTGAACGACCGCGAATGGGAGGTGATGCGTAATTCTTCGGCGCGGAGAGCGGTTACCCCCATGTGGATTATTGGTCACTCGCAAATGGAGTCGCAAAAGCGGCGCAAGGCTCGTCCGCGTATGTCCATGACCGATGTTGCCCTTGCGCTGGAATACATCTGCGAGGATGCAGCCGATATGCGTCTGGAACCGGCGTTGGTTGTTCTGGATTATTTGCAGCGCATACGCCCTGACCCGCAAGATGGTGGCGACCGGCGTGAGCAGGTTATGGAAATGGTCAATCGGGCGAAGGATTGCGCGATCTCGTTTGGATGCCCGGTACTGTTAGGCGTACAAGCCAAGCGCGAAGTAGCTGACCGGACCGACAAAATGCCGCAGCAGAATGATGCGCAAGAGTCGTCAAATGTCGAACAGACCTCCGACAAAGTAATCACTCTCTGGTATCCACACAAAACAGAAGACGCCGGTGATGTTGTCACAACAAAGCGATATGTTGACAAAAAGATCGTGACCGAGGAATGGGAAGTTAGTCCCAATCTTCTTCTGGTTGGCCTTCCAAAACAAAAAATGGGAGGAACGATAAGCTCCGTCCCCGTTCAAGTAGATCCGGCTCGTGGAAAGTTGTCGAATATGACCTATCAACGATTCTAGAAAAAAAGGAGGGAAAAACATTGAGCGATACAACCTTGATCGAAACCACACTGAAGTACGGTACGCGCGTACAGACTCCCGATGGCATTGGAAATGCCATTGCGATGGACACATCCGGCCAGAAGAGGGCTTACCTGGTCGCCTTTTCTCGAAACGATTTTAGCCCTGCGGCCTGGGTGAGAATGAGTCCGTCCAATGGGCCAAGCGTCTTTCGCATGTACGACGCGGACCTACTGAGCATTGTGGACAACCAAGAAACGAAGGCAAAACAAAATGCGTAATGCCTACAACGTTTCCGGTTCTTCCAAGGACGTTTTGGCCTTCATCCTGAGATACAAGGCCGAGAACAAGGGAAGCTCGCCATCAGTGCGCGAAATCGTGGAAGGCTGCGGTTTTGGGTCCACCAGCGTCGCGCATTATCACTTGAGCCGGCTGCAGAAAGCCGGCCTGATCGAGCGAGAAGCCGGCAAAGCGCGGAATATCCGTGTGAAGGGCGAATCCTGGTCGTTTGCAGGAAGGGGCCAGTAATGCTCAATCGCCCGTTTAGTAAAAGTGCTGGCTATACAGGATACCGTAGCGTGGTGTGTGCTGTTATTCGGCAAGCGGTGAGGGATTTGAATACTCCGCAAGAATGTGAAGAGGCGTTGTTGTGGCTATTGTCAAGTGGTTTTGCGGGATACGCGGAGTCTTTGGGTTTCGATCCTGACTTGTTTGGACGCAGGGTAATCACCTTGCAAATGAATCGGTGGAGGGAGTGGACATCATCAATGGCAAGAACATTCAAACTCGTCCGTTTTTGTGACGCTACAGGGGTATCTGGTACAGGAGTCGTGGCAGAAGGAGTTGCGTTCAACGGTGGGCAAACCGTTATCTGCTGGACGCGCCCGCCGTACACCATATCGGTATTTCCTTCGGTAGAAGCGGTGTTGTGCGTGCATGGCCACAACGGAAACACGAAAGTCGTTTGGGATGAAAGGAAACACAAGGAGAAGAATGACAATCATAACAATCGTCAATCAAAAAGGTGGAGTCGGAAAAACGACAACGGCGGTCACTCTGGCTCACGGCCTGGCAATGCGCGGATATCGGACCCTGCTGATTGACCTGGATCAGCAAGGGAATATGGCGATGTGCCTGGGATTGAAAGCCGGCAACGAACTGTACCACCTGTTGATGCCGGGCGCCACCATGACACTGAAAGAACTCGCCCACCCTGCTCGTCCGAACCTGGACGTGATTCGCTCGGACAAGTCAACGGCGCACCTGAAGATCATGGTAGCCGGCATGGATATGCGCGAGTATGTGCTGGATAAGGTCTTGAAGAAACCGCACCCTTACGATGTGATCATTATGGACTCTGCGCCTTCGGTAGACGTGCTCATGAATGCCGCGATCATTGCCGGCGATTACCTGATTATTCCGACACGGCTTGAGCAATTATCGGTGATCGGAGTGCAGGACGTACTGAACTCACTGAGGGGCTTAGAGGCTTACACAACCTGTCTGGTCGGTGGGATTTTGCCCACCATGATGAACCGCACTACAAGAGAGACAATTCTTCAACTGCGGACTCTTGCGGAGGCATTCGGTAAAGCGGTATGGCCGCCGATCCCGAATGACACGATCTGTACTGAAGCTCCCCGGCTTGGAAAGACACTGTGGGAGTACGGCCCTAAATCTCGGGCAATCGTTGGTTTCCCGGACAAGCGAAACAACCTGATTGGCGGGTATGGGCAAGCATTGGATCAACTGGAAAAAGATTTGATTGGAAGGAGAAAAAAGAACGATGGCAAATAAGAGTGTGAGTGTGACGATTGAGGGCATTTCGGCCCTGTTGATGCACGCGTTTCGTCCTCAACCGGCGGGTTTCGAGAAGCAGTCGCCGGAAGAGCAAGCCGAACTTTCGGCTTATCGCATGGCAGACACAAACGAATTGTATGTGCCTGGTATCAACCTTCAGCGGACTCTGGTGTCTGCTGCGACGTTTAGCAAAGGGAAGGGGCGCAGCTCCTTGCAAAAAGTGGTTGCGGCTTGCGTGATTGTGTCGCCGGAATACTGCGGCCTGGGAACGACTCAATACAGCATTGACTCGCGGCCCGTGGTCAATCCGGTCACGAAGGGGCGCATTATTCGTCACCGTCCGCGCCTGGATCGCTGGACCTTGAAGTTTGAGATTGAATACGATCCCACCCTGATGACTGCTGTTCAACTGCGGCAGGTGGTGGACGATGCCGGCTCGCGCGTGGGCCTGGGCGACTTCCGTCCTGAACGGAAGGGGCCGTTTGGCCGTTTCCAGGTCATTCACTGGGAAGAAGCAAAATAACCGTTGTCCAGGCTGCGTGAGTCCGGGGCGCGGCGAGGCAAGGTTTGACTGTGTTTGGAAAGACGGAACTTTACAAAGGGAATACCCATAAGCCTTTAGGGCGTGGTGAGGCTAGGCAAGGTCCGGCTCGGCTTGGCGAGGCTAGGCAAGGCAAGGATACCTACCTTGACGGAGAGCGCCTTTTGGAAACAAAGGGCGCTCAGGTCAAGGCATGGTGTTGCAAGGCTAGGCTTGGCTCGGCGTGGTAGTGCATGGCTTGGTAAGGCAAGGCGAGGCAGGGATACTCACCTTGATCAGAGTGCCTCTCAAAGAGGGGCTTTCTTATCAGGGTGCGGCTAGGCTTGGCGGGGCCTGGCAAGGTGGGGCGGGGCCGGGCAAGGCAAGGCAAGGATACTCACCTTGATCAGAGCGCCTCTCAAAGAGGGACTTTCTTATCAGGGTGTGGCACGGTGAGGCCAGGTATGGCGATGTACGGCCGGGCAAGGCTGGGCGTGGCAGGGCAAGGCAGGGATAAACCAATAGAGAAAGGAGGTCAAAGTGGCAGGAAAAGATTACAAAAGTGGAACCGTTGATTTTGGAAACACTCCCGTAGAAGTGCTGCTTACTTCTGCGGGGCAGCGGCAAGCTGAAGCGAGTTTGTCCAGGAGTGAACGCAAACGGGCAATCAAGGAACGCCGGCGGCAAAAGGAGCGGCAAGCAGGAAGAATGTATCTCGACTTTCCGGTTGAGATAAAAGAACGCTTGGTGGCGCTGGCGAAGCGAGAAGGTGTACCCGTTAGCCAACTCGTTACCTTTTTGGTGGTTGGCCCGCTGGCAAAAATGGAGCGCACCGACAATCCATTATGGGGCTACCTAAAACCTTCCAGGTGCGCAAAGTTCGACTCTATCCTTGATCTGGAAAAGTTGATCAAGGACTCAAAGTAGGGCTCCCTATGGGAAAAGAGTAGGGCTCCCTAATAGGGCTCCCTAATAGGGCTCCCTATGGAATTAGCGAGAAAAAACCATAGGGCTCCCTATCGTCCTCTAGGAAGGCTTACAAGCCGTTTATTTTTGTATGGAGGTGTAAATCATCATGGCTCGGAATAATAGCTGTCAACACGTCGTAGACATCACTGGTGACATCCTTTTTTCGTATGTTACGCTGCGCGGAAAAACTACTCCGTTCCTGCGTATGTTCGGGTTTGTAAAACCCACTTCCGGGGTCGCCGGCGTGGAAGGTTTGCGCATTGTCGCTTACGGCACATGGGCCGAACTGATCTACGCTCACGTTCGCAAGGGGACGCGGATGTTTATCATTACCCACGTTCAGCAGCGCGAGGTGGACAACAAACTCTTTACTGAGTTTGTCATCGAAGAGGCCCAATTCATGCGCAACGTCGATTGGGACGCCGGCAACAAAAAGCGCGACGAACTGATCGAGCGCGGCGAACTGCGCCCTGGTCATTACGCGGACGACGACGATTGGATAACTGAGGGACATCAGGAATAAACAAAATGCGTGAGCGAAAGACGGAGTATTACCTTTTTGCGTTTCTTCTGCTCGTGATCGTCCTGGGCCTGGTTGGATGGGCGTTCTCCCCTCTGGACTCGGAGGGCCGGCCCATTTTGCTTTTGCCTGACGTGAAGAAGGTGGAGGATTATCGCAAGAAGATCGGCGGCTGGGCCGAGGATTTGCGGCTGCTGGATGGGCAGCTCACGACTCTCCTTTCTGGGAGCGGAGACCTGCTATCTCAGTCGCGTGACGGACAGAAGGCGTTTGAAACCAGTTTACGGATCGCCAAACAAACTGACGCTGAAGAAGCGCCGGCTGCCTTGGCAGGACTCCGATCAACGGCGGTTGAAACGTCCCTGGCCTACATGGAGGCGTCGCGTGGTGTGCTGCTATGGATCAGCACCCCGAAACAAGAAAATTACGAGGCGGCTGTGATTCTAATTCAGGCCGCGCGTGAGCAATTGGCAGAGATGGAGGGCTCAACATGGATCGCACCATAAGAACTGCCGCATTACGGGCAATACTCAAAGCCGAGAGAGAATCCAAAGAAAGGTATGGAGCCGAAGTGAGAGAAACAAAAACAATCCTTTTTAATTTCGTTAGGAGTTATGGAAAGCTGCCGATCACGAAAGCGGAGGAAGAAAACGCGTCGCTGATCGAGGCTGCAAGATATGCGGTCAACACCGCTGTCCACCTTATCAACCAGTTGCGATCTCAACTGGATAGTGATCTCAGGGCAAAAGAACTTGCCGACCTGAAAGCGGAGAACACTCGCCTTCAGGAGCAGCTTGCCGTAGCCCGAACACAACCTTTATCGCCGGCGCAGCAGAAGGCCGCTGGAGTCACTGGTGGGGGAGGGGAAGTAGTTGTAGCCTCTCTCCCG
The DNA here is from genome assembly GCA_964403875.1 of uncultured Anaerolinea sp. Classification (GTDB taxonomy): domain Bacteria; phylum Chloroflexota; class Anaerolineae; order Anaerolineales; family Anaerolineaceae; genus Anaerolinea. The sequence continues at coordinate 29,441 of CAYOHX010000034.1, read as the reverse complement.
ACTCCGGTGCAATCGGAATCAGCACTCATTATGGATGGTTCGTTGGAAGATCAAATCCTGTCCCTGGCCGGAGCGTTGAACATCATGCTCGTGCCGACCTTGATTGACCTGAGCGCAAAACGACTCGGCGTTGATCGCGCTAGCATTGAAGACGGTGTAAAAAACCTGGTCACTTCTGGCAACCTGGCGATCCACAAAACCAGCCGGGTATCCAAGAATGGCGGTGAGTATCCAGCTGCGTTTAGCATTACGGCGAAAGGCGTTGATGCCCTGCGTAAAAAAGGACAGAAAGGTCCGGTCAACCCTGCTCAACGATTATTGGACCTAAATCAGATGTGGCCGGACGAAGTGCCTCTTTTTGGTTTTTTTGTTGAGGATGTTCTTTTACGTCACGGGTACACACAAGCGCAGTACACACCCGAAATCACATTCACCGGCGCGGATACAAGCCGCACCTTTATGGCCCATGCGTTTCTTTATCTGAACGGTGAGCCTATCTACCTCATGTTCCTTGGGGAGAAATACCGCAAGAGCGACATCAACGCTTACTACGATGATCTCGACCACCTTACGAAAGGCAAGATGTACTTTGTTTGCCTGAATGCAAGAACGGTGAGAACACTGGAGAGCGACATCGCTTTCCTCACAACCAGCAGGACAGATCCAAAACCCGACCTGCACATCACAAACATTGACGACCTGGCTTTGTACCAGGAACAGGTAAACGCTGGTCAAATTAAGCAGACCGAAGAGTCTGTCTGGTTTGGCGTTATGCGAGGCAAAAAGTAAAGGGGAGAAGATATGGCAAAAGAAAAAAGAACGCATATTTCAGCAGATCAGATACTAGATCTGTTCAGGACGTTCAGTGTTCTTACAATAGATCAAATCAGGGATTTGATTGGCGTAAGAACAATCTACGGTATCCGCAACCAGGTAAAGCGAATGTGTGGATCAGAGAACCCGTTACTTAGCTCGCGGAACATTGCACGTCCCTGGCTCGGCACACACGCCAACCTGGCAGTATTCTTAACGGATCATGGCGCCGGAAAACTTGAGGAAAAATATGGAGTCCGAATTTATGCGCCAAGAAACACGACATTGAAAGCAAACTTCGTTCACGGGTTAGCGTTGACCGATATCGGCATTGCGTTGAACAAAATAGGAACACGCTTTAGCCTGGAGCGAAAAGTTAGCATAAACGAGGATTATGGCGAATTTATTCGTCCCGATATCCTTTGTGAACACAACAACACATTTCATCTAATTGAACTGGAGCAGTCGCGGACGGATCGTGAACTCAGAGAACGACTCTTGGGGCGTTTACGGCGCTGGCAAAAAGCCTTCACGTCGCCTGAGACGGAAGGTATTTCACCTGACATTATCGTACTATTCTCTATCAAGAAGGACGATAAATATACTATCGCCACCTGGATGCAAACACTCGCCTCCCTGGAACAGGAATTAGGCCAACCCGCTGCGTTCACCGTGTGGGCTATGGAGCTGTCGGCGTTCTTGAAATTGCCTACCTTAGACCTGCGCAGGTTTAGAATGCTGCGGCCCTCCGATCACCCCGATGCTGCTTTGCTGGAAGCTGAATTTAACCGTTTCTTCGATCAAGAAATTGCCAATCGCCTAAGTGGATTGGAAATGAGGGCGGCATTTGCCCAGACGCTAGACTACTTCCGCGCGCGTCGGGGTGAAATTCAGTTACTGGCTCGTTCCGATGAAGAACGCAAGATGTCTTTGGATCAATTCGACCAAATGTACACTATGGCGGCTGATAGGGACGAATGGAGCGGCAAAGTCCCCTGGCTGGAAATCTCCTTGGTACGCACATGGTTAGAGCAGCCCATTTACAAGAAACTCCGAATCGGCTTGATCGACGCGCTCGAGAAACTTAAATCCAGCTACACGCGGGGAAGCATGAATGTTGCTGCTGATGCTTTGGAGCGTATGGTTTGGAACGTCTTGCTGCGGCAGTTCGATTTTGCACGCGGCGGTCCCTTATCGTTTTATGCGCAGATTGGCAGCAGCGAAAAAGACCGGACACCCCGTAGTGGATTGCTCCCGGTGTTCTCAATTTCTACTCCTTGGGAAAACATACGGTGGACAGAAGAAGAAGCGGAAAGGACTTGTCGTGCTTTAACCTGGTTAGTAAATCTTCTGTTGGATTTCCAGGAGGAATTAAACCTGGTCCGCGCCAGCAAAAAAGCTCAGTCTACAACCGTGCTTGAGCCTATAAATCTCCCCGAAGAAGAGTCATCGGACACCTTTTGGGAAGAGCCGCCATTGGAGTAGTCACCTTGAACTTGCGTTTACAAGGTAGATCGGATAACCTTGAACTTTCTTTTGCGATGCAAAAACAAGGAATATCACCAAAATTTGACGAGTGAATTAACCTTGAACTTGCACTTACAAGGGAGGACGGTTAACCTTGAACTTGCACTAAAGGGTGTTTTTGGGCATTTTTTCCCGAAAACACCCTTTGACTACCCCCCATATATGGGGGTTTTGCCGCCTCTAGCATTGAAGGAAACCAATTGCGCGATAAATACGCTTACGCGCCTGAGTATCCTGCGTGCTGGCACCCCTGTTTGCTTGTGAACTGAACTGCTGAAAACACAACCTGTACTGAGTTTGCCGGGTACAAGAGAACGGCATACAGTTTTCCGTGTGAAGTAAACGTTTGGTCTGCCGCCGGCGGGTGGGCATGTTTTCGCCGGCTGGTCGCGGGTAGCGGCGAGCGGTGGGCAGGGGGCGCAAAAACGAAAACTGGGCTGTTTGGTTGCGAAAAAGCTTGACATAGTGTGTAATAGGGTGTAATATAACACTATGAAGACGAGATTGCCTGAAACCGATGTATGCAGCGACCTGGGGAGCGTGCTTGTGGAAGCCGGCTCGCAGTGGGCGGTATGCCCGAAGTGCGGCGACCTGAACGCTTTGGGCGCGGAATACTGGGAAGCGGTTTCGCTGGCCGGCGAGGAAGAAGCGCCGGCGCGGTGTGCAACTTGCGGCGCGGTGTACACGGTGAAGATCGAGGGAACGCGAGTGGTGCTGGCAGCGGGGCTAACGCGAGAGCAGGTGATCGAGTTAGGCAGCCGGCTGGAGGGCACGTGCGCGGCCATCGAGAGCGTGCTGGAAGGGATGGGTCTGGAAAGCGAGAACTTTGACATCTTGGATATCGAGGATCAGCTGCTGGACTTGCCGGAAAGCATTGAGCGGTGTTCTGGGTGCGGCTGGTGGGTGTACTCGTGGGCCCTGGTAGACGAGAACGGGGACGCCGGCGAATGCGAACAGTGCCGGGAAAGCGAGGTTGTATGACTCGTCTGGAAGATCGGTTTGCGTGGCTAGAAATCACGAGTTACATTGGGGTTTCGTATGGGGCTCGGCACTACTACGGCGAACTGCGATACGGTGATGAACGGGTCCAACTGAAGCACCGAATGAGCGCAGCGGACGCGGCCAGGCTGAACAAGGCCCACGGCTGGAAGGGTTATAGAGCTGGCGGCCTATCGGAGCATTTTGACAGCAAGGACCAGGTGATTGCGCTGGCGGTAGAAACCTACAAAACGCATTTTCCTGGCGCGATCCTGCTGGTGCAGGGGAACAAAGCGTACGCAGAGCCGCAGCCCTGCCTGGCGGGGGAGCCGGTGCTGATGGAGAAGATCAACGGGCTGGCGGCTGAATTGAAAGTCGAGGAAGGAAAGAACGGGAACGGGCAGCATGAAAGCCGGCGAATGCGGGAGATCTGCGACGAATATTGGGCCTTGGCCTGTTCGGAAATCGGTTTAGAATCACAAGGAGCACATTAACAAGTGAAAGAACCTCAGTTGGACAAAACGGCGAAAGGGATAGTAATCGTGATCGTGCTGCTGCTGATCCTGATGATCGGGAACACGGCATTGATGATCGCGCTGGAATTTGCGGAAAACCCTGGGCAGAGTGCAAGGGATGTATTGTTGTGGACAGTGCTGGTAGGCTGCGCGTCCCTGGCGGCTGCGCACAAAGCGATGAACAAAAAGGAGGAATAAAGAAATGGGTGATGTGATGGTCGTTGTGGGGTATGGGGTCGTGTTTATCACGGCTATCATGGCATTAGTGTGGTGCGGGGCGGTGATATGGATGCTATCCCAGATGATCTCCGGGAAATCGCCGCTGCGCAAGAAGGCGATCTCGGCGGGGCCGGCGGTGACCTGGCGGCTCATGAGTGACGAGGAAGTACGTCGGTTGATGCCGCCGGCGCCGCGTCGGTCGAGTTCTGGCTACGGGCGTACTGCGCAGCAGATTGCGCAGGGGCAAGCGGCGTTGGATCGGGCGCAGGTGGACTCGGTGGTGCTGCACCAGGTTGTTGAGATGGACCGGATGGAGCGCGAGGACACGGTTCACGAGAGCGATTTTGGGATGGACTTTGATGCCGGCTCGGACTTCGGCTCGGGCAACGATTGGTAGGGGGGGAGCGAGATAATGACTGACCCCAAACTTGGCTGGATTCCAGTAGAAGCAAAGCTCCCCGGCTCGGATATGGACGGTGAAGATTTCTTTGTGCTGTACATCTTCGAGGACGGATACGATATTTGGGACGAAGGCAGTTACCCATCGGTCCTGATGAATGAAAAAGATGCGATTGTCGAAATGATAAGCGTGTGGCATTCCGGCCAATGGTACAGTAGCCGGAATTACAAACTTTGCGAAGATGAAGAAATAGGCAATCCTGGTTATCGAGCGATGTGGTGGCAGCCGATCATCTGGCCGGCGTTGCCGAGGGAGGAAGAAATCCTTCGTGAGTTAGAACGCCTACGCAACCCAGAAGGAAAACGAGCAAAGATCGTGGACTTGGACTTGATGGGCTGGAGACCAATGTCAAAAGAACGACCAGGAGTAGAAGGTGGAGAGGCATTAGTTCTGGCATATTCCGAAGACAGCTACGAAGACCGGGCAGGTATCGCCAGGCCGCTGGTGAACTTGGGCGAGAAAGGTGTGCTGGAGGGAAAGATTGCTACCTGGTGCCTTAATAACCAATGGCACACGGATATGCCGCCGACCGAAGAAAACCTGGTCAAAAACGTGCTGTGGTGGCGCCCGGTCGTTTGGCCTATGATGCCGGCAGAGCCGATCCTGTACGGGAAGGCCGATAGAGTTATGCAACTGATGGCTATGGACGAGGAAGAGCGCAAATATAAAGCCGAGGAAGCCAAGGAAGCCAAGAAGGAGGCCGAAAAGGAGAAGCCAGGGTGGGAATCAAGGAACGTCTAAAACAACAGTCGCCGTCAAGGATTAAAGTCTTGCCGGTCAACAAGGAGAAAATGTGATGGCAAAGAAACATCGAGCACAAATACTGCTGGAAGAAGAACAGTTTCAGATTTTGACGATGATCGCTGATCGTGAAGGCCGGAGCATTTCGGACATCACGCGGCGGGTGCTGGATGCCGGCTTTGAGGTGCTGAAGGGAAACCTGGAAAGCGCCGAAAAGAGTCTGCGGGTCATTCGTGAGCGAGACATAGAATACACCGTGAGCGTTGGCCCGAAGGATAAGGAGTAGTCGCCATGGATATGGTGCTAACGGGGAGCATTGCAAAGGTCATATTCCACAACCCTGACGCTGGTTACGGGGTAGTGGTTGTGGACCTGCGCGAGCCGGCGACGGACCCTGTGCTCAAAATTCAAAAGAATACAGTGGTTGCGGAAGGCTCCTTCCCGGTAGCGATGGTAGAAGGCGTGGACGTAGAGATCACGGGCGAATTTGTGACCAACCAGAAGTATGGCCGGCAGTTCAAAGTGAAAGCGGCCAGCCAGGTAATGCCGGTGGACATCGAGGGCGTGGAGCGGTACTTAGCCTCTGGCGTGATTGATGGGATCGGGCCGGCGCTGGCGGGATTGATCGTCGCCAAATTCGGTGAAGAGACCCTATCGGTGCTAGAAACCGCTCCCGAACGCCTGGTAGAAGTATATGGGATCGGGCGGGTGAAAGCGGATCGGATCGCCGCGTCGTGGAAAGAGCAGCAGAACTCGCGCGAGCTGATGGAACTGCTGTCGTGCATAGACATCAGCCTGACGATGGCCGGGAAGATCTTGAAGGTCTACGGTGGCAACGCGGTGGATATGGTGCGCAAGAACCCGTACCAGCTGGCCTACGACATCGACGGAATTGGTTTCAAGAAAGCCGACCAGGTGGCGCAGAAGATGGGTCTGAGCGTGGAAGATCCAAACCGGATTGAGGCTGCAATCGTGTTTTGCTTGCGAGAAGCGGGGGACAAAGAGGGCCACGTCTTTGTGCCGAAGGGTGAACTGGTAGACCGGGTGCTGAAGGTAACAGACCTGATCCAAAGCCGGCGCGAGTTAGTGGAAGGGGTAGCGGAGTCATTGAAAGCGACTCGGGTAATCCGCGACCAGGTGAGTGGGCAAGAAGTAGTTTACTTGCCGGCGCTGCACCGGGCCGAGGTACGGGCGGCAAGTCACTTGAGCCGGCTGATGTACAGCAAGTGGCAGTGGAAAGCGGAAGCGGACCCTGGGCTGGAAGAGCGAGAAAACCTGAACGAAGCGCAAGCGCGAGCGGTAGGAATTGCGCTGCAGAACGCGGTGAGCGTGCTAACAGGTGGGCCAGGAACGGGCAAGAGTTACACCATGAAGGCGCTGATCAACGAGTTAGACCGGCTCAAGAAGGGGTATGTGTTGTGTGCGCCAACGGGCCGGGCTGCGAAGCGGTTAGCGGAGTCCACTGGGCGTGACGCGAGAACGATCCACCGAACGATCGGGTACGTGCCTGGGCAAGCCGGCGAAGAAGAGGACGAAGACGGTTACGAGGGTGAGCGTCGGGATATTGACGATACAGATTTTGTGATCGTCGATGAAGCCTCAATGGTGGACATCAAGCTAGCGAGCCGGCTGCTGGAAGCGATCCCGGAAGGGGCTCACCTGTTGTTGGTAGGCGACGCGGATCAGCTGCCTCCGGTGGGGGCGGGGAACTTCTTGCGGGATGTGATTGACAGCGGCCAGGTGCCGGTCACGGGACTGCGGGACATCTACCGGCAGGAAGCGGGATCGAACATCATCGTGAACGCGCATGCCGTGAACCGAGGGCAAATGCCCGAAGCGTTGAACGGTGACTACTTTCTTCTGAGAACCGAGAACGGGGAAGAAGCAGCGGAGAAAGTGATCTCGTTGGTGAGAGATCGTCTACCAGGTCATTACGGGCTAAAGCCGGCGGACATACAGGTATTGACTCCGATGCACGCGGGTCCAGCTGGGGTAAAAGCGTTGAACGAAGCCTTGCAAAAGGCTCTGAACCCAGAGAGGGAGGGGAAAGAGGAAGTTCGTCTGCGAGGGATATTGTACCGGGTAGGTGACCGGGTGATGCAGACCAAGAATAACTATGACAAGGGTGTGTTCAACGGGGATGTGGGTTGGGTTGTGGACATTGATCCTGAGATGGAGGAGATGACAGTAGACATCGACGGTCGCGGGATCGTGTACGGTTACGACGAGACGGAGAACCTGGTGCTGGCGTATGCGAGCACGGTGCATAAATCGCAGGGAAGTGAATATTCGTGTGTGGTGATGGTGATGCTGACGGAGCAATATGTGATGTTGCAGCGGAACCTGCTGTACACGGGGATCACTCGGGCGAAGAAAGTATTTGTGATGCTGAGCAACGAAAAAGCGGTGCGGATCGCGGTGGGGAACAACCGGGTAGCGAAGCGGCACACTGCATTAGCGGAGCGAATGACGGCAGGAGCGGAGGACTGACAAGGAGGGAACGTGGGCGAAACGGTAGTGGAGGGCCAGGAGAATAAGTTTGTGCGGGGCATGAAGGCGGTGTTGGCATTCCCGTTCAAGGTATTGTGGTTTGTGGTGAAGGTGGCATTTGTGCTGCTGCTGGCTGGCGTACTGACGACCGTAGGCTACTGCGTGTACCGGAGCGGCCAGCCGATGATGCTGCCGGAGGCGCGTGGGATGACCTACCGGGAGTTAGCCAAGGAGCGGTACGAGTCTTGGAATGCGCTGGATGTGGAACTCGCTGCCAGGCGTAAGGAAAGCAAGAAAAACCGGCACGCATGTGTCTTCTCTGGAGTTTTTTACGAGAGCATGTTTGTAATTCCTAATCTTTCTGCCCAGATGACAATCTCTGCGTTCTACCCCGATAGCAAATTTGCGCGAGGCGTAGAAGCCGGCGATAGCTATTTCCAACGGAACCTTCCGGTGGGCAGCGTACCGAAATTGCGCAATTTCTTGCCGCTATTCTGGGAAGCGATTGAGCGGCAGAGTTGGACCTGGTGGGTCATTCGGGACAGTCATTCAAAGACGTGTCCCGCGCCTCCTGTGAAGTTTCCTGAAACCGCCTCTCCGTGAGGTAAACTTCCCATTGATCTTTGATTACTCAAGGGCCGGCGCTGAACCGACTCTTATAATTTATACCAATATCCTTCTTCCTTGAGGGTTCAGCGTCATAGGCATAAATGGGGTTGACAGATGCACCTATGGTGTGTAATATGGCTTCATATTACACATTTGATATGAGGCGATAAGAAATATGTTATAATCTAGTAACAACTAAATCTTGGCGCCCAGTGGGAAGAATTATGCTGGTGACGCCGCCAATCGGTCGAACAATCGTGCCAACGTAGGAAAAAGGCGTGGCTTTTGTTCGGCTTTTTTGTTTAACCGCCAGTGTGCGGGAAAGGGCCGGAGCGTCGAATGAAGAACTGTGTTGGAAGTCAAAACGAGTGAACGAAAAGGAGGAATAAACATGAAACAAGTATTGGTGATTGTGGTGTTGTTTGCGGCGATTGCGCTGTTCATTGGCAGCGGGGCCTTCGGTTGGTTGCTGAACCTGGCGAGCGGTGGGGAAGTGGCGAGCGTCACTCCTGCGGCCACTGTTGTGGAGGCCGGCGTAGAAGCCCTGCTGACCGCAGATTACGAGGCTGGGGCTGATGCCTGGCTGGAGAAAGTGTGCGCGATCAGCACGCAAGATGGTTGCCAGATTGCCGGGGCCATGTACGCGCAGGGCATTCGGACTAACCTGGAAAAGCACCAGGCCGACCAGGTTTGCGAAGCTATCGCGCGGAAGGTAGTGAGCGAGACTGCCGCCACGGAAGGCAAGCCGGCGCAGCAGATTTGGGCCGTGGAGGTCAAGACAAGTGGGTGGGGGGAAGCGAATACCGATATCACTGCCGCGTCGGTCGTGCAGGACAAAGATGGCAATTGGGTGTTTGAAACGGTCCTTCCAATGATTCCTTCCGAGGAAATCTGGAAGATGCTGACCCCCACGGCGCCAGCGCCGTGAGGGAAAGATTGAGAGAAAGGATTTGCGATGAAACTCAAGAAAGTGTCTCAATTGTTTTTTGCGATCATCCTGGCGTTGAGCCAGGTGTTTGCTATTATGCCAAGGGTTAAGGCGCAGGATGGAACCGACCCTTGGGCAAACGTTTTTGATAGTGAAGGTAATCTGCTGCCGAGCGTGGTGGATATGGGCGAAATCGTCACCAATCCCCCGCCGGATTGGTGGCCCTCCAATGCGGTTACTGATGCCTTGGGGTTCTACCCCACGTACCACCAGTACGTTACGGCCACCGGGGATGTCGTAATCGTCCCTTCCGCGAGCACCTTGTTTTTTATGGCCTTAAACTCTGGGGAGTCTGGCCTGGATGATTCGTATGGCAGCGCGGGAAATGCAACGGGACAGCAGGTGATGGGCGCAGCTTACCTGGTAGGGCTGCTTACCGGGCTGGAATCCGGCCAAAACCTGTTGAATGGATTAGCCGGTATCCCGGAATTTCTTGACGCTTCGGGGAATGTGGATCCCAACTTGTTTGCCGATGCATTGATCAGCGGAAATTTCGATATTTGGTCGCTGGGCGGCGATGTATGGAATGTGTTGAACGAACTTCTTCGGGTGAGTACCGAGGACGCGATGTTCGCCACCACCTTCCTGTTGTACACAAACTGCGCGAACTCACCCACCGGCTGCCCTGCGGATCTGTGCCTGATCGCGCCGGTGGTGTGTACTGGTGATCCTGAAGACCCGAACGATCCTGGAACGCCGGTCAACCCGCCTTCGTGCCCTGCCGCGTCGGTTCACATTGGAAATCCGACGATCAAGGTGTACTCGGTGGCGCCGGCGAGCCCGTTGGTTGTGGGCCAGGACCCGGAAAAGCGGGGTGCTGACGTGCAGTTGGAGGTGGTGGTCCCGCCGACGATCCACGAATACTACATCCCGATTCCGATCTGGGAAGAGAGGGAGGAATGCAACCTGGCGGGTACTGGGTACACGGGTGTGCTGGACTGCAAGACAGATAACATCCTGCCGGCGAACAACGGGTACATCACACGAGATATGTACCTGGTGCGCTTTGACTGCGAACAGCATATTGACGTATATGCCGAGCAGATCGTGAATGTGCAATCGAATGCGTTGTTGACGGAAGCCAGCAGGGACTGGATTGTGCATGACCTGGGCGCGTACTATTACGGTGCGGAGATATACCAGGGAAGCTACAACATGGTTCCTGGGATGAGGCCGGCGAACATCGGCTGCGATGGTAGTAATACCTGTTACGCGAACACGCTGGTTGAAAAAATCCAGTTCCGCGATCCTGGTTACTACACCTTGAACGTGCGAGTGCAGACTGCGGGAACGCCGGTAACGAGTCCGCGCTTGCTGACCGGCGGTGGGCAAATGTCGGTGTCGATGATCTCGGCACGGCTGATCGAAGCCGGCAACTAGGGCCAGGTAGAAATGTATTGTTGTCGTGAGCGTTGGGGCAGCAAGCGGGATGCGTGGTCGGGTTCAAGTCCCGAATGCCCTTTTTGGAAAAAAGCGAATAGGTAGCGCATGGCAGGGAGAACACTAAAACCCACCTGGTGGATGGCGCGGGAATTGGCGATTGGGACCGAAACCTTCAAGCGGATAGCGGAAAAGTTGTCTATCACGCCGGCGGGTTACTGCGACGAAACGAATCAGCGGGGCGCGTTGTGGGACACTGGAATAGTGAGGCAGTTGTGCGGATCGGAAGAAGTGCAAGCTGCGCACAAGAGAGCCGGCCAGCAAACGGCGCGGCTGATCGAGCGAACAGAGAAAAACATACAAGGAGGGTAGCGTGAGCGAAACGAACGATCAACTGTACGAGAAAGCAAAAGAGGCGATAAAGGCGTACAAAGACCAGCTAAATCGTTTGTTGGGCGTGAAGGTGTTTTAACGTGCAAACGAATATCGGAAAACCGACAAAAGTTTGTTCTCCTTGCACAATCCTGGACACGCGATCAGAGTTTGGGAGAAACCGGATACTGATCAAATGCCCGTATTGTGGGGAGCGGGTCTGGGCTTACACGTGGAATCTTGCCGGCAGCGGAAAGCGTTGTCCGGGATGCAAGGCGATGCACACCTTTTTAGCTGGGACGGTGCGCGAAGAGGGAGGGTAGGGGGCCAGTGAGAGAACGGGGGTATCAGCTTGCGCTTGTGGCCTTGCTCACCATATTGGTGATGCAAGTTACTTTGCATTACATGAAAGTCGATAATGCAGCTGCTCAAGCGCAAGAAGAACCAACCATGACTGTGACTCCTGTGCCGGCCACGGCTACGCGCGAGGCCACGCCGACCGCGACTGCGACTCTGCTGGCGGCGACCGAGACTCCTGCGCCGGCCACACCGGAAAGCGAGCCTGAGATCACGGCTACGGCGACCGAGGAAATTGACCTGGTGCAAACGTGCGCCTGGGTGAGCCGGCTGGAAAGCGCGGAGCGGGTCTACGCGTTTTCGCAAATGGAGTGGGCGCCGGATTACGAAGGGGCAAAGGTAGTGCCTTCGTGCAACCTGGTAGCAGGGAATAAGCCGAAAGCGGTAGTATTGCACTTCACGCAAGGGGAATTATCGGGTGCAATCGCGCGTTTCCAGCAGAAGGATGAAGCCTCAGCGCATTACATCGTAGACCGGGATGGGACAGTGTACCAGGCCGTTCCGGAGCGGTACGGGGCTAAGCACGTTAATTGTTGGGGCCAGCGAAGCTACTGCCTGGCGGCATGCCCGATCTGCGAGGACGAGGATGGCCGGCTGGTGGAGCCGCACCTACAGAGTGTGGGGATCGAGATCGTGAACCTGGGTGCGGTGGACCCGAAGGCGTTTTCCGGTCCGTTGTATGAGGATTACAACATGGCCTTTGGCTATCGGTATTGGGAGGAATACCCGGAGGCGCAGCTGGAGTCTGTGAAGGCGCTGGTAGAGGACATCTGCGCTCGATGGGGGATTCCCTTGGACATCGAGCATATTATTGGTCACTCGTTGGTGAACATGAAAAGCGATCCTGGCCCAGCGTTGAATCTATTCTGGCCGCGTTACGGGGAGCCGGCGCGGGAGGCGCTGTGGCCGTGAGTGGGGGAGTCGGGAAACATATAGAGGGATAGCTGGCGCGGAGCCAACCATCCCTCTATTCTCTAGTTTATTAGTTTACCTCACAACGACGGGCAGGAAGATCTGATTGATCTTGGTGATGGTCACATTTACCATAATAGTATCCACGCCACCTTCACCATCTGACACCTCAACGACGAAACTGTCATTGCCATAGTAGTCTGCCGCCGGTGTATAGCTGATCACTTTGGAGGTTCCTGTGCCGGATACGGTCGCTGTGCCGTGCTGGGCCAGAGTCAAAACCCTCCAAGTCAGCGTACTATTCTGGTCTTCGTCCGTGGCGTGGAGTGTTAGACTGAACTGTTGAAGTTGACCGTTTTGCGACATCGTTACGGTGACAGATTCGCCTTCGGTGATGATCGGTGCTTCATTCACATCCGTAATATTGATGGTAAGCGTGTCGGAGTCATCCGGAGTACCGCTTAGAGCGGCGTCGTTTACTTCCACGGTTACGTTCAGCACCGGTTTGGTTTCGTAATCCAGCACTGTGCCGGCCTTCAGGCGCAGCTCGCTGCCCACAATCTGGAAAAGGGCCGCGTCCGCGCCGCTAAGCTCCAGTGTACTTGTGCCGAGGTCGTCGTCGGTTATGACGATATCTGCCACCATCATGGCGCTGGCGATACTGGTATCCTCGGGCAGGCTGGTCGTTTTGTTGGTTAGCGTTACGGAGGGCGGGTCGTTGACTGCATTAACGGTCAGATCGAAGGTATCGGAGCTCGTTTGGCTGCCGTTGTCCACGGTGACTGTGATCGTCGCACTGCCGTACTGGTCGGGGGCGGGTTGTATTGTGATGGTGCGGTTAGCTCCGCTGCCTCCAAAGATGATATTCTCAACAGGAACAAGCACAGTGTTGGACGATTCAACTGTGATGACCAAATCCTGGAGAGGAACATCCGCGTCGTCGACCATAAAGGGGATGGCGGCGGTGGAGGTATCTTCGTTAGTGGTTTGGTTGGCGATGTCGCTGATGTACGGGTTGGGTACCCACCAATCAATCCAGGTCCAGTTGCCCTGTCCATCGTTCTGGGCAGCCCAACCGTTACTTCCAGCGCGCAGGTCTGCCAGGTTTTGTTCGTTGTCACGCAAACCGGGGTTGGCGTAATCCACTGACCAGGCCTCGGTTCCCTCCGGGGTGGTATACCGCGGGTAGCAACTGTCGGGGAAGTTGACGCACACCTGTATTTCCAGAGCAGGATAACCCACCCCGCTAATTGTATCCAATTCCAAGTCAATATCTGTGATGCTCAGGTTTGTCGGCGTCATCGTGCGAGTGGTTGTTCCGTCAGTAACGGTGACGATGTAGCCAGTTTGTAAATCGAAACCAACCAAGTCAAAGTGGGCGACGATATCATCCGAGTTCCACGGGGCCGGACCGACGACACTTGTGGCGGTGTAGTCAATATCTCCCCCGGCGGTTGGATCGTCAATCGTCAGGGTTAGTGTTGTCCCGGCGGGCCATTCGCGCGCCTGCACCCATTCGTCAACCGGGTTGGATTGCAGCCATGGGTTGGCAATACGCCAATCGACAGAGGTGCGGTTGCCGTCAGGATCGTTTTCGGCAGCCCAGCCCTCAGTCCCGGGTTGAATATTCACCAGATCCTGCTCATCATTGCGCGGGCCAGGGTTGGCATAGTCGGCTGTCCAGGCACCGCTTCCATCACTGTTAATGTAACGTGGATAACAGGCATCAGGCACATTCACGCATACCTGGATTTCGGTACTGGGGGTGGCGACGCCAGTGATGGTATCGGCATCCAGGTCAAAGCCGGTGATGTCCAGGTTGGCCGTCGTCATCGTGCGGGTTGTGATCCCATCGGTGACCTCGAGGATAAAGCCAGGCTGCACATCGAAACCCTCCAGGTCGAAATCCGCCAAGATTTCATTGGGATTCCAGGGGGCGGGTCCCACCGTGGTGGTGACCGTCTTGTCCACGCCAACACCATTGGATGGGTCGTCAATGGTGAGTGTCAGATCGGCGCCGGTGGGCCATTCATAAGCATGCACCCAATTGCCGGTTAGATTGGCTTCAATTGTTGGATTGGCAATGCGCCAGTCGATCCAGGTCTGATTGCCATTGGCGTCTCGCTGCGCTGCCCAGCCGTCATTTCCGGGCTCCAGGTCTACTATATCATTCTCATCATCACGCGGGCCGGGGGTGGTGTAGTCCACTGACCAAGCCTCGGTTGCATCGGGGGTGGCATAGCGTGAGTAGCAACGGTCGGGCGCGTTCACGCACACCTGCACCTCCAGGCCTGGGGCTCCTGCGCCTGAGATTATATCTGAAATCAGATCGAAGCCGGTGATGGATAGATTGGTAAGAGTCATCGTGCGGGTTGTGATCCCGTCGGTGACCCGGAGGATAAAGCCGGGTTGCAGGTCGAAGCCTTCCAGATCGAAATCCGCCAGGATGTCGTCGGGATTCCAAGTAGCCGGGCCAACCACGGCGGTCACCGTCTTGTCCACGCCAACGCCGTTGGACGGGTCATCAATGGTGAGTGTCAGATCGGCGCCGGTGGGCCATTCTCGGGCATGCGCCCAATTGCTGGTTAGATTGGCTTCAATTGTTGGATTGGCAATGCGCCAGTCGATCTGGGTCTGGTTGCCATTGGTGTCAAACTGCGCCGCCCAGCCATCGCTACCAGGCTGAAGATCCACTAAATCTTTCTCATCGTCACGCGGGCCGGGGTGGGCATAGTCCACCGCCCAGATTTCGGTTGAATCAGGGGTGGTATAACGAGGGAAACAGCGGTCAGGGGCGTTCACGCACACCTGCACTTCCAGACTTGGGGCTCCCGCGCCGGAGATTGTATTAGCGTCCACGTCAAGAACAGTGACGGCCAGGTTGGTGGTGGTCATCGTGCGAGAGGTCGTTCCATCGGCGACTTCAAGCAGTTGACCTGGCTGCACATCGAAACCTTCCAGGTCGAACTGCGCCAGGGTTTCATTGGGATTCCAGGGTGCCGGTCCCACGGTGGCGATGGCCGTCTTGTCCACGCCATCACCATTGGATGGGTCGTCGATAGTCAGCGTGACCGTCGCTCCAAAAGGCCAGTCAAACGCTTGCACCCAGTTGTTACTTGTGTTGGCCTGAATGTACGGTCTGGGGATACGCCAATCGAACCAGGTCTGATTGCCATTGGCATCATACTGCGCTGCCCAGCCTTCGCTGCCAGGCTGAATATCTACCAAATCATTCTCATCGTCACGCGGGCCGGGGTGGGCGTAATCCACTGCCCATGCCTCGGTTACGTCTGGGGTGGTAAAGCGAGGGAAACAGCGATCGGGGGCGTTCACGCACACCTGCACCTCAAGACCTGGGGCTCCCGCGCCGGAGATTGTATCAGCGTCTACGTCAAGAATAATGACAGCCAGGTTCGTGGGTACCATCGTGCGAGAGGTCGTTCCATCGGTGACTTCAAGCAGTTGACCTGGCTGCACATCGAAGCCCTGCAGGTCGAATTGCGCTACGTTTTCATTGGGATTCCAGGGTGCCGGTCCCACTGTGGCGATGGCCATCTTGTCCACGCCCACGCCGTTAGTCAAGTCGTCAATCGCCAGCGTAAGGCTGGCGCCTTCCGGCCAATCATACGCATTGATCCAATCATTTGATGAACTGGCCTGAATGTACGGGTTGGGGACGCGCCAGCTTACCATGGTGTTATCCCCGTCGTCGTCTCCCTGGTGTGCTTCGCTGGAGGTGCCGGGGACGATATCGAACAGGTCTTGTTCATCCGGGTCTTCGCCAACCTCTGAGAAATTGGCTATCCACTGGCCGGATAGGTTGGCAGTGACGCGCCGAAATGCGCAAATGCTTTCATTGCAAATGTGGCCGACGTTCACCTCGCTGTCCGGTTCGGCGGTGCCAGACACTGTATCAGCTGCCGGATCAACCACGGTGACAGCTAATTCCCTGACGATATGCGTTTTTGTAGTCGTCCCATCCGTCATGGAAACTACCTGGCCGGGCTCAAGTGCAAACCCGCCCAGGTCAAAAAACACAAAGGTCATTGCGGGGTCCCAGTCTGCTACAACAACCGTCTCGGAATCGGTGAAGTCATCGCCTAGGCCATTATCAGGATCGTCAATGGTCAGTGTGACTGTATCACCCAGGTACCATTCATAGCCATGCACCTGATTATCGGTCAGACGGGCCGAAAACGTGGGATCGTACGCCGCCTGTACAACCCTGGCCGACCTTGTGTTCGTGAGGGTTACGATCATCAGCAGAATCATGCTGATGTTTACTGCCTTGCTTAAAAAAGGCACAACCAGTTTTGTTTTCATTGTTTATCCTTTTGGAAAATGAAGAAGGTTCAGGGAGCCCCAAAAATCAGCTACACATCGACTTTAAGTATAAGTATATTAATAGTAACTTTGAGTGACATTCGATCAGTGATTCATAGATAAATGTTACGGCTTTACTTCTCACAACCTGAGCTAGCGAAATAAAGGACAATAGCCCCAAACACGGTAGGCTTGTTTCGTTAAAAAACATCCGAACGATGTGGCCACAGGTGGAACTGGTGGGGGGGAAAGAAACACCGTCTACTTAACCCATATTCCACAATCAGCACCTTGGAATAACGGATTTGGGGGGATATCGAGTAATCATAGGGGATTGAGCCCTGAGACACGCTATTAAACACAGCGGATAGATCGCCTTGGAATCGTGGTAGCGGGGGGCGGCCAGGAGATCGGGCTGATCAAAGAAATCGACCAGCATGTTGGGCTAAGCAAATAAAAGGTGATTGTTGGGCAGGGAACGTAGGCAATTGCGCTGAATACCCTGGGCTTTAGCAGCCGGGGCATATTTGATGCCGGGCTATCTGCACAACAAACCGGTGGATTCGCTGATTAGTCCATCTGGTTGCCGAAGAATTCAACGATGAAAATCAAAAACACCGGGGCCCTTGCAAATATGTAAATTTTGCTCGGTGATGAGTTGGTTATAATATGGTAATAAGCCACATGTAGTACATGATTCCCAGGAGGGTTGTATGAATCAGACATCGAACAGATTGTTCGGGTTGTTTGCCTCGTTTAGATCGTCTTTAGCTGCCGTGGATTGGAAGCAATGGCTCCCCAGTCGCGGCAATTTTATTTTTGTGATGCTCATAGCCCTTGGTTTTATTTGGGCACAAAGTAGTGGTGTTTTGGCTCGTTCGGAAGCACAATCCAGTGGTTACACTCGCCCCTTCCCCTACCAGGGCCGTTTGGCTGATGCCAGTGGAACGCCCTTGACGAACACCTATCCAATGATCTTCCGCCTCTATGCGTCGGGCATAGAGGGTGTTCCGTTGTGGGAAGAAAACTGGAGTGGCCCTAACAGCGTACGAGTTAGCGATGGGCTGTTTAGCGTCATGCTTGGCAGTTTAAGCCCCATTCCAGATGGTGTCATCACCGGAAATAGCAATCTCTGGCTGGGAATTACCGTCGGGACCGACGATGAGATGACCCCACGCATTCAATTGGGGAGCGTGCCTTTTTCGCATCAAGCGCAAACGGTAACGGATGGAAGTATCACAACAGAAAAACTTGTAGATCAATCCATCACATCAGAAAAAATTGCCGATGGGACAATATCCAGTACAGACATGGCACCTAATGCTGTGACCAGCACGAATATTACTGATGGCACAGTCGAAAGTATTGATATAGCTGACGGAACCATATCGAGTGTTGATATAACCGACGGTACCATTAGTGGTGCTGATATTACAAATTCCACAATAACTGGGATTGATGTTGCAGACAATACTATAACCGGTGTTGATATATTAGACGGAACCATAACAGGAGTCGAGATTGCAAATGGCGCCATTTCCGATTCGAAGGTTAGTCTTTCTTACATTTACCCCAACTCAGGTAATGTAATATTGGCAGGTACTGCGGTAGTAGGGGGGCTAAACATTAACGGTACGGATCTCTTTTTCTCACCTAATGCGGAACGTGGAGATGGAGGTAGAGCACTTGTTTTAGATTGGGGCGATGTGTTACGGCTGAATTACAATGGTGATTTTTCTGGAGGGGTAATAGCCCGAAACTTTAGAACAGGGGGAATAGTTGAAGAAAACCTTCAAACCGAAGAAGAACAAGCTATGGCAAAGATCGATCGTTTCTCCCAAGGCGACATTTTATGTTGGGATCCTACCGAACAGAAACTTGATAAATGCCTTTCTTCCGCCTCTCCATTGGTTGTAGCTGTTGCAGATATTAATGGACGACCAATTATCATGGGCGCTGAACCTGCGAATGTTTTGGGTCCTGTTGAACCGGGAGATTTATTAGTGTCGTCGGACGTGCCTGGTTTCGCAGAAGCTTGGAGGCAAGAAAACGACCCATCTGCTGGAACTATTATTGGCAAAGCATTAGAGGGTTGCAATGTCCAGACATGTTTGATTAAAGTTCTTATTATGCTGCGCTAAATATTCTAGATACTTATTTTTAGCAATCAGGCAACTTATTCTGGTCAATCTATCTTTGGGGCAGGCATGAGGGGAATCCTAATTATTTTACGGTTAGTGATGGTGGCCGCTATCGCGCTTCCAAGCCGTTATAGTAACTATGATGGTATTTCCGGCAATAATCATAGCGTCATAGGTGATCACAAAAGCATTGATGGATCTAAAACCAAAACCCTGGCATCCAATTTGCTGCTAATTGATGGGCTCCTTGATGAAAACCACTTCTCTACAGGTTCAATGGCTGAAACAGCCAATAGAAGTCAAATCCAGGGTTGAGATGTCCAAAATGTCTGGGAAATATTCGGTTTTTATTGCTGATACACAGTTACTTATCACTACTTGAGGTGCCGAACTTACAAACAAGTCTGGTTTTCTAACAATTAAGACTAAGTCAAATAATGTCACTCTGTTGACCGTTTTTTGATGATTCTTCATGGCAAGCAGTTTCTTTAGCCTCCGTCAACTGCTTTTCATCTTTAAGAGTGGGGGTGTAAATATGCTATATTCACGCAATATTTATGGCTGGCTGGCAATACTAATTCGGTTAATTACGGCATTTGGGTTAACGCTGTTCTCACCTTCTAATGCCTACGCAGACTATGGGGCAACTAACATAACCTCTCAGGAACCTTTGGAAGCTATGGTATTTGAGACAACGACAGCAGTCTATAAACTCCCATTCAAAGTAGGCGTTAGCTATAATGTTCGCAGAGGGGGAACTAAACATAACAATAGTTATGATTTTACTATGGGTGAAGGCACCGAAATTTATGCGGCCATTGGCGGGACTGTTGAGAAAGTAGTTGAAGAGCATGATTGCTCTAATTGTGGGTATGAAAAAAATAACATGATAAGAGTCAAACAAGATGACGGGTTGTATGGATTCTATTTGCACTTAAAAAAAGACGGGGCGATAGTAAACGAGAAAGACGAAATTGTACAGGGACAATTAATTGGGTATAGCGGGAACACTGGTGCATCAACAGGGCCGCACTTACATTACAATGTTTCAAAAGATTCTTGGAATAATCAACGGATATTAATCCGTTTTCAAGAGGCACCTGACGATAATCCTTATTTGAGTGGTGAATATTTTCAAAGCCCCTTATCTCAAAATAGCCAATGTCCAGAATCGAATGACAGTAATTTAATTTTGTATTTAAACACATTGGATAGTAAACCTGACAGGTGTGGTGGATTTGGTGAGAATGAGGGATATATAGAGATCCCGGTTGATAAGGTCAGCAGTGGCCCAATTTTTACTATGCCCATCGGCTCAATGGCTTTTCCAACATCTTGTCGGTCAGAAGAGGTTACTTTACCACTAGATACCAATAAACAATATAAGATTGAATCCGTTTCTAGTGGTTTTTACCTAGATGTTGGTGGGAAACTTTCTGACGATGGAAAAGCTGTTATTCAATGGTATTGGAATGGGGACAGCAATCAACGATGGAAATTTGAACAAGTACCTGGCTTCAATAACCAATATTTTATCCGAGCACTTCATAGTGATAAATGCTTAAGTATTTCCGAAAAAAAGATGGCAATACAATTTACCTGTAACGCGTCAAACTCAAATCAAGTATGGGAATTAATTCCTCAAAACGGTAGTTATGTTCTTAAAAACAAGGGAGAATGGGGCGATTTAGTATTAGATGTTCCAGAATCCAGTACAAAAGAGGGCGCTGCCATAATATTGTATCCGCCTAATGGAAATGCCAACCAACTTTGGAAAATATCAGAGGCCTACGATTGGGCTCTTCAATTAATCACAGCTGATAGCGAGGATGAAGGTTGGTATTTTTCCAGTAAAGATATTGTTGAAGATACAGAATTTATTAAACGGATTAAGGCAGGGATCCCTTACGGGTATGCTCTTTATCATTATTATCAGGCTTGCCCTGTTCAAAACACGTTAGGAAATGAAGTCTTAAATCTATCAAGCTGCACACCAAATTCGCCGCCATATACCCCCACAGCCATTGCGCCTATAAGTGGAAGTTCAAGTCTAAATATCGCGCCAACATTATGCTGGCAAAGCCAAGGCGATCCTGACAATAATGCTCTCGAATTCAAGGTTGAAATTTTTAACAGCCCAATAAATGTGAGTTCAGCTTGGATGACAAATACTTGTTGGCGCCCATCCTCTTTAGATGGCCAGTATAATGCTTATCAGTGGCGGGTGAAGGCTAGAGATCCTTTACTCGCCGAATCCATCTGGTCCGCTTCACGGACCTTTACCATCGAAGCCCCCAATAAGCCGCCGGCGATATCTCTGAATGCCTCAAACGGCATTCCTTCCGACACGATCCTTTCTCGTGACGGCACCTGGACTTTTACCGGTACAGCCTCTGATCCAGAAAATGATCTCCGCCGGATTGAGTTCAGATGCTCCGGCGATGGTTGCGGAACTCAAACGGCACATGCGAACGGGACAAGCTGGTCTCATACGCAAACAGGCATGTGGGGAGAAAACGAGGTTCGTTTTGTCGCTTTCGATGGATACGCTGGCGCGAATAACGGGTTGGGAAATATGACTTACAGCCGCACAGTTAAATTGCTCATTGACCAGGCGGCACCTGTTACTCAGATCAGCCTGAATGGTTCTGCTTCTAGTAATAACTGGCCGGAATGGTTTACCGAGCCAGTACAAATCAACCTTCTCGCCCAGGATGGCGCCAGTGGACGCGCTCGGGCAGGCATTCAGCGTTTATATTACCGTCTTGACGGCGGAAGCTGGACCGCTCTTGACGGAGATCAAGCCAACCTGACGGTTGATGGCGATGGACAGCATAGCATAGAAACCTACAGCGTCGACCGTTTAGGGAATACAGAAACCCCCCGTTCCGTCACATTCCGGGTCGATCGCACCCCGCCACTTGCGCCTGCCGGAGCCGTAGACACCAACGGCTCGCAGAGCAACCTGTGGCAGAACGCCAGCAATATTCCGACTTTCACCTGGGATGCCTCAAGTGATCTCACCTCTGGCTTGTGGGGATACCAGCTATATTTCGGCAGCGACCCGGCTGGCATCGGGTATGAGAATTTCTCTGCCGCACAAACACGCACATGGACTCCTCTTCCAGGCGGGGTACGCACTGGGACCTATTACCTTCGCGGACGCACACGAGATATTGCTGGAAACTGGAGCAGTTGGACAGACATGTTCACTTACCGGTATGATGGCACAGCTCCTGAAAACCCGAGCAACGTCCTGCATGCTGTGGGTGTTGAAAGCACCGTATGGCAGAGACTGACCAGTGTCCCCGATTTTTCCTGGCCAGCCGCTTACGATGAGGGCTCTGGTATTCAAGGCTATTATGCTTACTGGGGATTGGATGAAAATGGGGTAGGAACCGATATTCTCACCAATTCTTCCTACCGCCAGGAAGAAGGTCTTTGCCCCGATACAGCCTGCGTTGGGTATTTGCGGTTACGCAGTGTGGATAACGTAGGAAATGTCGCCGGCGATTGGTCCACGGCATTTATCCTACGCTACGACAACGCACCGCCTAGTGTTGATTTCACGGTCAACGGCGGAGAGGGTACAGCCGCGCAGACACAGATCACACTCAACATACTTGCCGAAGATCTGGGCAGTGGTGTCAGAGCTATGCGTTTCTCAACCGATGGCGCTACCTGGACCCCCTGGGAGGTCTACACCACGCAGCGCGCCTGGCAGCTTCCCCCGGTCAGCCGCCAATCCTGGCCGATTCATATTCAAGTGCAGGATGGCGTCGGTCTGGTTTCGGAGCCCGTACTCCATGCGATTAACCTGGAGGTCAACACGGAGCAACCCAGGTCCGCCAACTTCCGCCTGTTTAACAGCAGCCAAATCGCCGGGTCTGCCGAATTAGGGTCAGGTAGTTTTTCGAGCCACGGAACATTGGGGCAAGCGGCCGATACTCCGTTTACCAGCAGTACAAATTTTATGTCTTGGAATGGCTATGAAGCCGGCAGTGCTGCTCGACCCATCATCATACCGGGCCACGATGATTTCATTACCATTAACGGCGCTTTTGTGGCCGGGAACGGAATCACAGTGCTAGTTTCTGAAGGTTACCGCATGGCGGGAACATTCAACGAGTTTGCCTTGCCGAATAATGAGCCTGATCTTTCAAGTGCAACTTTCAAACACCAACCAGGTTTTCTTGCGGCGCAACCTTCTCTCAGTATTAGTAACCATACTGCGCCGGGAGAAGAGCCAGCGCCGATTTTAATTCCAGAATGTACCGTTCCATTCGTCAAGATTGCGAACAATGCCCTCTTTACCCAAACCACAGATGTAACCCTGACTCTATGTGCTCCTCACGCGGTGGAAATGATGGTCTCCTCGCAGGAAACACTCGCTAATGCTAGCTGGGAACCATACGCTACGAGCAAGCCCTGGGTTTTAGCTGAAGCTACACAAGAAGTTCAGGCACGCTATGTCTATGTCGCGTTCCATGATGAAAACGGAAGGATTTATGGAACCTACATGGATAGCATTACTCTCGACCAGACCAAGCCGGAAGGGGATCTGCTGCCCAATGATGACATTTCAGCACAGGAACTATCAACACTTGGTCTGGATGATTACGCAGTTTCTGCTATCCCCGATTACATCCTGACGCAGGTGCTCATCGAACAGATGGAGCAATCTACCCAGGCTGTTAGCACGAATCCAGATGGATCGGTGAATCTGATGATGGACGCAATGGATAATAATAGTGGCATCGCCGAGATGCAAATCGACTTGAGTGGAGATTTTGCCAGCACCGTATGGGAACCATTCACTCCGGTAAAAGCCTGGATGCCTCCGGATGATACCGATGGTTGGAAAACCATCTACGCCCGCTTCAAAGACAGCGCAGGAAATATTTCCGATACCAGTCAAATAACCATCCTGGTGGATCGCCAGGCGCCATATGGCGGTGTATGGATCGAGAATAAGACCATTCGCCCTGAAGTACGCCAGATTGAGTTAAACCTCTTTGCAGGAGATGATATCCTTGATGAGGAAAATGGGACACTGCTGGTACCCGGCTCAGGCGTGTCCGAACTCCGCATTTCGCAAACCGAGGATCTCAGCGCCGTCGCCTGGCAGCCTTATACCGAGACCATTATTTGGCCAGTAGAACTTGCGGATGTCTACACGGGTTCCATATATGTACAATTCCGCGATTCGGCTGGTAATGAATCATGGGTGGTCAGCGATGAATATTATGTGGATATCGCTGCCCCAGATATCAAGGCTTTTGTGAGAGATGGCATTGGACTGGAACGCACACTGATCATTTCAGGTAGGGATGATTTGTCCGAAATTGCAAAGGTGTACGTGAGTAACGATCCGCTCATGTTTAAGGACGTTGAGGAATTCAATTACTCCGGCGAAGAATATCCGTGGATTTTTGATGACACCAGGGTTGCATGGATTGTGGCTGAGGATGCTGCAGGAAACCACTCTCAGCCCGCACCAGTGTTTGCGGAAGATCAGTTGACCAATCAGATCTTTCTTCCGCTTGTGCTTCGGTAAAGGCGAACCGCCGGGACTAGGCTTGCTGATGAAAGTCTGTGGCAGATCCACTAATTACCAGGGAGTTCCCAGTTTATCGAAAAACTGATAAAACACCAGCGCTTTTTTTGATGACCTGGTCCGATTACCATATGACGGCAGATTGTGCGTTGAATCTATTCTGGACGCGTTACGGGGAGCCGGCGCTGGGTCCACTGTGGCCGTGAGCGACATCACGAGGGAGGCGTTAAAAAATTTATTGATTGTGATAAAGTAAATGCTCAGGGGGTAGGGAAATTCGAGCCTCTTCCACCTTTGGCAGAATAGTTACAGAAAAACAACCTGCCCCGAATTTTTAAGAGTGTCGGCGTATTATCCAATATAGTAGATTTTACCATTGGTCTCGATGTGCCGCTTGAGCCACTCTCGGTATTGCTTGCCAACCTCACGGGGCTCTTCGTACTCCTCCCAATCATTAGGATCATTGTGATCTGGCTCGCTGAAGCGGTTCTTGGCCCGAATTAAAATAGCGATCTTATTTGATGTTCTGAACTCGTTCCCTCGCCAGAGGCAATATCCGCATTGATCGTAAATCAAGATTTCTTCGCAGGCCGCACCGCCGCTGCCTGTAGATCCAAGTGAATTTTCGACAATGCCGATGCTTCCCACCCTACCACATTTCGGGCACTGCATTTTCTTGACAGCACGCTCCGCAGCCTGGCGCTCTGCTTCGAAGTTGGCTAAATTCTGCGCATCCTCTTGAGATGGGCGCGCGGCAACGATCAACCCGTAGATGAAAATCCCGATAGCTGTCAG
Organism: uncultured Anaerolinea sp.; assembly: GCA_964403875.1. GTDB lineage: Bacteria > Chloroflexota > Anaerolineae > Anaerolineales > Anaerolineaceae > Anaerolinea. The sequence continues at coordinate 4,264 of CAYOHX010000034.1, read as the reverse complement.
CACGATGGGAATCCCACAGATGAAGGAATAGAAGTTGAAGTCCCTGGAAGACAGCCGGGGAATGGATATCAGTACGGCTCCCAGAGCCATAAATCCAAAAAAACCAAACGCCAGGGCAATGAGCATAAAGATGCATCCATTGTTATTTTTTGCTTTGACTTTTGGATATTCTACTTGCATATTCCCCCCCTATTTATCGGTCGGTTATGTGGATTTTCATCCAATCATCATGATTAGTCAGCCACACTTCTTCTGCTTCCTTGTATCCCCCAGATTTTACTTGATAAGTTTGTTCTACTTTGCGCCCTCGCCATCCACAAGCAGTGCAATAATCTTGAAAAGCAACCAACCGGATATCGACTTTGACTCTGTGATCATCAGACGGATCAACAACGTACTCATCCCATTGATCAATTTCTCGGCTATCCAACCAAATCCTTCCCCGCATCAAGCACTTGGGGCACTGAAGCTGGCTTTTGATGGCTTGCAGTTTTCTCTTTTCGACCTCAGGGTCCGCCCTCGGCATAAGCCAAATATAGAGGAAGAAACCGGCTATCGGTGTGCCGCATACGGCAAGGGCAATCAAGATTTCTAATATACCAACACCCGGCATATGATTTGTCCTTTCTACTGTTCATTCGAGTCATTCCAGGTGTAAATCGATGATATTACGTCTACTGTGATTTTATTCCTTTCGCTGATTTTATGAACGACTTTACAAAATTATAAGGTCCCTCTGTTATGTGTTGCGTGAAGATACAATGGTAATACTACATCTGAAACCCGGCAGTTGTCTTCATTAGAAGGCATCCTCTAAGAAGTAGTAAACAATCGACTTCGTGGTTGAAAATGGAGGGGAATAAATGAAAAGAACCCTTTTCTTAGCGTCTAGTCTGTTTTTGGTTGCTTTATTGTTATTTTTGCCTTCTTTAGTTCGGGTGGTTGACGCAGAATTTGAAGGACAGCAAATTGGCCCAGAGGAGGCAATTGAAGCTGCTGCCCGAGAATTATCTTCTCGTGTTGTCGATGGATATGGTGAATTTTCACTTTCCACTGTGAACGTCAACGGCGACTGGGCGTTTTTTAATATTGCAAGCAAGCCTCTTGTCCCAGATCCGAATGCAGAGTTGATTGTGCCCGATGTTATTTTGGGAATAGCCCATTACACTGGAAATTCCTGGCAAGTTGCCCTGGAACCAGGTGAGCAGTACAGCCTTTGGTTGCCAACGTTGCCGGATTCTTTAGTTTCTCAAAGTGCAAAAGAAACCTTGCAGAATAACGTTATCGTCAGCAAGCTTTCTGCAAATGCAAGTACTACGGCTACTACATACAAAATCCCCGGGCTTCCGTGGAAATTAGGAAACTCGTGGAAGTACACACAAGGGCCGCATTACGGGACGCAAGGGGCGCTTGATTTCGCTACGCCGACTGGAGCCGCCGCTTCAGTGAAAGCTGCTGAGAGCGGGGTTGTTATTTATTCTACAGAAACTTGTGTAGGAGTTCGCCGGAACGGCGATAATCTAAGGGTTTGGTATCAACACATCAACCCTGCGGACATAGCCACTTGGACAGTAGGGGAAACTATGGGGCAGGGCTACACAATCGGCTTAACGACCCTGACTCCAGGCTGTGGTTGGCCCGATCCCTTGACCGGACATCATGTTCATGTTTACTTTGATCTTGGCCCAGGACAGCCGGCTAACTACATCGGATCGTCTTATAACAATTGGGTGATTCAAAGTGATGGTAGTTGGGGGACGATCAATAAGTGTGGGGTAACACTTTCGCCGAATGGCGCAAATGTGCTTTATAGCAATGATATCTGCGATGTAACTCCACCCGTAACAACCGCTTCAATCACAGGGTCCACCTCAGGCAGCAGTTGGTTTACATCGCCGGTAACCATATCTCTCAATGCTTCGGATGCTGGAGGAAGCGGGTTAAAGTACACGGCCTTTGATATCGATTGGGCGAATCCAGGGTCAACCTCTACTTGGCCTTATTCAACTACCTTTAGTCAGGACGGAAACCATACACTTTACTATCGTTCAGTAGATAATGCTAATAATACAGAAGCCTTAAATAGTCAGGCATTTAAAATCGATACCGTTCCTCCTACATCCCCTTCGTCTGTACTACCAGGATGCACTGCGACAAGTGGTGTCTGGCAGAAAACGTGCTCGACACCGAGCTTCACCTGGGTAGGTGGCACTGATTCTACGAGCGGTATGGCAGGTTATCATTACTACTGGGGAAGCAGCTCTACGGGGACCACTACCAATCTGATATCGTCTACGTCCTTTCAGCCGGCACAAGTACAAGCAGGAACTTATTATTTCCGGTTACGCAGCATGGATGTAGCCGGGAATACAAGTTCGTGGAATACGTTTTTTACGTTGATGTTCGATAACTTGCCTCCTTATCTTAACGGTTTGGGAACAAGCACCTGTGCTGTCAACGGCCAATGGCAATCCAGTTGTCAGGATCCCTTGATTTCCTGGCCAGTAGGCTCGGATTCGCATTCTGGTTTCCAGGGTTTCTATCTTTATTGGGGGACTGAAACGGCAGGCAGATCGGACACAAAAACCGTTTCTACCAGTTATCAAGCACACGTGGAAAGCGATGGTGTCTATTACTTGCGGCTCGCCCCGATCGATAACCTTGACAATGTGGGTGCTTGGTGGACCATCTATACAATTAAGCTGGATCGTGGTTTCCCATCTGTTGGATTGCGAATAAACAATGGAGTGGTCAGCACCTTGTCTCAGCAGGTGACTCTTCAAGTTCAAGCTTCTGACAGTACAAGCGGAGTAGCTGCTGTCCGTTTTCGGAACGAGGATGGGGACTGGGGGGATTACATTAGTATCACGCCTGATATCCCCTGGACATTACCTGCCGAACTTAATCGCTTCCATACAGTATATGCTGAGGTGATCGATAAGGCGGGAAACGCAAGTTTCACAGATGCAAGAATATATTTTGGTGAAATGAACCAGGTTTTTCTGCCGTTAGTTTCGAGGTAAGTAATACGATCTGATAACTGAATATTTGTGGTTGAATTGATTGCCCGAAAGAGAAATCCACTGCAGCTGGTGGGCGGCGAAGAATTCACAGGATAATCAGGGTTGCCAGGATAAGAAAATAGTCTAAGTGTAATGCTATAATAACTTCTACTCTGTCCGAAATCATTCCGAGTTGATGCAAAGTAAGTTAGTTCCTTCGCAGCCAGTCAACACAACAACCATAGGTTGATTTCTATACCCACAATTCTGAAGCTTTCACCAATTTTCTAAGGGTGGAAATATCGATTTAGCTAACAGGAGAATTTTATTCATGAGCTACATTGAAGACAATTTAATGCCTAACGAAAAAATCCTCTTTGCTGCTCGGGTTCACCCAGCAATATTTTTACCGGTAATTTTTTCGTTCATTTTAACTATCGTACTTTTTGTGTACGGCATCAACAATACAGCCGTTGTTAGTTCTTCAGGGCAACCCGCTGCTCAAGCCACTTCCGCTCAAGTTCTGGGTAGTGCTCTTGTATGTGTATCTGGGTTTCTCTTTCTTTTCACGATTATGCTTGGCATTGAAGCAATAATTGTAAAGCTCACCACAGAATTTGCTGTCACTAATAGGCGTGTCATTGCCAAAACCGGTTTCATCCGAAGGCACACACTCGAAATGCTTTTACCTAAAATTGAAAGCGTTGCGGTGAATCAAAGCATTCTAGGAAGAATATTGAATATTGGCACAGTGACAGTGACAGGTACAGGGGGAACTAAAGAAAGTTTTCGGGGCATTTCCGACCCAGTAGGCGTGAGAAGAAAGATCAATCAAATCATCGAAGGTTACAATCAGTATCAACAAAGGATTTCTAATCAACGGGCTACTGGGTAAGTACTTGCAGTTACATTTAGCGCAGAAAGGCTCATACAGTTCCAACTCGCAGTGAGCGATCAAGGGAACGTGAAGGACGTGCGGGGTTAGTCGGTAGGAGCGGTGCCAGGCTGCCGGCGAGCAGAGCCAGCAGAAGCGAGAGGATCGGGAGAATCAGCTGCTTTCGTTTCTTCTTGGCGGGGTAGCGGTCTGCTCCATGTGTACTTAAGGCCAGTGGTGCGCTCGGTGGGGAATACCCCTGGACATCGAGCATATTATTGGTCATTCGTTGGTGAACATGAAAAGCGATCCTGGCCCTGCGTTGAATCTATTCTGGCCGCGTTACGGGGAGCCGGCGCGGGAGGCGATGTGGCCGTAGGCGGGGGTG
>CAYOHX010000033.1:0-43654 GCA_964403875.1 uncultured Anaerolinea sp. | reverse complement strand
GGATGAAATGTTGTGAGCCCACCACCGGGTGGGCTCACAACTGTAAGCCAGACATTGGCGGATCTTAACAATTCGGCGCGAAATGGAATCCCTGATGGGCCAAACGACGTGGTGAACCGTTTGCTTATCGTGGTTTCTTTCCCTCAGTGATTTCATTTTATTGCAATATTTTCACTGTCTCCCTGAATTGCAGTTGCAACTTGCGCCATGCGATAGAGTCACGACTCGAGTCGTTAAGTTTTCGCCCCAGTGATTTTCAGGTTTATTGTCCGATAGACCTGGGGAAAGTAAATCAAAAGGACCGATATGCGAAATTTTATTCTACGGAGACTTTTCCTCGGTATTTTCATCACCTTCTTCGGGGCAATGGTGGTTTATACCGTTATCCGAAGCCTGCCGACATCCTACGTGGAAGCTATTGCGCGACAGCGGGCGAGCAACCCATTAAGCACAAAGACCTACCAGGAGTGGCTGGATCAGCTCAATCAGGTTTATAAGCTGGATGTGGGCATTATCCCAGGCTTCTTTGGCTGGATGGGAAATGCGGTTCAGGGTGATTTCGGCGAATCCTGGCACTATGGTATTCCTGTCACCGAAAAATTCGCCCAGGTGATCTGGTACTCTGTCATCATCAATATCCTCACATTCTTTGTGGAAATCTTTATTGCCATACCATTAGGAAACCTGGCGGCGCAAAAGCAATACAGTAAAACGGATTATGCCATTACGGTGTTTGCTTTGATGGGAATTTCCTTGCCGACCTTCTTCCTGGCAACGATTTTGAAATATGTATTCTCCATCAAGCTGGGTTGGTTTGATCTGTACGGTCTGACCGGCAGATTCTTCAACTCCATGACTCCCACGCAGCAGGTGTTGGATATAGGCTACCATATGGTGCTGCCGATTGTCACCCTCACCATGCTGTCCATTGGTGGGCTGATGCGCTATTCCCGAACCAACATGCTCGAGGTGTTGAACTCGGATTACATCCGCACCGCCCGAGCAAAAGGGTTGTCTGAACGGGTGGTCATCGATAAGCATGCTTTTCGCAATACACTGATCCCCCTGGTGTCGTATATGAGTTATTTGCTGCCCTCGATGTTTGGCGGCTCGCTCATTACCGAAACCTTGTTCCAAATTCCTGGCATCGGTTACATCTCTTACCAGGCCATTGTTCGTGGCGATATTCCCTTCGCCATGTTCTATACAACCTTCCTGATTCTTCTGACACAAGTAAGTCTCATTGTTGCGGACATCATGTACGCAGTGGTAGACCCGCGTGTTCGAGCCAATTAATGGAGTTGTAAATGACTGACCTGGATAAAACGAAACAAAAACTTGAGACGACTGTAGCGCCTGGCGGCAACGGGGAGCAATTGCAGCTCGATGACACCCGCCGCGTGAAGGTGCTTTCACCTGGCATGATGGTTTTCAAGCGCTTCATCCGCAACGATCTCGCGGTGATTGGCTTCGCCATCTTATTCTTCATGTTTGTCTTTTCATTCTTGGGCCCCGTGCTTTCCCCCTACGAACAGACGCAAGTGTTCAAAGGGATTGGCACCATGACCAAAGATTTCGCGGGCGCTACCTACAATACGGAACTACGGTATACCGTTGCGGAAGGGGCAAAATTCGACAGCGCCGCTCGCGCGCAGTTCCTGCTGGCATTGGGCCGGGGCGATGAAACCTTCACGGTGAACAATTCGGTCTTCTATTACGTCGCTGAAGGCGAAAACACCTATCGTATCCTGCAACTCAATTCGGTGGGTACCGTGCTGGTGGGAGTGTTCAAGGCCACGCCCGGAGCGACCGCGCCGGATGGCTTGGTCGATGCTTATGAGGCGGCTGTCGCGAAGAAGGAAACCAGCTTTACTTTGGGCGACGTGGTCTACCGCATTACCAAGAGTGGGAAAGCGGCTCAAATTTCCACAGAACAGGATGTGGCTCTGGCGACCCTGAATGTGTATGATCCATACAATCAGACCAATGCGGAGATGGTAGCTTCTTACGATTTCCGGCTTGCCAGCACGCGCGCCCTGACCGAAGGAAAGGACTCCTTTGAGGTAGATGGGCAGACCTACACCATGCGAATGGACGAAGGTCAGGTCGCGGTTTTGGATAGCACGGGGGCCGAATACGCTGAAATTTCTTCCATCATCGTGAACCCGCTCGATCAGGCCGTCTTCCTTTCGGTAGAGTTCAAGTCGGCGGTGCGCGAGGCGATTGACAACAGCATCCAGCGTTTCTCCTTCGTGGAAGAAAACGGCGAGCAGGTTGAGTACATCATCAATCGGGTTAATACAACCTATAACATCAAGCGCGAAACCCCCACCGAGCTAATCCGCGCGTACGAAAGCCCTTCGGGCGAGCATCTCCTGGGGTTAGATAGCAATGGTATGGATGTGGCGACACGTCTGATGTATGGTGGGCAGGTTTCGCTGTTGGTCGGCTTTGTGGTCATCTTCATCGAGGTGTTCATCGGCATCATCGTCGGCGGCATCTCGGGTTACTTCGGTGGCGCAATCGATACGGCCTTGATGCGCTTCGTGGACCTCTTCAATAGTATCCCGTTCTATCCTATGGTGTTGATCTTCGGCTCGGTGATGGATACGTTGGAAGTCAAGCCTATGGCGCGTATCTTCTTACTGATGATTGTGCTGGGTATTTTGGGTTGGACGGGTGTAGCCCGCGTGGTACGCGGCCAAATCCTCTCGCTGCGCGAGCAGGATTTCATGGTGGCTACCGAGGCGACCGGCATCCGCACCAGCCGCCGAATTTTCAAGCACCTGGTGCCGAACGTGATGCCGATTTTGATCGTGCAGGCGACGGCGGGCTTGGGGGGCATCATCATCGCAGAGGCCACGTTGGGCTTCCTGGGGTTGGGTGTCAAGTACCCCCTGGCTTCTTGGGGCAGCATCATCAACGCCGCTTCTGAAGCGCATGTGATGACCAACTACTGGTTCATGTGGATCCCGGCGGGTATGTTGATCCTCTTGACGGTGTTGGGTTTCAACTTTGTGGGTGATGGGCTTCGGGATGCGTACGATCCGAAGATGAAGCGATAGAGGTTGACTATGAGTACAGAGAAGCGAACTATCATCGATCGGGTCAATTCCAGGATCAAGCCGAAGGATGTGAATCATATTTCGGCGCGAGAGCTGGCTCAAATATCACGCGAAAACCGGCGTATTGTGGACGCGTTGGAGAAACAGCGCACCCGCAGGAACGTGTCTGAGCAGGAATACTTGACCACCATGAAAGACAAGAATAACGTGGTCGAATTCGACAACCTGCATGCGTATTTTTTCACCGACATTGGCACGGTGAAGGCTGTGGACGGTGTGTCGTTTGAAATTCCCAAGGGCAAGACGGTGGGCGTGGTGGGCGAATCGGGCTGCGGCAAATCGGTGACCTCGTTGTCGCTGATGCAGCTCCTCCAACGCCCGCAAGGCCAGATTGTCGAAGGCGCCATCCGTTTTGACTCGGGCGAGAAAGTCTACGATATCTCCAAGACCCCCATGCAGGTCATGGAGACCATTCGAGGCAGCAAGATCTCGATGATTTTCCAGGAGCCCATGACCAGCCTCAACCCGGTGTTCCGGGTGGGTGATCAGATCGATGAGGTGGTCAAGCTGCACATTCCCTATATGTCCGCTGACCAGGTCAAAGAAGTGTCGTTGAAAATGATCGACCTGGTGGGCATTGCCAACGGCAAGGGTGTTTACAGCATGTACCCGCACCAGCTTTCGGGCGGTATGCGCCAGCGCATTATGATCGCGATGGCGCTGGCTTGCAATCCCAAACTAATCATTGCGGACGAACCCACCACCGCGCTGGATGTGACCATTCAGGCTCAGATTCTGGATTTGCTGCGCAATTTGAAAAACGAGATCAACTCGAGTATTATGCTCATCACCCATGACCTGGGGGTGATTGCGGAAATGGCCGATTACGTTGTGGTCATGTATGCGGGCCGGATTGTCGAAAAAGGCACGGCCCTGGAGGTGTTCCACAACCCGCTTCATCCTTACACCATTGGTTTGATGCGCTCCAAGCCGGTGATTAATCGGTCCGTTGACCGGTTGTATAGCATTCCCGGCAGCGTTCCGAATCCCATTAACATGCCCAATTACTGTTACTTTAGAGATCGTTGCGAATTCCGTATGCCGGTGTGTGATGGCGTTTACCCCGAAGAAGTGTATGTGACCAAAACGCATATGGTTACTTGTTACCGCAGCACTTCTGAAAGCGGAGAGGGATAAGATATGGCACAAAAAACCCCTAAGGCGAACAATACGGATCTTGTCCTTGAGGTCGGAGATCTCAAACAATATTTCCCCATCAAGGCCGGTTTGATGCAGCGGGTAGTTGGCTATGTGAAAGCCGTGGATGGCGTGAGCTTTAAAATCCACCGCGGCAAGACGATGGGTCTGGTGGGTGAATCGGGTTGTGGAAAGACGACCATTGGGAAGACGATTTTGCGTTTGAATGAAAAAACCAGCGGTAATGTTATGTTCCTGGGACAAGACATTTTTGCTTTGTCCAAAAAGGAACTGCGCGCGATGCGCCCCAAGATGCAGATCATTTTCCAGGACCCATATTCCAGCCTTTCACCCCGGCTGCCGGTGAGCGAAATTATCGGCGAGGCAGTCAAAGAGCACAACATTGTTCCGGCGCGCGAATTTGATGATCATATCGATAGCGTGATGAAGGCCTGCGGTTTGCAGCCTTACCATAAAGACCGCTACCCGCACGAATTCTCGGGTGGTCAGCGCCAAAGGATTTGCATTGCCCGCGCCCTGGCCCTCAATCCATCGTTTGTGGTGTGCGATGAGCCTGTTTCGGCGTTGGACGTTTCGATTCAGGCCCAGATCATCAACCTGCTCAAGGATTTGCAAGAGCAGTTCCAATTGACCTATTTGTTCATTTCCCACGATCTTTCGGTCGTTGAGCACATCTCCGACCATGTGGGCGTCATGTATTTGGGTAATTTGGTGGAATATGGGGAAAAGCAGCAGATTTTCAAGAACCCGCTGCACCCTTATACCCAAGCCCTGTTGAGCGCGGCCCCGGTTCCCGACCCGGCTTATAAGATGAACCGGATCATTTTGGAAGGCAGCATCCCCTCTCCAGCGAACCCGCCCTCCGGCTGCAAGTTTCACACCCGGTGCAAAGACTGCATGGAGATCTGCAAGACTGTGGCTCCCAAACCCAAGGAGATCGAGCCCGGGCATGAGGTGGTTTGCCACCTTTACAATTAAAGGATGTGATTTCCAATGGCAAGACAAGCGAAACAATACGATGATGATGACGGCAGAGTGATCTGCAATATGGACGTGGAAGGCACGCCCTGGCACGACCGGCGCGTTGCCCGCGAGCAGAAAGTGGCCAGCCGCCCGAATTACGCGCCCGCCATCACCCGGTCGGAAAGTCGCCGCTACACGTGGTATTCACTGTTGGCAGGCTTGACCGTGGCATCGGTGTTTTCAATCACCTGGGTGCTGTTCATTTTGTTCTGTACTCAGATCTGGTTCCGGTAAAACCGGACAGACGGCCTGAAAGCGTTACTGCGATCAAAAAATGCGCGCATGCTTTGCATGCGTGCATTTTTAATTCGGGTTCTGCTATCCCGCCTGATCTGAAGGGCTAAACAGGTGCTTTTTCAGGGCTTCAATCTCGACCATGCGAAAATCCTGCACCACCGCGGAATTCTGGTCGAGAACGTCGAACCCGTGGAAGGTTCCCGGGAGTATGGTTAACTCACATTCCACGCCGCTGTCCTTCAGCCGCTGCGCATAGGCCAGGTCTTCTTCGTAGAACAAGTCCAGCGTGCCGACCCCGATCCAGGCGGGCGGCAGGCCGGTCAGGTCTTCTCTGCGGGCCGGAACCGCGTAGGGGGCTACCTGGTCCAGACCGCAGGGCTGCCCCAGGTAGCTCTCCCACCCATAGCGGTTGCTGGCTTGATTCCAGGTGAGTAATTCCGGGCGCGGAGGCGCGGGGCGGAGCGCGGTACGGTCATCCAACATAGGGTAAACCAACAATTGGAAAGCGATGGGGGCTTCACCCCGGTCTTGGGCAAGCTGAGCCAGGGATGCGGCCAATCCGCCGCCAGCGCTCTCTCCACCAATCGCAATCCGCCGCGGATCGATCCCCAGTTCGGTGGCGTGGGCATGGACCCATTGCAAGGCTGTGTAGCAATCGTCCAGCGGGGCGGGGAAGGGGTGTTCGGGGGCCAGACGGTAATCAACGGATAGAATTGGGATGCGCAAGGCCCGGGCCAGGCGGGATAAATGCCCGTCCACCATTTCGACCGCGCCAATCACATACCCCCCGCCGTGAATCCAGAGCAGGCCTGGCGCGGGCGGGGTCAGCGCATCTGGCCGGTAGATTCGCAGCGCGATTTTGCGGTCTGCCTCTGGGGCTGGGATGCGGGTTTGCTCGATCTGAACGCCGGGGGCGATTTTTTGCCGGGGGGCCAAAAAGAATAATTGGCGGATGAGCCTGCGGTTCCAGCGATTGAGGGTGAAGCGTGGAATCTGGCGGAAGCCTGAGCGCAGGTCGGGATGGACGGCGGAAAGGTCCGTGGGCATTGTGGAAGGTCTCCTCTTGGATGATTATACTTTCGAACGGGAGGGGGCACGGTGCGATGGGGGGAGCAATGGCTGCGAGCGGTATAATGGAGCCAAGGAGAACCTATGGACATTCATACTTTGCGGAAGTGGATTGCGCAGCGCGATACATACAGTATTTTGGAAACGATCGATGTGCAAACCGGCCATAGAACCATTTTGAGAGAGTTTGACTATGTCATCGAAGCGCCCAATTGGACGACCGACGGCCAACATCTGGTCTATAACAGCCGGGGGCGGCTGTATACGTACGCTCTGGCTACCGGCGAGGTCAAGGAGATGAATACGGGGTTTGCCATTGACTGCAACAATGATCACGTCCTCTCTCCGGATAATCGTCACGTGGCGGTCAGCCATTTCACGTACGAAGATGCGGTCTCCAGAATTTATATCCTGCCGTTCGATCAGGGCAGTCCGGTGCTGGTGACCGACAAAGGGCCCAGCTACCTGCATGGCTGGTCTCCGGACGGGGAGCGGCTGGCTTACTGCGCGCAGCGCGGGGGACAATACGATATTTACACCATCTCGGTGAAGGGCGGCCCGGAAACCCAGCTCACCAATCTGCCCGGCCTGGATGACGGTCCCGAATACTCGCCGGATGGCAAGCACATCTGGTTCAATTCCACCCGCAGCGGGTTGATGCAGGTCTGGCGAATGGCGGTGGATGGATCCAATCCAACCCACATGGTGAAAGAGAATGCCAACTGCTGGTTCCCGCACGTTTCGCCTGACGGCAAATGGGTGGTGTATATTGTATACGCCAGGGGCGACGTGGAGCCGGGCGACCACCCCGCCAACAAGAATGTCGAACTGCGCCTGGTTCAAGCGGAGGGAGGCGAATCGAAGACGATCGCGAAGCTGTTTGGCGGGCAAGGAACCATTAACGTGAACTCCTGGTCGCCGGACAACCGCACGGTCGCCTTTGTATCCTACCGCCTTAAGGAATGACCCTGGATTGGTATGGTTTGGTCAAAATCCATACCCACATCTTATCCTCATCGACGGTCGATTGGTGTAAAATACCTGGAAATAATTTTTCCCCGAAGGTTATAAAAAATGCAAACATCTCGTTATCTCGATCACGATTGCGTTACGCTGCAAAATGACGCGCTTCAACTACTGGTGACCCAATCGGTCGGCCCGCGGATCATCTCTTTGAGCGTGCCTGGTGGTGAAAACCTGCTGGCTACCCTTCCCCATGCCGAGGCTCCCCGTCCGGACGGGAAGGTGTATCGCTTCTACGGTGGTCACCGCCTGTGGCATTCGCCGGAGCATATGCCGCGCACTTATGATCTGGATAACGATCCCGTGGAAGTTGTGGCTGTGCCGGGCGGGTTGCAAGTGATCCAGCCGACCGAGCCGCTGACCGGCCTGCAAAAATCCATGCGCATGACACTGGACGCGGACCGGGCGCGCCTGACGATTGACCATCAACTGACCAACCGGGGGCTGTGGGCTGTGGAATGCGCTCCCTGGGCCATCACCCAACTGCGGCCCGGCGGCACGGCCATTTTGCCGTTCACCACGTTGGATACGGGGCTGCTGCCCAACCGCTCGCTGGCTTTGTGGCCTTATGCCGACATGACCAGCCCGAACCTGCATTGGGGGCGGACCTGCTTGTGGCTGAAAGCGCAAATGCCTTCCGCTTTCAAGCTCGGATTTGCCAATCCGCGCGGCTGGCTGGCGTACTGGTTGGAAGGCTGCCTGTTCGTCAAGCGGGCGCAATTTGAGGCGGATAAGGCCTACTATGATTTTGGCAGCTCCAGCGAGTGCTATTGCAACGCGCAGTTTATTGAACTGGAAACCCTGGGTCCCATTGTCAATATCCAGCCGGGGCAGTCCGTCTCTCACGTGGAGACCTGGGAAGTGTTCCGCGATGTGGTCGAGCCGACGAACGAGCCTGAAATTCTGGCTCTGGTGGATCGGTTGGGGTTGGGCTAAAAATCATTGGTCGAAAGCGAAGACCCTGGCTTGGACCAGGGTCTTCGCTTTTTTGCGCCTAACGAAGCACGCTCTCTACTTCTGCTGGCGGATTTGATCCACGGCCAGCGCGAACTGCTTGACCTGTTGGGGGTCGTCGAAGATGCGCTTTCCGCCAAAAAGCTGGACACCCAGCGAAGGGATGGATGACCGCGCGCATTGGAGCAAGCTGGCCGGGTATTCCAATACATCCAGGATTAATTGCACAGGTTTGCCTTGGGGGATAAAACTGGGCGAGGCTTCCAGGAAGTCTCGACCCCAACGCGCGGGGCGGCCGCTTTTGGTGCAGTAGATCAGCGGGGTGAAAATATCGATGGCAGGGGCCAGGAGGGTATAGTCCTGGGCAAAGATGCGCGTTAAAGCCCGGTCGAACTCATCCGGCAGCCAGGGGCACATGTAAGCCCCGGTAACGCAGCCCGGGCGCAGGCTGCGAGTCAGCCGGGCGTAATGAGCGGCAAAGCGAGCCACGCGCTCGCACTTGTGCCGTTCCCAGGCGGCGGCGTGTTGGCTCAAGATAGCCTGACTGGTGTCGGCGTCGATGCCTGTAGACTGGCAGAACTCGCGGATGCAGTCGGGGCAGAAGCACGAGTCTTGCAGGTCGGGCGCGGGTGTTTCAAACCACCCGGCGTAGGTGAGGTAATCAAACCACACCCCGGCGGGTTCAAACTGCTTTAACCCGGTGATCAGAGCGGCCTCGGTCTCATCCAGGAAATCCTGTTTCGACAGGCACACCCCCTGGACCAGTTCCCCGAATCGGATGGGCTTGCCGTCCGCGCCAATGGGAATCAGGTCGGGACGATGGCTGAAATCGGCTCGGAAGGTCTTGAACTCGACGCAGGTTGCCACACCGCGCCGTTGGCAGGCTTCAAAGGCGGGCGCGTCGAAGCCGTGAAACCACAGCGCGTTCATATTGGCCGCGGAGAAGCGATCGATGTGTTCGACCGCTGCGCTGCCGTAGGGGCCAAACAAGAGCGGTATGTTCATAAGGTAGGTCTCCTTGCGTCTAGCTTTCCGGTTGTAGCAGCCCGTCCAATGCCAGCGCGGCGACCGTCTCGGGCGTTGGCGCGCCGTGCTCGTCCCAGCCGAAGGCCTGCCAGTATAGGCGCAGCATGGGTTCGATGGGCACGGTGCGCCCCTTGAGCGGACCAGCCTTCAAGGGTGGCTCACCGGCCATGCGCTTGTGCAGGCGGAAGGACATGGGGTCGATGCCGTGTTTGATGTTGAACATCTGCCGCAGGGTTTGGATGCGTTTGCCAATTTCCATGTACTCGTCCGGGGTTTTCTCCCAGCCGGTGGCGGCGTTGAGCCACTCGAACAGCTTCCAATGCTCCACTCCCAGCACCATAGCGAACAGGCAGCCGCCCGCGCCGTCGGTCAGCTCTTTGTAGCACGAGTTGGCCACGGCCTTGAGGGCCAGTGTCTCAGAGGGAACATATTCCTCCGCTTTCACATACGAGCCTGTGTTGGGCGCCCAAGAAACCTTCTCCCATAGGTGCAGCACATCATAATATTGCGCTGAGCCGATGGTGTGACGCCCAGGAGTGGGGTCGCCGCTGAAGTGGACAGCCAGGAGGGGGTCAAAGCGCGAGTCGTGCATGCCAGGCTCTTGCCCACCAGCATGGACGGCGTATTCCGCGGAGCCATTGGCCAGCTTCTTCGCCGCCACCTTGACGCCGTCGGCAAGCAGGTCTCCGATGCCTTCACGGGCGATCATTTTTTGGATCAGGGCCGTGATAGCATCCGCGTTGCCCCAGGTCAGTTCCAGCCCGCCGGTTTGCTCGCGGGTGAGTATGCCTTTCTCGTAGCATTCCAGGGCAAAGGCCACCGTGGACCCGGCGGAAATGCTGTCCATGCCGGCGCGGTTGAGCAGTTCGTTGATGACATAGATGGCGTCCATGTCCTTGTTCATCACCAAACCGCCAAAGGCGCAGCAGGTCTCGTATTCGGGCTTGTGGGTGTGGGTGAAGCCAGCTCCTTTCACCCCGCTAATGTCCACAATTCCGCCGCAGCCGATGCTGCAGGAATAGCAGTGGTATTTGCGCGTTTCGCGCTGAATAATATGGTCGGGGTTGAGGTGCTTGTAGTACTTGTAGCTGTAATCTTTAACCGAACCGCCCCAGTTTTTGATGGGCGAGTCACCGTTGACCGCGCCCATCGTGTTATTCATGATGGTACCCCAACGCTTCATCAACCCCGCTGAGATCATGCCGTCCATGGGCGCGCCTTTTTTCATGCCCCCCAACAACATGCCACCCAGCGGCAGCAGGCTGCCGGGAATGTTGGGGAGGTTGTATTTGCGAATTTTCTCGGCCAGCTCCTTGCTGATCTCTTTCATCTTCGCCGGATCGTTGGATCGAATGGGCTTTGATCCAGACAGAACCACGGCTTTGAGGCGTTTGGAGCCCATCACTGCGCCCACGCCGGAGCGCGCCGCGATGCGCCCGCCATCGTTGCAGATGCCTGAAATGAGTGAAAGGTTTTCCCCGGCCTGACCAATGCAGGCCACACAGGGTTTTTTCTTGCTCTGGTGCGCCTCGATGAGTTGCTCTTCTGCGTTGACGGAGTCCAGCCCCCAAAGGTGCTCGGCGGATTTCAACTGTGGCCCGTTGGCGTCGATGAACAGGTACACAGGGGTGGGAGAGATGCCGGAGAAGAAGATGCCGTCGTAGCCGCACTGCTTGATGGCTGGAGAAAAATTGCCGCCGCAGTTGGCGTCGCCCCAGCCGCCCGTGAGCGGCGATTTGCACACCACCATCCAGCGCCCGGTGATGAGACTGCCCGTGCCGGTTAGCAGACCGCTGACAAAGCCCAGGATGTTATCCGGGCCCAGCGGGTCGGCCCCTGCCGGAATGCGGTTATACAGGATGTAGGCTCCCAGGCCTACGCCGGAAAGGAGCGTCTGGTAGACCGGGTCGGGGATGGTCTCTTCGCGCATCTCCGCCGTGGTCAGGTTGATATTGAGAATCTTACCTGTATAACCGGGCATGTTCACCTCTATCGATTCAAGGATGATCAGATCAATACATTAGCCGCCTGAAATAGGCGCGACGATGGACACCACATCACCATCGTGCAGGGGCGTGAAGTGGGTGGCTCGCTCGTAATTGACCGTGCAATAAAGAATTGGGCGCAGAAGGAGGGGTGTTTTGAGCAGCCCTAACAGCTTACCCAGGCGCGCGCCGTCTTCCACTTCCACGAAGCCGCCAGAGTCGAGCAAGGTATGGTCAATGATTGAGGGGGCGTACACTTTAATGCGCATAGGATTGACTTAAAAATTTCTACGCTGAGCGAGAGGATCCGTTAAATGCCTCCCGGCAGTCTGGGGTCATGCAAAATTACCTGTCCCGAACTCTCGTCAGAGTAATTATATCTGGTTTGCTGCCCATAGGAGGGACGGCATTGGGTTCATGAGGCATTGTCGCGGGTTTCTCCGCTCCAAGACTGGGGCGGGGTTAGGGGTAGGGTTGACTTTGGAATAACCATAGAGCCTCTATCATCCCCGCAAGGTAGCCGAATTTGGGGTATACTTAACTTGTTTTGCGCACGTAATGCGGCCGATGCCGCTGTATCTCACTCACTCGAAAGGCAAAAATTATGGACACTGTGATTGAATCAATCGTTGGCCAGGAAGTTCTGGATTCCCGCGGCAACCCGACCGTGGAAGTGGAAGTCGTTCT
The DNA here is from genome assembly GCA_964403875.1 of uncultured Anaerolinea sp. GTDB lineage: Bacteria > Chloroflexota > Anaerolineae > Anaerolineales > Anaerolineaceae > Anaerolinea. Next base: position 31,368 of record CAYOHX010000033.1, on the reverse strand, counting down.
GTCCGATGGCAGTTGGGGCCGCGCCGCGGTTCCCTCCGGCGCCTCCACGGGCATTCATGAAGCCCTGGAAATGCGTGACGGTGACAAGAGCCGCTACGGCGGCAAGGGTACCTTGAAAGCGGTTGAGCACGTCAACACCGAGATCGCCGACCTGCTGGTGGGCTGGGACGCCGTGGAGCAGAAGGCCATCGATATGGCCCTGCTCGAGCTGGATGGCACCCCCAACAAGTCCAAGTTAGGCGCCAATGCTGTGCTCGGCACCAGCCTGGCCGTGGCCAAAGCCGCTGCCAACGCCCTGGGCCTGCCTCTCTATCGCTACCTGGGTGGCGTGTATGCCCATGTGCTGCCCGTCCCGATGATGAACATCCTCAACGGTGGCGCGCACACCGCCTGGCAGTCCACCGACGCCCAGGAGTTCATGGTGATGCCCTTCGGAGCGCCCTCCTTCGCGGAAGGCCTGCGCTGGGGCGCTGAGATCTACCATGCGCTCAAGGCCGTGCTCAAAGCACGCGGTTATGCTACCCTGGTGGGTGACGAGGGCGGTTACGCCCCAGCCCTCAAAGCCAACGTGGAAGCGGTCGAGGTCATTCTCGAGGCCATCCACAAGGCCGGTTACAAAGCCGGTGAGCAGGTTGCCATTGCCCTCGACCCGGCAGCTTCCGAGCTGTACGATGAGGAGACCAAGAAGTACAACCTGCGCAAGGAAGGCAAGATGCTGACCGGTGAGGAAATGGTTGCCTTCTGGAAGTCCTGGGTCGATCAGTACCCGATTGTGTCCATCGAAGACGGTTTGGCCCAAGATGATTGGGATAGCTGGAAGCTGATGGTCAATACCCTTGGCGACCGCCTGCAAATCGTTGGCGACGACTTGCTGGTCACCAACCCTGCCCGCGTCCGCCGCGGCATTGCCGAGAAGGCCGCCAACGCCCTGCTGGTCAAGCTGAATCAGATCGGCAGCCTCACCGAGACCATCGAAGCCGTGGAAACCTGCCACCGCAACGGCTGGCGCGCCGTCACCTCGCACCGCTCCGGCGAAACCGAAGACTCCACCATCGCCGACCTGGCCGTGGCCTTGAACATGGGCCAGATCAAGACCGGCGCCCCCGCCCGCTCCGACCGCGTAGCCAAGTACAACCAGCTCCTGCGCATCGAAACCGAGTTGGGCGAGACCGGCAAGTACGCTGGCTGGGACGCTCTGAGCTTCAAACCCGCCTTCGCGAAGTAATTCGCAAGTACTGCTTTTTAGACCCTAAGGGTTTCAGAAAACCCTTAGGGTCTTTTTTATTCAGCCCCAAACGCCACAATCCGCTCTGCCGCTTGCTCAAAAGCCTCTCCGCCGGTCATAAAGGTATGATGATCGCCGGGCACAAGCTCAAATCGTGCATGTTCACTGATCATCTGGGCTAACCGGCGGCTGAAGCGCGGCTGCGCCACCGTATCCTGCTCGCCATGCAGGATGAGCACGGGCATGTTTAACCCCGCTGCTGCCTGCCCCACCCGGCGGCTGAGGCGGCGGAATTGATCGACGAACACCAGGGGCAGGCGCAGGTGGCGTAATTGCTCCATGCTTTCCGCTGGAGCGCCTGAGAGATCCACGTTGGTGCGGCGGGCTTCCTGCATCATTTGCGCAAAGCCAGAGGGTAGCGCTCGAAAAGGCTGGATGGTCGGTGAGAAGAGGGCTTCTAGCCCGCTCCACAGCAGGCGCAGCCAAACAGGCTCTTGCCACCAGAAGGGAGCCAGCAGCACGAGCCTGTCGGGCTTGCAGCGGGCCGCCGCCGCCGCGCTGATGGCTCCACCCAACGAAAAGCCAATCAATATCACCGGTCGTCCAGAATCGCGCGCTAATTCAACCTCCCCGGCCAACCAATCTACCCACAAAGCGGCTCGCTGTTGGAACAAACCCGGCAGTTCGCGCCCCAGTCCGGGTACCAGCAGGCCCCGCGCCGACCAGCCTGCGGCATGAAGGAGCTCGGCCAGTGGGCGTAACTCGCCGGTGGTGCCGGGAAAACCATGCGCCAGCAGAGCCAGGGGCGCGCCCGGCTCGCCCTCCAGATGGTAGGGCAAATGCTCGGGCCGCTCGAAAACCTCTAATCCAGGCAGGCGGATTTCTTCCATAGGCGTGCCGAGGGCGTGCAGCACGTCGAAGATGAGCAAGAAAGCTCCCTGCACGATGATGCCCCAGCCCATGCCGTGGAGCAGAGCGCTCTTACCCCACAGCAGCAAACCCACCCCCGCCAAGATGTAGAGCACGTCTAACCCACCGTTGATCCACAGCACCCGGCGCAGGCGGCGCGCCTTGCGAGCGCTCTCGTCCGCGTCCACGGCCCCTTCCAGCCGGGCAGCCACGCCACGCAGCCCCGCCAGGGCGATGACCGCGTCAATCACCCCCCACAGGGCAGCCTGAATGCCAAAACCACGCCAAAAGTCCGCGCCGCCCAGCCACAGGGCCAGCCCAACCAAAACGCTGAGCGCGCTCCAGATCAGCAAACGGCGAGAGAGAATTTTTTGGAAGTGCCAGATCATAGGCCTCGATTTAAGCCCCTAAGGGTTTCTTATTGAACTCACAAACGGCTGCACCGCCGCCAGAAACTCAACCGGGCATTCCTCTTGCGGCACGTGCCCACAGGCCGGGAACACCACCAGGGTCGCCCCAGGAATTTCTCCCCCCAACCGAACGCTTTCGGCGGTGGGCACAATCCGGTCGTCGTCTCCCGTCACCACCAGCACAGGCACGGACAACTCGCCCAAGCGTGGGGCCAGGTCTTCGCTGCCTGATCCGGCCAGGGTGAACTCCCACAAAGCCCGGTCCCAGTTGTCCATGCGCAAGGGCTTGCGGTAACCCTCCAAGATTTCTTCAGTCAGTCGGGCGGGGTCGTGCCAGGCGGATTGGATGAAGGAGTCGCCTTGTGGGCCGGAGATGGAGCGAGCCAGCACCGGGCCCACGCGCATCATCTGGGGGGTGTTGAACAGGAACCGAGTCACGGAGTCCATGCTGCGCCCGCCGGTATAGATGGCGGCATCCACCAGCACCAATCCCGAAATCCGCTCGGGGTGCGCCAAAGCCGCCTGGACGGCCAACCGCCCACCCGCCGAGTTGCCCACCAATACGGCTTGCTCGACGTTCAATGAGTCCATCAGGCCAAATAGCAGCGCCAGGTTGGCCTCCACGGTGTAAGGATTCTCGCTCCAATCCTCGCGCATGGGCCGCTCGGTCAGACCGAAGGCCGGGCGGTCGTAAGCGATCACTGTGCCGAACTGCGCCAGCGGCTCGGCCACCTCTCGCCAGGAGAACAGGCTGGCCCCAAACCCGTGCATCAAAATCATCACCGGTTCGCCGCTGCCATACACCTTGTAATGCACAGAAAGCTCGTTGACCTCCACGAAGCGGCTGTCGGGGTCGGTCAATTCTTCCAGCGGGGCGATGTTGCCCAGCGGTGGCATGGGCAGAACCAGCGGGCCGACGATGGCTGCCAGGAGCAGCAAGATCAAGACGATCCCAATCGCGCGTAAAAGCCGTTTGAACATGAGTTTTCCTCGATTTATTCGCGGAGCAAGCTGGCGGCCTGCGCCCAAACCTGGTCGAACATCTCTCCGGTCAGGCGGCCAGTTTGGGTGTTTTGTCGGCTGGGATGATAGGATGCCAGCAGCCAGGGCAGGTGGGAGGCGGGCCGGTTGAGGGTGTTGTGGGCAAACTCAGCCCCCGAAACTTCTGCCCCGCGCTGCTTATACCAGCCCAGCAGCCAGTCAAAGGCAATCCGGCCCAGGGCCACGAAGCCGCGGATGTTAGGCAGCAGGTTGATCTCGGCCTCCAGGTAGGGGCGGCAGGTAGCGATTTCATCCGGCGTGGGCTTGTTGGCGGGCGGCGCGCAGCGGCAGGTGGCGCTGATGTAGGCATCCTTCAGCTTCAACCCATCGTCACGGTGAAGCGAGTTGGGCTGGTTGGCAAACCCGGCCCGGTATAAGGCTGGGTAGAGAAAATCGCCCGAGGCGTCTCCGGTGAAGTTGCGCCCGGTGCGGTTGGAGCCGTGCGCGCCGGGGGCCAGACCGACGATCATCAGACGGGCTTGCGGGTCGCCAAAGCCGGGCAGGGGTCGCCCCCAATACGTCTGATCCGCGTAGGCGCGGCGGCGGGTGCGGGCCACCTCTTCGCGCCAGGCGACCAGGCGCGGGCACAGGCGGCATTCCACCACGCGGGCGGTTAGTTCATCGAGGTTGGCATAGGTGGACGGCATAGGTCGCTCCGTAAGTATCGTGTGCTGGTATGATTGTATCAGGTCCCGATTTAATCCTCAAACTCCTGGCGTACAATGCTTACACAAACCACGATGAATCTGCCAAAGGCCCCACTCTTTGAACTGGTTCCACAAACCCAACCAGGATTACAATGATCATCCACCTACACAAGGAGACACCATGAGCACTCTCTACCCTCTGCGCTTTCAAGAAATTCTGCGCAATTACAGCTTTGGCAATCGCTGGATCGTGTCCGCCTATGACAAAGGTCCCTTCCCCGCCGATCACCGCGTGGCCGAGACCTGGGAGGTTTGCGACCGGCCCGGCGAATCGAGCAGGGTGGTCAACGGCCCGCTGGCGGGCGTCACCTTGCACGACCTGATCGACCGCTTTGGCGCCGACCTGCTGGGCCGGGACGTGGTCGCGCGCTGTGGCACGCGCTTCCCCCTGCTCATCAAACTTCTGGATGTGTCCAACCCGCTGGCCGAACAGGCCCACCACTCCGACGAACTGGCTCAGGCCCGCGGCCTGCCCGACCCCGGAAAGACGGAAGCCTGGTACATGCTGCGCACCCGGCCCGGCGCGACCATTCACTGTGGCGCCAAGCCCGGCCTCACACCCGAAGCTGCCCTGCAAGCGATCCTGAACGGAACCAGCCGAGAGTTGATGCGCGAGTACCTCGTCCAGCCAGGGAATGCCTTCCTGCTCCACGCCGGAACCATGCACTACTCCGCAGGTGGGATGATCTTCTATGAGATTATGCAAAACTCGGATGTCTATATCGGCTTGGAAGCTCCCGGTCAAGATCTGCCAGCCGCCGAGCGCGATGCCCAGGCTCGCACCGTGCTGGAGGGAATCAGCCTGGACGGCAGCTTCGACCCGCACATCCAGCCGGTGATCCTCCGGGATGATGGAAATACCCGCACCTTTGCCTTTGCCTGCCGCTACTTTGTCCTCGAGCGCCTGGATCTATCTGCCCCTTACCGCCTGGACTGCAACGGGCAGCGCTTCTACGTGCTGACCCAGATCGAAGGGACCTGCACGGTAACGGCGGGCGCAACAACCGAGACGCTCAATCCCGGCCAAAGCATTTTCCTGCCTGCCGCGTTGGGTGAAGTGCGCCTGGAACCTGGCCCCGGCTGCGCGCTGCTAAAAGCCTACGTTCCCGACCTGGAAGCCGATGTGATGGTCCCATTGCGGAGCGCGGGCATCTCGGAAGAACTCATTCGGGGTTTGTGGGAGGGTCGCTGAAACGCTGTGCCCACACCGCGGCTGCTCCCAGCAGGCCTGTCTGACTGCCCAGTGAGGCGCGCACCAGGTCAACGCTCTGCCAGGGGACCAGCCCGCACTGTGTACGAATCACTGTTTGGGCTTGCGGCTCAAACAGGCTCCAGCGTTCCATCAAGCCGCCGCCCAGGACGATGCGCTCAGGGGCGAAAAGGTTAATCAAGTTCGCCAGCCCAATCCCCAGATAGCGCGCCTCGCGCGAAACCAGCGCCAGGGCGGTGGGTTCATTTTGCTCGGCCAGATCACAGATACGGCGGGCATCAGAATACCCATCGCCATAGGTTTGCCTTCCATAGCGGCCCAGGGCCGTGCCACTGGCCAGGCTTTCCCAACAGCCCGAGGCCCCGCAAAAGCAGGGCGGACCAGAAGGATCGATGACATGATGGCCGATTTCGGGGTGGCATCCGTCCAGGCCGCGGAAAAGCTGCCCATTCAACACGACTCCGCCGCCAATCCCGGTGCTGACAGTCACAAAGATCATGCTGCGGCTGCCGCGACCGCTGCCCCAACGATATTCACCCAACGCGGCGGCATCCGCGTCGTTCTCCACGGCAGCCGGAACGCCCAAGGCTTGCCCCAGGTCGGCGGCCAGGTTGCGGTTTGCCAGGTGGGGCAGGAAGGAGTTTTCAGAAAAGACCCCTTTCGCGTCCATGCGCCCGGTGCAGCCAATGCCGACCCCGCGCAAAGGGCCTTTGTGTGCCCGAGATAGACCTACCAGTCCGCCGTGGATATGGGCGAACAATTCAGCATACGGCGCGGCGGGATTGGTGGCAAAGCGGCTCTCGGCCAGCAGTCGGCCTTCCACCGAGACCAGCCCCAGGGCGATTTTGCTGCCACCGATATCTACCGCGGCGATGGTCATGCCGTCCCCTTCAAACCTTGCACGAAGCGGCTTGTGATCCAGCGCGGGCGGGTGATGGCTGAGCCGACCGTGACCGCCCAGGCCCCGCAATCCAGGGCGCGGGCAGCTTGCTCGGGGGTGTTGATGCGCCCTTCGGCGATGACCGGCAGGCCAGATCGCGCCGCCAGCGCTTCGATCAAGGCGAAATCGGGCTCGTTTTGCTGAGGGCTGTACGGCGTGTAGCCGGACAGAGTCGTCAGCAGGGCGTCGGCGCCCGCTTCGGCTGCGGCAAGGCCTTCATCAATAATCGATACATCCGCAAAGACCGGCAGCCCCGTCTCGGCGCGCACCCGGCGGATGAAATCGGCTGTCGAAAGACCCTCGGGGCGAGGGCGCAGGGTGGCATCGACAGCAATGCCCTGGGCCCCGGCCTGGGCCACGCGCAAGGCGTGTGCCAGGGTGGGGGTGATGCGCACTTCAAAGCCGGGCAGATCGGCTTTGTACAGGCCGATGACTGGCAAATTCACGGCAGCGACCACCGCGGCGATATCTTCGGGGCCGTCGGCGCGAATGCCCACTGCCCCGCCCAACTGCGCGGCGCGGGCCAGCGCTGCCATGATGACCGGTGAGTTCATGGGGTCGCTCGCCCGATCATAGGAATCGGGCTGGCAAGAGACCACCAGTCCGCCGCGAATCTGGCTAAAGAGCGCTTGCGCTCGGAAGGCGCCGTCCATCGGTGCGCTGCCCACAGGTTTTAGAGCAGGCCGGCTTTCTGCGCCGCGGCTCGCACGAAGCCCACGAACAGAGGGTGGGCCCGGTTGGGGCGCGAGAGAAATTCAGGGTGGAACTGCGTGCCCACCATGAAGGGGTGGTCGGCGATTTCGGCGATCTCTACCAAGCGGCCATCGGGAGAAAGCCCGCTGAAGCGCATACCGCGCTCGGCAAAGCGCTGGCGGTAAACGTTATTAAACTCGAAGCGGTGGCGGTGGCGCTCGTCCACCTGGTCCACGCCGTAAGCCTCGCGGGCCAGAGAGCCTTCTTGCAGCACGCAGGGGTACAGACCCAGGCGCATGGTTCCGCCCATGTCCGTGATATCGTGCTGTTCGGGCATCAGGTCGATGACCGGGAAGCGCGTGGTGCGGTCAAATTCAGTCGAGTTACAATCCTCGCTGTCCAGCACGAAGCGGCCAAATTCCACAACCATGAGCTGCATGCCCAGGCACAACCCCAGGTAGGGCACTTTCTCATTGCGCGCATAGCGAATGGCCTGGATTTTGCCCTCGATGCCGCGGCTGCCAAAGCCGCCCGGAACCAGGATGCCCGCCGAGGCGCGAATGTCATCCCAGCCCTTGCCCTTTTCCAACTCGGCTGAATGCAGCCAGCGGATATCCAGCTCCACGCCCACCTCCAGGGCAGCGTGGCGCAAAGCCTCGCGCACGCTCATGTAGGCGTCGTGCAATTCCACATACTTGCCCACCAGCGAGATGGTCAGCTTGGGCTTTTCCTGGTTGGTGCGCTCCACCAGCCGCTTCCAGGCGGACCAATCCGGCATCTGGCGCGGCTCGAAGCCCAGGCGGTGCAGGATGTAATCGGCGATCCCGGCTTCTTCCAACATCAAGGGCACCTCGTAGAGGACCCGCGTGGTGACCATGGGGACCACGGCGCGCGTTTCTACATCGCAGAACAGGGCGATTTTTTCGCAAATACCCTCGTTCACAGGGTGGTCGGAGCGGGCCACGATCATGTCGGGGGAAATGCCGATGGAGCGCAATTCGCGTACGGAGTGTTGGGTGGGCTTGGTCTTCAATTCTTCGGTCGCCCCAATCATGGGCAGCCAGGTGAGGTGAATGTAGAAGGTGTTTTCACGGCCCAGGTCGCTGCGCAGTTGGCGGATGGCTTCCAGGAAAGGCAGGCTTTCGATATCGCCCACCGTGCCACCGACCTCGACCAACACGATTTCGGCTCCGGTGGTGCGACTAACCATGGCGATGCGCCGTTTGATTTCGTTGGTGATGTGCGGAATGACCTGAATGGTGCCGCCCAAGTAGTCGCCGCGGCGCTCTTTGCTGATCACCTCGGCGTAGACCTGCCCGGTGGTGATATTGCACACCCGGTTGAGGCGGATATCGATGAAGCGTTCGTAATGGCCCAAATCGAGATCGGTTTCGGCGCCGTCATCCAACACGTAGACTTCGCCGTGTTGGTAGGGGCTCATGGTGCCGGGGTCCACGTTGATGTAGGGGTCCAGTTTCTGCACCGCCACCGAGAATCCGCGCTCTTTGAGCAGCCTGCCGATTGCCGCGGCGGTGACGCCCTTTCCCACTGAACTGACCACACCACCGGTAAAGAAAATGTACTTGGTTGCCATATCACGCTCCTTACAAACACTTGATTAATACGAAACCTACGCTGCGCCTCATGCGCAAGCCGGAGGCGTTTCCTCCAACCTCGCTGAGGCCTGCTGGATGTGCGCGCAAGAGGAAAATAAAGAAGTGGGGGGGGGGGGTGGGGCGGCGCCGCCCCCCCGCGGGGGGGGGGGGGGCGGGGGGGGGGTGTCGCGGCGGAGGGCCGTTGTCACGGCGCCTCCCCACTTCTGGTGGTGCAGGGCCTGGAGAGTATCATCGATCCAGTGCCAGAATTGCGGTCGCATACACCTCGTCAAATAAAAAACCTGGACAGAGAACGCGGTTGTTTGCTGCCAGGCGCGAGAACAAACTTGCGGTTATTGTACCACGAGAAGTATTGATCTAAGATAATTGGTAACTGCTCAGAGGGTAGAGAAAGTGTGGCTCCCTTCCACTACTGGCTGAGTAGTTAAGCAAAAAAAACACCCTCCGCAACGGAGGGTGTTTTTGACTTGCAACTCGCCTGGGGAGAGCCGGAGTCAGTCAGGAGAAGTCTACGAAGCAGACTGGACCTTGTTCTCCAACGTCCTGTTCAGGATATCTTCCTGCTCCTGAGTGGCGCCCTTGTTCTTGCGGGCTTTATCCTCAGACTTGCGGGCTTTGGCCCGTTCCATGGCCTCGCGCATTGCGATTTCCATGGCGGTGGGCTCGGCCTCAACCTGGGGCTCGTTGATGTTCGCCAACAGTTCGTCCACGTTGCCGCCCATATCATCGCCACGGCCGCGGCGGTTGGTGGCTTTCTTCTTGCGGACAGGTTTTTCCTTGCGCTCGGTGGTCTGGTAGAAATTGCGCGGTTCTTCAACTTCTTCCTTCACCGGCTCGGGCTGCAGCGCCTTGATGCTCAGCTTGATCTGGCGTTTCTTGCGGTTCACGTCGATCACCTGGGCTTCAATTTCATCGCCTTCATTGACCACATCGGAGGGCTGGCGCACGTAGCCGTGGGCCATTTCGCTGATGTGAATGAGGCCGGGGCGTTCCGCGCCGATTTCTACGAACGCGCCGAATTTTTCCAAGCGGACCACTTTGCCCTTTACGGACATGCCGGTCTTGATGTCGCGCCACTCGAGGTCGAGCGGTTTGATCATGGTCAATTCAACGCGGTCATCTTTGACGCGCTTCACCCAAACATCGATCTCCTGACCGATTTGCAGCACGTCTTCCACCCGCTTGATCGCTTCAGGCGAGGCGGACAGCAGCTGCGAGATATGGATTAGGGCGGGTTTCTCCTGCCCAATGTCGACCAACGCTCCAGCCAGCCCGATCTTGACGACCTTGCCGGTAAAGTGCGTCTTGGTCTTAACCCCGCTTTCAACCTGTTCGGTCTCGGAGTTGTCGGCCAAAATGGTCTCGACAACCTCCTCTTGTGGGGTTTCGATTGTGTTATTTACATCTGACTCCATTACGACTTCTCCCATATTAGTGTCACGAAAGGTGATTATACCGCTGCCGGGGGGTACTGTCAATCATGCTTCATTGATGATGTTAAGCACTATTCGCCCTCTGTGAGACCCGCCAGGGCAACTGCTGGAGAACCGCGATACTGGCGGTTTATTCTGGTAAAATCTCATTGACGCGTTGTTTTTCTGGTACTGCTCACACCCGTGATGAAAAGCCCCTTTTCCAGCTTTGATGAGCAGATACCTTTTTCTGATCAAGAAAGGCAGTCGTCGTGTGATTCAATCCAATCGAATTGTTTCAGGGCAAACCCAAACGCAATGATGGTTAGCATTGAGCCTGTGCATGAGCTGCGGCCAAAAATGGTCGGCGATTATAACCAGGAGAATTTTGCTCCCCGCACCCCGGCAATTGCCGAGGCCTACCGGTTGGGGCAGGAGCTTCACGCCGGGCAGAAACGCCTGAGCGGCGAGCCTTACTTCGAGACGCACTGTGGCTGGGTGGCGGGCTTTTTGGATGAGTTGGTGGAAAACGAGGCCTGGACCATCGCCGCCTTACTGCATGATGCGGTAGAGGACAGCGGGGCGGGGTTGGACCGCATCCGCGAAAAGTTCCCCGGACCGCTGGGGGAAGAAGTGGCTTATATCGTCGACGGCGTGACCAAGCTGAGCAATCCCCGCGATGGGCGCTCGCGCGAGATGGAAACCTTGCGCAAAATCGCCATGTTCCGCGATCCCGGCGTTTTCCTGGTCAAGCTGGCCGACAAGACCCACAACCTGCTCACCTTGCAGCACATGTCGCCCGCCAAGCGCGTGCAAAAGGCCACCGAGGCCATCCGCGCTTATGGCAAGCTGGCCGGGATTCTCAACTGCTACCGTTGGCGCTGTTGGATCGAAGATATTTCCTTCCCCTTTGCCGACCCGGAAACCTATGCTTTTGTGAAGCAGCGCGTCGACTCGGATGCCCGTCTGCAATCATCTTTCATCCACCCGATGATGGAGCAGATGGCCCGCCTCATGGAAAAGGCCGGCGTGGACGGAACGGTGAGTATTTTTGCCAACGGTTACTGGCAGGTGTGGCAAAAGCTGCGCCGCATGGCTCGCTCGCGCAAGTCCTCGCTGAGCAGCTTTACTGCCGTCAACGACATGATCAGCTTCCGCCTGACCACCACCAACGAAGACAAGAATCAGTGTTACGCCCTGTTGGGGGCCATTAACAGCTTCTTTGGTCCCTACCTGGATAATGACCGCTTCGACGACTTCATCGCCTACCCGCAAAACGGTTACCGGGCCATTCAGGTCACCGCCTGGCTGCCCGATTACGGCGCGATTGAGGTTGCCATCACCACCCCCGAGATGGAAGGTGAAAATATGTGGGGGGTGGTCTATGCGATCAAGAACGACAAAGAGACCACCCAATACCGCCCGGTCGAAATTCTGACCCCCAGCGGCGGGGCGCGTTTCCTGCGAGATGGATCGACTGTGCTGGACGCCGTGGCTTCCATTCAACAGGAGTTCTTGCTGGATAAGATCAGCGCGGTGAAGGTGAACGGGGCCCTGGCGCGTCTGTCTGACCGCGTCCATCCGGGGGATGTGGTGGAGGTGGTGACCAGCGGAAAACGCCTGATCCCCAGCGAGGAGTGGTTGGGCTTCTGCAACGAATCTACCGCTCGCCTGCTGCGCGCCGTGTTGGCAACGGTCGGGCTGCGCAAGTCTGCCGAACTGGGACGCCGCCTGATCCATCCTGTGCTCAGCGAGCGCGGCATCCTGGACCTGGGAGATGTGCGCGCGCTGGAACCCGACCGCCTCGACAACCTGCTGGAGCGCCTGGGCTGCGCCAGTTTGGAAGACCTGTACGCGGCCTTGGGCGGAGGAACCATCCGCCTGAGCGACTTGGCCGACACCCTGGACGAAACCGGCATTTCGCGTACGGTGCTCCAGTGGACGACCATCCTGATGCACGCCGAACCGGAAAGCAATAAGCCCGGCACGCTCTCGCGGTTGGCGGGGATCATTTCCCGCCGGGGCGGGAATATCCTGCGCTCAGTCAACGACACGCTGCCGGACGGCAGTTTCAACCTGCGCCTGGTTGTCTCCCAATTAGATGAGGCGCAGTTGACCCGGCTGCGGCGGTCCTTTAAAGCTTCGGGAATTCCTTTCCGCTCGTTGGAAATTGTGTGAGGTGTTCATGCAGTTGGGCATCCTCTCGGACACGCACAACAACCTTACCACCCTGGAGTTCGCCCTGGCTTTTTTTCGGCTGCGGGGCGTAGATACCATCGTTCACTGCGGGGACATGACCACCCCCGAAACGGCCTCAGCGATGGGGGGCTTTCAGGTGATTCATGTGATTGGCAACGGCGATTATCTTTCCGGTGAGATCCGCCAGGCGTTGTTATACCAGAATCCCAATAGCTTTAGCGGTGAGGTGTTTACGGGGACCGTGGGTGGGGTCAAGATCGCCGCGGCGCACGGACACGTGCCCAAGAAGGTTCAGGAACTGGCCGAATCGGGGGAATATGCCTTTGTCTTTTGCGGGCACACCCACCGCCACAAGGATGAACAGGTCGGCTGGACCCGAGTGATCAACCCCGGCGCGCTGGGCGGACTGCGTTCCGAGAGTCATTCTTTTTACGTGCTGGACCTGGAAACCGGGGCGGGGCTGTTCTTGCCAGCTTGACCGACAACTTTCCAATAGCCGTTGATAACTTTTGCGCCGGTGAGGGGCAGAATTTCTGCTTCCACGCGCCCGCCGGGATAAAAACGCAGTAAACCATAGGCCGGGGTAGCATCCTCGGGCCGAAAGCTGAAGCTGGCTGAACCGGGATTGAAGTACAGCACGCCGCCTTCTCGGCGGTTTTCAGCTTGATGGGTGTGCCCGTAAACGATTATCTTGGCCTCTGGGCAGCAGCGCTGCAGAACCCGGCGGTAGCGTTCAAAATGGTAGCCCAACGCCACGTATTTGAACTTGTCCCACCAATAGTTGAACCAGGTACCGTGACCGTGGGTCAGGCCTACGGTTACGCCGGCGACCTCGATCTGTACAGATGTTGGCAGGTCCAGGCGGTAGAGCCAATCTCGGTTGCCCTGCACCGCGCTGACGGGGGCTACTTCGGCCAACTCGTCCAGCACTCGCCGGATCGAGATATCGCCGGCGTGCAAGATGCGCTCAACGCCCGCCGCGCGCAGCCCAGGGATCAAGGCAGGGTGCAGGTTGTTGACCCGGTCGGGGATGTGCGTGTCGGTGACCACGCCCAGGGTGGCAAGCGGAGCTGAGGCCAGATCCATCATCTATCTCAGGGCTTGTTCCAGCTCCGCCAGGGCCTGCTCGCGGTTTTGGAAGTGAATGGCCTGCCAGCCTGCTTTTCGGGCGCCTTCCACGTTGTGAACGAAGTCATCAACGAAGATGATTTGCTCGCCGGGCAAACCCAACAAATCGGCAGTGTGCTTGAAAATGCGGTTGTCTGGTTTGCGCACGCCCGCCGCCGCCGAACTGACAGCCACATCGAAGCTGGATTCGACATAATCGCGATCCAATCCGTAGCGCTCGTAAAACAGAGATAGCACATTCCTGGGCCAGGCGTTGCTGAGCAAGCCGGTTTTATAAGCGGGGCGGAAGGAGCGCAGCCGGGCGAACAATTCACGGTCCAGCCGGTCACCGGCCCAAAACTGCTTCTCAAATTCGAGGAGTTCGTCGGGCGACAGCTTGAAGGGTGGGCGAACATGTTCCCACACCTCGGCGGGCTCGGCCCGGCCCTCTTCGGCGGCCACGCTGATCGGGCTGCCCCATACCAGTTGGTCAATTCCGGCGTAATCGAGGCCGAAGCGGGCGGCCAAAGCGGTGCGAGGGCCGCGGTCGTCGGTGCGTAGCAGTACCCCGCCAATGTCAAAGAGGATTGCGCGAATGGATGTCATGGAGGTAAGTATATCAGAAGCAATGGGGGGGCGCGGGATGTTCGGGCACATGCTTCTGGATCTTTGGAAGGCGGCGCCGCGCGGGGAACGGAGGGGGGGTCGGGCGGGGTGGTTTCTGCCTTCTGTGGACGGAGAGAGTATAATCCTGGGTATGACGATATCCTTCCCGTTGGGCAAGCTGCCCCCGCACTTTCTCTCTAGTCTGCTGGCAAAGGCCCCGCAGCTCGACCCGCGCATTGTGCTGGGTCCAGGGGCCGGATTGGATTGCGCCGTGATCGACCTGGGCGAGCGCCTGCTGGTGTTTAAGTCTGATCCGATCACCTTTGCCGTCGATCAGATTGGCTGGTATGCTGTGCAAATTAATGCGAACGACATTGCCACCAGCGGGGCCGAGCCACGCTGGATGATGACGACCCTGCTCCTGCCGGAAGGCAAGACTCCGCCTGAATTGGTGGAGCGGATTTTCGACCAGGTGTACCACGCTGCGGCTGAATTGGGCATTTCGGTCATTGGCGGGCATTCCGAGGTGACCTATGGGCTGGACCGGCCTATTCTGAGTGCCACGTTGGTGGGCGAGGTGGCTCGCGAACGGCTGGTCACTCCGCGGGGGGCGCAGCCCGGCGACCGATTGCTGTTGACCAAGGGCGTTCCGGTGGAAGGTACGGCCATCCTGGCGCGCGAGTTCCCGGCTCGCCTCGAATCCGAACTGACCCCCGCCGAACTGGAAGAGGCTCGCCAGTATTTGACCCGGCCTGGCATTTCCGTAACCCGCGACGCGGCCCTGGCGCAGGCAGCGGGCAAGGTGACCGCCATGCACGACCCGACGGAAGGCGGATTGGCAGGGGCGTTGTGGGAATTGGCGGAGGCCTCGGGGCGGCGGCTGGTGGTGGACTCTGACCGCGTGCCAGTGCCCGAGTTGGCTTCCAGGATATGCGCTTGCCTGGGGTTGGACCCGCTGGCGACGATTGCCTCCGGAGCGCTGCTGCTCACGGCCAGTCCGCGGGATGCGGTCGCCATTCAAGCGGCGCTTGAGACGGCTGGCATTTCCTGCGCCGAAATTGGTTGGGTGGAAGCCGGGCAAGCGGGCGTGTGGAACGCAATCACGGGCCAGCCATTGAAGCGGCCCGTCCGGGATGAAATCGCGCGAATGTTCGAAACGTCGTAGGTGTCTAACTGCCTAAGTGGTTCTCTCGCCAAGTTATTGGGGAAGCTTTCCTGTTCACCCTTGGCGTGAGCGGACATTTACCAGTACGAACGAAATAGCCCGAACTTGAACGAAGCAAATTCGGGCTATTGGATCGCTGTGTCAGGAACTAATCGTCGTGCCGCGGTCGGCGATTCTTGCGGTCGGCGCCCAGGATGACGCTGAGCACGAAGCTGACCACGCTGACGACCAAAGCCCCCAGGAAGGCCGGCCAGAAGCCGTCTACGCTGAAGCCAACCCCAAAGTTCGAGCCGATGATTCCCGCCAGGTAGAACATGAGGGTGTTCACCAGCAGGGTGCCCAGGCCCAGAGTCAGGATGATGACCGGGCAGCCAGCGACCATAACCACGGGGCGGATGAGGGCATTGACCAGGCCGAAGATAACCGCGAGCCACAACAGCGAAAGCCAGCTTCCGTCTTGCACGTGGAGGCCGTTGCCGCCCAGCAGGAAAAAGGCTGCATAAAGGGCAGCCATATTGATTAAGACACGCAGGATCAATTTGCTCATTTTCTCTCCTCAGTCATTGGGTGAAAGTCCGCTGCTTGGATCAGCAGCACTTTCCTGATTTGCTTAATATACTATACGACAAACTTCTCCAAAAGTTGCGCGTGATTGTAAGGTTCATTGTGAACCGCGGCAACTCCCAGAGAGCCGATTTTATGAGGTCCTCTCGCTACCGTGGGTCGGCAAGAAGATTTCTAAGCTTCGAACCACCAACCATAGGAAATAGGTCGCGGTTTTCGGACAACGATCCTAATATTCGTTTTGCGGAATGGGATGTTCCATCCACACCAGTGTGTTCAAAATGCGGAAGCCCGCCTCGCGGAAGTTGTCTTCTGCGCGCCCGGCGGGGTAGTTAATGCTGGTGGGGCGGTGGCGATGAAACAGCGAATGGCGCACCTGGGGCAGCAGGTACTTGAGCGCATAGCGCTCGTATTGGTCCGAAGTCGCGATCCAAACATGATCGGCGTACGAGGTGGACGGTTCCCAGGAGGCAAAACCCAGCGGCTGCCCGGTTTGTGGTTGGCGCAGCACCCAATGGAGCTGCTCGTCCCCGTTCAGCCAACGGATCAGGCCGTACCACCAGTGAGGATTGAAGTGGCGCAAATCGAAGGGTAGATTCCAGGTGATATCGGGGGGGTATAACTCTTGCAACCAACGTTCTTGCCAGGCCCAATCACTCCGGCGGCGCGGCGAGATGAGCGGGTGGGTGTCCACCACCATGCCCGAGTCGCCGTTGCCCACCCAGGTGGTGCGCCGCGAGCGTTCTACGAAGCCGGTTTCCAGGTACAACTGGTAGGCGGCGGGGTTATCGCTGCGCACCTGCAGCCAGGCAGCCGAAGCGCCGTGGGCGCGGATGTGGTCCAGGGCTCGCAGGGTGAGCTGGCGGGCGATCCCCCGGCGGCGGTGATCGGGATGCACGGCGACGTTGGCAATGAGATAGACCCAATTCCCGCCGCGATAGATGGGAATCAGGCTAATGTTGCCGATCAGGCAGCGCTCCTCCTCCCACACATATCCGTGCAAGGGAGTCGAGACCCGCTCGGAGGGCCCAGTCATCCAGCGCAAGATCGACGGATCGGCAGCCGATTTTCGGATGTGGCGTAAGTAATCCCGACCATCCGGGTCCAGCGTGCCCGCGAAACACAATTCGATCAGGTCAGCAACGGGGAACAGGTCCTTCAATACGTTCAGAGGGCGTATGTGAGCTTCTTGGACGAGGACATTGTTTCTCACAGGTAAATTGTACCCGAGTACCTTTTTCCCGGCGCAGATTTTAAGGCATGGACATGGCAAAACGAGGCAAGTTCCACTGACCGGTCTTTCTTATAAGCTTCTTATAGAATATTGGTTCTTTTCTAGGGTAGCTGATGCTATAATGACAACAGCAGAAGTGCCGTTATTCGTGATGATCATTCTGCATAAGGACAGACACCTATGATGCGATTTGACCGGTTTACCGAGCGTGCTCAGGAAGCAGCCCAGCGGGCTGCCGAAATTATTCAGCGTTATGGGCACAACCAGATTGACACCGAACACATCCTCCTGGCGATGATTGAGCAGCCCCAGGGAGTGATTCCGCAGTTGTTAGAGTTATTAAAAGTTGATGCGGCGGCTCTCTCAGAGCGCCTGGATTACATTCTTCGTACCAGCCCCAAGGCCAGTATTTTTGGCGGTGGCGCCGGGCAAATATTTATTACCCCCCGCGTGAAGCGCATTATCGACCTGGCTAACGAAGAAGCCAATCGGATGAAGGACGAGTATATTTCGACAGAGCACCTCTTTCTGGCCATCCTTTCCGAGCGCAACACCCCGGCGGCTCGCCTGTTGGAAGGCGCGGGGATTACGCGCGAACGCGTGGCCGACTCGATCTTGCAACTGCGCGGCGGGCAGCGCGTATCGGACCCGCAGGCCGAAACCCGCTACCGCACCTTGGAAAAATATTCGCGCGATTTGACTCAGCAGGCCCGCGAGGGCAAGCTGG
Source organism: uncultured Anaerolinea sp. (assembly GCA_964403875.1). Taxonomy (GTDB): domain Bacteria; phylum Chloroflexota; class Anaerolineae; order Anaerolineales; family Anaerolineaceae; genus Anaerolinea. Next base: position 13,603 of record CAYOHX010000033.1, on the reverse strand, counting down.
ACCCGGTCATTGGGCGCGACAAAGAAATTTTGCGGGTCATGCAAATCCTGTCCCGCCGCACAAAGAACAACCCCGTGCTCATCGGTGAGGCGGGCGTGGGCAAGACCGCCATTGTGGAAGGATTGGCCCAAAAGATTGCCACCAACGACGTGCCCGAAATTTTAATCGGCAAACGCGTGGTGGCCCTCGACCTGGGCGGGATGATCGCTGGTTCGCGCTTCCGCGGTGAGTTTGAGGAGCGCCTGAAGGCCGCCATTGAAGAAGTGCAGCGCTCGGAAGGCGAAATCATCCTGTTCATCGATGAACTGCACACGGTGGTGGGGGCGGGCGCGGCCCAGGGCGCCATGGACGCATCCAATATGCTCAAACCTTCGCTGGCTCGCGGCGAGTTGCAATGCGTGGGCGCCACTACCCTGGATGAATACCACAAGCATATTGAAAAAGACTCGGCCCTTGAGCGGCGTTTTGCGCCCGTGTACGTGGATGAGCCGAATGTAGAAGATACCATTCGGATGCTGCGCGGGTTGAGCGACCGCTACGAGGCACACCACAAGGTGCGCTTTGCCGACGAAGCTTTGGTGGCCGCGGCGCGCCTCTCTTCGCAGTACGTGCCGGACCGTCGCCTGCCGGATAAGGCCATCGATTTGATCGACGAGGCGGCGGCCAAACTGCGTGTGGCGCTGTATTCGCTGCCCCCCGAGTTGAAGCAAGAAAAAACCGAGATTGACCGGCTGACCGCCGAAGAGGAGCAGGCCGGCTTGGAGCGCGATTACGAGCGCGCTGCTCGCAAGAAGGCCGAGCGCCTGCGCCTGGAGACCGAGTACAACGAAAAGCGTGAGAAGTGGGAAGCTGAGCACCAGTTGGATGAGGTAGTGGACGTGGACGACATTGCCCAGGTCATCGCTCAGTGGACTGGCATCCCCTTGAGCCAGATGTTGGAGAGCGAGGCCGAGAAACTGCTGCGCATGGAAGACCGCCTGCACGAGCGTATCATCGGGCAGGAAGAGGCCGTGCATGCCATCTCGGATGCCATTCGCCGGGCGCGCTCTGGCCTGAAAGACCCCAGCCGACCGATTGGGTCGTTCATCTTCATCGGCCCATCGGGGGTTGGCAAAACCGAACTGGCTCGCGCCCTGGCCGAGTTTCTTTTTGGCGACGAGGATGCCCTGGTGCGCCTGGATATGAGCGAGTATCGCGAGCAGCATACGGTTTCACGCTTGTTTGGCGCCCCCCCAGGCTATATCGGTTATGAAGAAGGCGGGCAGCTTACCGAAGCGGTGCGCCGCCGCCCCTACCGGGTGATCCTTTTCGACGAAATCGAGAAATCGCATCCCGAGGTGTGGAACGCTTTACTACAAATTTTGGACGATGGCCGCCTGACCGATGGGCAAGGCCGCCTGGTGGACTTCCGTAACACGGTCTTGATTATGACCAGTAATCTGGGCACGGAGTTCGTGCGCAAGGGCGGCACGCTGGGCTTCTTGCAGGCCAACGACGACGCCGAAGACCGCGCCATGCACGACAAGATCGAGAAGGCGCTCAAGTCCACCTTCCGCCCCGAATTCCTCAACCGCATCGATGAGATCATCATGTTCTCACCTTTGAGCGAAGAGGAAATGCGCGAAATCGTCATTTTGCAGATGAAAGAGATCCAGTCGCGTCTGCAGGAGCACGGCTTGAACGCCGAGCTTACCCAGGCCGCTCAGCAATGGTTGGCGAGGATTGGCTTCGATCCCAGCTTTGGCGCCCGCCCACTGCGGCGCGCCTTGCAGAAGCATGTAGAAAGCCCGCTCTCGGTCAGTATGCTCTCGGGCGAATTCCACAGCGGCGACACGGTCCAGGTGGACGTGGAAGACGACAAGATCGTATTCCGTAAGGTCGAAAGCGCCTCGGAGGAACCGGCGACTTAAAATGCTTCCCGGCACATCTCAGATCGTCCCGTTCTTGAAGAGCTGCCACATCTTCGCTCGAATGAGCGACGCGGATGTGGCCTTCGTTGCCGAAGGGATGGAAATCCTGCGCATCTCGGGAAACGAGATGCTCTTCGAGCAGGGCCAGGACGCGACCGATTTTTATTTTCTTTATAATGGACGGATCAAAGTGCTCCGGCAGGCCCGCCCGGATGCTGAGGAAGCATTGGTGGGGTTCCTCAATGATGGGGATTATCTGGGTGTCGATGTTTTACAAAACTACGGCACGCACCAGGTTTCGGCTCAGGCGGTTAGTGATTGCATCGTCTTGCGCCTGAACAATGAGCACTTCACCCAGGTGTTGAAGCGCAATCCCGAATTGGTTCCCCGCCTGAAGTTGATTTTGGAAAGCTACCGCTTCAGCCTGAAGACAAAGCTGCCGTGGATCAACCCGGAAGAGTATATCTACTTCATCGCCCGCAAGCACCCTTTCATCATGCTGTTCAGCATGGTTCCGTTGGTCTTGGGATTGCTGACGGTGACGGGCATTCTGCTCCTGTTGGCCTTGCTGACCACTTTGTCGCTGTTCAACTACCTGCTGATTTTACTGTGGCTGGTGGGGTTGGTGTGGGGTGTCTTGCTGTACGTGGATTGGAACAACGATTATTACGTGGTCACCAACCGGCGGGTCGTCTTTTTGGAGCGCATCGTCTTGTTTTACGATAGCCGCCAGGAAAGCCCACTCGAGCAGGTGCAATCTTCTGTGACGCGCACGGGCTGGTGGGGACGGCGAATTGGTTTTGGCGATGTCGCCATCCGCACGTATATTGGCGAGATCATGTTCCGCGCGGTGAAGAACCAGCAAGATGTGGCGGATATTGTGGAAGAGCAGCGCAAGCGCGCGCAGTCGATGATGCGCCAGGCGGAACTGCGCACCATGGATGAGACCATTGCTCGCAAGTTGGGCGTCATCCCATCGCCAGAGGCAGCCCCGCCCAAGCCGGTGGACACCCCTCGTCCTCAAACCCGCTTACAACGCTTTCTGAATACGGTGTTTCGCCTGCGCTACCAGGACGGCGATAAGATTACGTATCGCACGCATTGGTTCATCTTGATGAAACGCATCTGGTTCCAGACGTTGAGCTTCCTGGTGGTCTCGGTGGCGGCGCTGTATGTGGTGGTGCGGGGGACCTTCATGACCGATCTGCCCGTGGTAGGCATCCTGGCTGCTCTGCTGCTCTTGTGGCTCATCCTCCTGGGTTGGTGGATTTATATCTATTATGACTGGCATCACGATGAGTACATCGTTACCAATGACCAGGTCAGCGATATCAACAAGAAGCCGTTGGGCAAAGAAGAGAAGCGCACCGCGCCCATCAAAAATATTCTGTCGATCGAGTATCGCCGCCTGGGAATTATTGGGCTCATCCTCAATTACGGCACAGTCTTCATTCGGGTTGGAACGGAAACATTCACGTTTGACGATGTGTTCGACCCGGCTGAGGTGCAGCGTGAGTTGTTCCAGCGCATGGCCAAGATGCAGTTCCGCGAGAAGCAGGCCCAGGCCGAAGGGGAGCGCCAGCGCATGGCCGATTGGCTGGCGGCCTATTATCGCGTCACCCATCGGTAATTTGCGCTGACCATTGAAGTTTCTGTAGGAATAGACGAAAAAAAGCCGCGTATTTTGCGATGAGGGGGTGGCTTTGCCATCCGACCATCTCAAATTACCAATTCACAATGGGTCACCTTTTTGATTTCCACCGGAATTCAGGGTAAAATAAGGCTCGAACGTAGAGGTATGAGTAAAAATGGCTATTCGAGAAATTGTATTTACCCCCGATCCGGTGTTGCGGCGTAAAGCGCACAAAATCACTCAGATCGACAAAGATTTACAGGTGCTGATTGACGACATGGTCGAGACCATGCGTGAAGCCCCCGGCGTGGGGTTGGCTGCGCCGCAAGTGGGCGTTTCCAGCCGCCTGATCGTGGTGGAATATCCCGAGAACGAAGAAGACGAGGACGAAAACGCGCCCAAGAAGCTGTATGTGGTCATCAACCCCGAAATCGATGAGGCTTCGGAAGACATGGAGTTGGGTGTGGAAGGTTGCCTATCGGTTCCGCGCATGATGGGCGAGGTCAATCGTCACCTGGGTGTGACCGTCAAGGGTCTCAACCGCCACGGCAAGCCGATCAAGCTCAAGCTGAAGGGGTGGGTGGCGCGCATCTTCCAGCACGAGATCGACCACCTGGAAGGCATTCTTTATACGGACCGCGCCACCAAGCTGTGGCGTCCGGCTGACGATGAGGAAGTTCAAGATAACGTGTAAAAAGCCGCGACCATGCACCTCACCCACCTGTCGCTAACCAATTTTCGCGCCTACTCCCGCCTGGATATGGATATCCCCAGGCGGAATCTTTTGCTGGTGGGTGACAATGCGCAGGGAAAAACCAGCCTGCTCGAGGCCGTGTATTACCTGGCGACTTTTACATCGTTCCACGCTTCCAATGACCGGCAGTTGGTCAACTTTTTGGCGGCGCGCGATCCGCTGGCTGTGGCTCGCCTGGTGGCCGATTATCAACGCGGCCCCACCCGCCACCGCCTGGAAGTGCGCCTGATTCACGAGCAGAACGGCATGGTGGGCCAGAGCCGGCTGCGCAAAGAGATCTTGTTGGATGGCGTGAAGCGCACCGCGCAAGAGGCCACCGGGCACTTTGCCGCGGTAATTTTCCTGCCGCACATGACCCGCATCATCGAGGACAGCCCCGAGGAGCGGCGCAGATATCTCAACCTGGCTTTGTCGCAGGCCATTCCCGGCTATGCCAGCGCCTTGCAGGATTATAACCAGGCCCTTTCTCAGCGCAACGCCCTGCTTAAAATTCTGGCTGAGCGTGGTGGAGACCCCGGCCAATTGGTTTTTTGGGATGAAATTCTGGCGGATAAGGGCGCGATCTTACTGCGACACCGCATCTTTGCCATTCAAGAGCTGGAGCGCTTTGCGGCCCGCATCCATTCTCGCCTGACCAACCAGCAAGAAGTCCTTCAGTTGGTATACCAACCCGCCTTCGACCCACTGCCGCAGCCCGAGGGACAGTTTGCCCTGCCACTGCGCACGGTGGTGGACCGCACCGGCCTGAGCATTGAGCAGATTCGCAAGGGGTTCATCGAGCGCCTGGGCGCGTTGCATGGCGAAGAAATTCAGCGCGGGGTGACCACCATTGGCCCGCACCGCGATGAACTGCGTTTTTTAAGTAACCAGATCGACCTGGGCGATTTTGGCTCGCGCGGTCAGGTGCGCACGGGCCTGCTCTCGCTCAAGCTGGCCGAAGCGCAGTGGATGAAAGACCGCACCGGGCAGTGGCCGGTGATGTTGCTGGACGAAATATTGGCCGAGTTGGATGATCACCGCCGCGGCGATCTGTTGGGGTATTTGGGCGAGTGCGAGCAGACCATGCTCACAACCACGGATTTGAACCTGTTCTCTCAGAGTTTTGTCGAGCACAGCACCATTTGGCGGGTGGCGCAAGGAGTGATAGAATCGACTTAATCAGACCGCCGAGGGGGGAGGCGCACCGCGCAGCGTTTGCGCGAAATGCGAGGGCGGAGTGATATTTGAATTACAGAATATGCTAGAATTCTAATAGGATGACAATGGGCTCGGTTCCTTATCTGGTTCCGGTCTGGTTGTCTCTGGTCGCTGTGACAGCGGTCGGAGTGTACAATTTGCGTCGCCTTGGCCAACCCTGCGCGCGGCCTTTGTTGGTTATGGCTGCGCTTGTTGGGCTGTGGGGCCTGTCATTCAGCCTGGAGTTGCTTTCATCGAATTTGTTGGTGATGCGCCTCATCGAGCAATTTCAGTTTCTCGAGGGCGGGCTGGGTGCGGCGGTGATGTGGTATGTGCTGGAGTATATCCAGCCGGGACGCCGCCTGAGCAAAGGCCATCTTTTGCTTCTTTTCGTCGTACCGTTGCTTTCTTTTTTGGGTTCGCTCACCAATTTTGCCCACGAGCTTTACTTCCGTGGGCCATTTATCGTACACCTGGGGTCGGTTTCCCTCCTTGGATACGAGAGCCGCATCATGGCCTGGGTGGATGGGGGGGTTGGTATCGCGTTTTATCTGGCTGCGGTCAGTTTATTGATCGGGCATATCACACGCATGCCGCCCATTTATCGCGGTCAATTGTGGTGGACGGTTGGAGCATTGGTCGTTCCAGGTTTGATCGGCTTGCTGTTCATATTGGAGATTGTGCCCTATTATTTAGGGGATTTCCTTGTGACAGGTTTAGCTTTGGGGACAGTTCTGTTGCATTGGATCGCGCATCAAGCCAGAATCGCGGAACTGATGCCCTTTGCGCACGATCTGCTTTACCGTCAGATCGATCAAATTGCGGTGGTTCTGGATCGCAACATGCGCATCATCGAGATTAATCCGGCCGGACAACGTGTTTTTGGCGAGGCTGCCCGCTGGGCTGTTGGCGAACAGCTCGAGCAGTTGCTGCCTGGCGTCGTGTTGCCTTGTGGGCCCAATCACGATTCTTCCGGTTACATCCCCATCGGAGAGCGAGTCTTTCTGACCAACAGTTCGCCTATTCAGGATGTTCAGGGCCATCCTTATGGCTGGCTGGTGTTGTTCTACGATACCACCGAACAGATCCAATTGCATGAGGCGCTCACGTCTAGCGAAGCGAGGTATCGCAGCCTGGCAGAAGCCGCAAACGATGCGATTGTGATCATTCAAGATGGCAAGCTGGTGTATGCCAACCGGCGCTGCATGGAGCTGGGAGGGTTTTCGCAAGAAGAACTCATTGGACAGGACTTCACCCGTTTTCTTCGCCCTGAAGATCACGACCAAATCATGCACGCCTACCTGCGCCGCTTATCCGGCTCTACATCAGGCAGCCTGGTCGAATCAGCGTTACTGACCAAAGATGGCTCCTGGCGCAATCTAGAATATAACACCGGCCTGATCGAATACCAGGGCAGGCCGGCGGTAGTGGCCTACTTGCGCGATATTACCAGCCGCAAGGAAATTGAACAAAAGTTGCGCGACTCGGAGGAGTTGTACCGGTCGATCATCACCGTTTCACCAGACGATATTTCTATTACCGACCTGGAGGGACGTATTCTGCTTGTATCGCCGGCGGGCCTGCGAATGTTTGGCTACGCTCCGGAAGACGCCTTGTTGGGCAAATCACTGGCAGAATTCGTTGCTCCGGCAGATCGCGAGCGCTTCATTCAGGATGTTGTTCGATTGGCGCAAGGCACGGGCGCCGGGATTCTGGAGTATCACGGGCTGCGCAAGAATGGCACGTTGTTCGAGTTTGAGGCCAACAGTGATGTGCTGCTGGATGGAGTTGGAAAGCCGAAAAGTCTCGTTTTCGTAGTGCGCGACATCACCGAGCGGAAGCGTATCGAGGCCGGCGAGCGCCAGCGAATCCAGGAACTGGAGGTGTTGCGGGCCACCTTGCAAGATATTTCTGCCGAGTTGGAGCTGCCTCGCCTGCTGCGCGCCATTGTGGAGCGCATGGTTGGGTTGATGCATGTGCGGGATAGCGAGCTGGCAATGTTTCACGAAGATACCCAGCAGTTGGAAATTGTGGTGAGCTACCTCAAAGAAAAGGACTATACCGGCACTGTCATGCAGTTGGGTGAAGGTTGCATGGGGCTGGTGGCTCAAACCCGTCAATCGATGGTCGTGGATGATTATGCGGAGTGGGAAGGCCGCAGCCCACAGTACATGGCTACGCATACGTCCATTGTGGCGGTGCCTTTGATCAGCGGAACACGTTTATTGGGGGTGTTGGCTGTGGGGGACGAAGCGTCGCAGCGGAAATTTACAAATAATGATTTGGGATTGTTGGAAATGTTTGCCCAACAGGCTGTTATTGCTATTCAAAACGCGGAATTGTTCAGCGAGGTGCAACGCCTGGCGACCATTGATCCGCTGACGGGAATTTTGAACCGCCGCAGTTTCTTTGAGCACGCCATGCAAGAGTTTACCCGAGCGCGCCGCTATCACACCCCGCTTTCGCTCATCATGCTCGACCTCGATCACTTTAAGAAGATTAATGACACCTTTGGACATTTGATTGGCGACAAGGCCTTGAGCGAGATTTCACGCACCTGTGCCTCTCAGATTCGATCTTCCGATTTCGTTGGGCGTTACGGTGGCGAAGAATTTGTGGTGCTGCTTCCCGAGACCAATCTGGCGGGAGCGATGAGTATCGCTCAACGGTTGTGCGAAACGATCCGCGAGGTGGCAATCGAATCGCGGCAGGGACAGGTCAAAGTGACGGCCAGCGTTGGGGTTGCCGAATTGATGGAAGATTACGCCAATCTGGACGTGCTGCTGGAATATGCCGACGCAGCGTTGTACCGCGCCAAGCAAGCCGGACGCAACCGGATTTCCATATAACTTGCAAACGCAGGAACTCGTCTCACCCTCTACGCTGTTACAAATGACATATATAGCGGGAAGACCACACTCTATAAGCGGAATCCTGAGTTGGCGTTATTTTAGAGGTGTCTTGGAGGGCACGCCCACCCGGCGAGGGTAAGCCGGAGGGGTGGCGGCGGCTTTGTCAATGATCACCAGGTAACGGTCTTCGGCTACGCCCGGCAAATGCACAGGCAGCAACTGCCGCAGCCGCCCGCCCAGCAAGTGAGCAGGGTGTTCGCCGTTTTGAGCTTCGGCTGGGCCGCTTTCGCCTTTCTGGGCCAACATTCCTCCGCCCACCTTGACCAACGGGAGGAGGTACTCGACCAAAATGGGCAAATTGGCCACGGCGCGGGCCACGGCCCAATCGTACATCTCGCGGTGGGCAGGCAGGCGGCCCAATTCTTCGGCGCGGGCCGTGGAAAATTCAACCCGCTCCATCTCCAAGGTCTTGACGATGTGCTTACAAAACTCAATTTTTTTGCCCACCGAATCCACCAGAGTGAGGCGGATTTCGGGGTACAGGATTTTCAAAGGGATGCCCGGAAAGCCCGCGCCGGTGCCAATGTCGATGAGGCTGGTGGGGGGGCGTCCGCGAAAAGCCAGAGTGCAGGTCAGCGAGTCGAGGAAATGCTTGGTGCGAATGCCCTCCACATCGCGGATGGCGGTCAAGTTCATGCGCTCGTTCCAGTCCATCAGCTCCTGCTCGTAGCGTTGAAAAGCCGCGATTTGGCGCGGGGTCAGGTGAATCTTGAGCAGATTTTGCGCGTCCAGGACGAGTTTTTCCATGATAAAGCGATTATACCTTATTGCTCCGCTTGGGAGACTCGGTACAAAACAGGCTGATTGAGAATTGGCGTGGTAGGTCCCGCAAATGTGCCTTTTATCACAGCGGAATCAAGAATTTTCCAAGCGGGTTAACTTCTGAGACGGAATATTGTCTTTAGATTAATTTCCGATTAACCCTTGACGAATGATGAAACGGCGTGATACACTTTTTCTGTTGGATAACTTTCGAAAGGAGCAAGGGCGCATGGTTAAGGAATTTGCAATTGTCATCTCCACTCCGTGGCTTGTCACCGAAATCGATTTCGGTGGCGCTGTGGATGTTCCTTGTCGTATTGCGCCTGCTCGCCGTTAGGATCACCTCCTAGAAACCTTCCGGCCACGGGCGCGCGACAGACCCGTGGCCGGTTTTCTTTTTAGCTCGCAAGGCCACGAGTCACGGACCGTGGCCTTTTTGTTTTCTTTGGAACCAAAGTTTGGAGTTTGCGATGGACGCGATCACTGTCAGCGATGTGTATAAAAAATTTAGCAAGCCCGCCGACCCGTTTTGGAAGCGGATGCTTCGATCTAACCACGCCGGGAATGGAAAGAACGGCAATGGCAACGGCAGCAATGGGAACGGGAAGAACGGCGCTTCGGTTGAAAAAGAGCGCTTGCCTTACGTTGTCGCTGTCGATCACGTCTCCTTCACCGTTCACAGAGGCGAGATCTTTGGGGTGTTGGGGCCCAACGGGGGCGGCAAATCGACCCTCATCCGGTTGATTTCCACTCTCATGCTGCCCGACAGCGGGCGGATCGATGTGCTTGGTTTTGATGTGGTGCGCCAGCCCATGAAGGTGCAGGAGCGCATCAACCGAGTCTCGGTGGAGGCCAGCTTTTTCAAGAAGCTCTCCCCGATGGAGAATTTGCTCTATGGCGCGCGCCTCTACGGCCTGGAGGCCGGAGACGTGCGCAAGCGGGTGGTCGAAATCCTCACCCGCCTGGGCCTGGAGAAACGCGATATCTTCAACCCGATGGAAGAGATGTCACGCGGAATGCAGCAGAAAGTGGCCATTGCCCGAGCGCTGCTTTCTCGGCCCGAACTTCTCCTGCTGGACGAGCCCACCACCGGCCTCGACCCGCGCTCGAAGCGCGAAGTGCAGGCCGTCATCCGCGAGCTGCGCGATCAGGATGGAACCACGATGTTGTTGACGACACATGATATGACCGAGGCGGATACGCTGTGCGATCGCATAGCAATTATGAATCATGGGAAGGTCATTGCGCTGGACACGCCGCAAGCTTTGAAAGCAAAGATCGTCCCGAAGAACGGAACGGAAGTAACCCTGGAAAATGTTTTCCTGGAATTGACCGGCTCCAAGCTGGTTAGCGAAGAAGAGGAACCCGTATGAACCACATACCTTTGTTCGACGGCCGGAATATCCGGCTCACACCGATCGATCTTGAAAAAGATCCCCAAATTGTGGCGAACTGGACCAGCCGGTTCGAGATTGCCCGTCGCCTATCCGACAAACCCGCCCATCCTCTAACCGTCTTCGAGGTGAAGAAGGTCTTCGAGGGATGGCTGAAAGAGACCGAGAAGGGCACGGGCTCGTACCTGTATGCCCTGCGCGAACGCCCCAGCGATCGGCTGGTGGGCTTCATGCACATTGCCGGCGTGGCCTGGGTACACGGCGCGGCGACCTTTGACCTGGTGTTGGGTGAAAGCGATGACTGGCAGCGTTTCGCGCGCGAAGCGCTGGAGATGACCCTGCGCTACGCGTTCGACGAACTGAACCTGTTCAGAGTGACGGCGCGGGTGGAAGAACACGACGAATTGGCCCAAGATCTGTACCAGGCGGCGCGTTTCTTCTTGGAGGTGCGCCAACGCCAGGCCGTGTTCCACAATGGCCGCTACTGGGACCGCCTGTCCTTTGGCATGTTGCGCCCCGAGTGGCTGACCTTCCAGCAGCAGATGTTGGAGGTGGCATAATGACCACCCTCAACCTGTCTGGAAGCCTGGTGCGCTTATGCGCTGTGGATCTGGATAAAGATGTCGATCTCTTGCTCGAATGGAGCCGCAATACAGAATATCAGCATTTGCTCGATTCCGACCCGTCGGTTCTGTGGACGACCAAACAGTCGCGGACCTGGCTGGAAGAGCACATCGACGAAATTTATATGTTTGCCATTCGCACGTTGGCCGATGATCGTCTGATCGGCTTTGTGGATGCGGATGGGTTTGACTGGGTGGCAGGTTCGGCCTGGGTCGGGATTGGCATCGGTGAGCCCGAATATTGGGGGAAGGGCTACGGCACAGATGCCATGCGCGTCTTCTTGCGCTATGCCTTTGCCGGGCTGAACCTGCACCGCGTCAACCTCAACGTGTTCGGGTACAACGAACGAGCGCAACGTTCTTACCTGAAATGCGGATTCCGGGAGGAAGGCCGTCAGCGGCAGTGGCTGCTGCGCGGTGGCCAACGCTGGGATCTGATTTATATGGGCATCCTCCGCGAGGATTGGGAGGCCCTGCAAACTCCGTAAAGGTGTCTTATGTCTGCCTTGACTGTTCAATTCCGCGCGTCTTACGCGTTTGTGGAACGAAACTTTAATCTCATTAAGCGCTACTGGTCCTGGGAGATGGTCTGGCTGGTGTATTCCGTTGCCGAAAGTCTCTCGGTCAGTTTCATCGGCCTGGGCATGGGCGCAATTTCCAATTCAGGCCAGCCTTTGCCGCAAGTAGATACCAGTTATTTTGTGCTCTACCTGCTCATCGGTACGTTGGTGTGGCGGTTTCTTTCCACCATTTTCTACTGGATCACCGACCTGATCAACATCGAGCGTTGGGAAGGGACCATTGAGTACACGCTCATGGCCCCCATCCACCGGCTGACCCACATGGCTGGACAGACCTTCTTTTCTGTGCTGTACAGCCTGCTCTTCACGGGCGTGATCCTGGGAATCACCGCGATGGTGTTCCACATTGATCTCAGCCAGGCCAACCTGCTGGGCGGGGTGCTGGTGCTTTTGGCAGGGAGTTTCTCCTTCATTGGCATCGGTATCATGGCTTCATCGCTGCCGCTGCTCTTCCCCGAGCGCGGTTCACAGATGACTCACGTTTTTGTGGCCTTGCTGCTGCTCATCTCGGGCGTGTACTACCCGGTGAGCGTGCTGCCGGGCTTCTTGAAAGAACTGGCAGTGGTCAGCCCCGCTACCTATGTACTGGAAGGGGTGCGCCTGGCGCTGCTGGAAAGCGCTCCCACGGGCTCGCTGTGGCGTTTTGTGTGGCCCGTCCTGTTGATGGGCCTGGCCCTCATTCCAGCAGGATTGTGGGTATTCGGGCAGGCCGAGCGCTATGCCAAGCGCAAAGGCAAGCTGCATCGCAATGGATAAGAATGATTAAGAGGATGAAATGGCTACTTTGATCGATCAACAAACCTATACTTTACCCGCAGGTTTGACCACGCGCCGGATGCGGCTGGAGGATGCCGAAGCCATCGTGGCGTTGTTCAACCGCTGTTCGCAGGACCTGGTGGGCATCAATTCAGACAATGTCGATGACTGCCTGTCGGCCTGGAAAACACCTGGCTTTAACTATCAGGAAGATATCTTGCTGGTTGTGGATGAGCACGACCATCCGGTCGCTTATGGCGAACACTGGGATACTGCCGAGCCGCATGTGCGCAAGCACGCCTACGGTGAGGTTGACCCGGCGTATACGGGGCGCGGTATTGGTGGTTTCCTGTTGGACTGGATCGAGGCTCGTGCGCGAGCAACGCTCGATCGCGCCCCGGCCGATGCCCGCGTGACCTTGGAACATGGCCTGTATGCCGAAAACAAGGCCGGGCGAGCGCTGTTGGAGAAGAAGGGTTTCACGCACATCCGCACCTTCTATCAGATGCGCATCAACCTCGAGCAGTCACCCGAGGTCATCATTCCCCCAGGATTTGTCATTCGCCCCATGCGTTATCCAGAGGAATTCCCGGCGGCGGTGGCAGCTTTTCGCGATTCGTTTCAGGACCACTGGGGTTTTGTGGCTGATCCTTTTGAGCAGACGTTAAAGCGTTGGACTCATTTCGTCGAAAACGACAAGGATTTCAACCCTGAAATCTGGTACCTGGCAATGGACGGCGAAAAGGTTGCGGGAGTGTGTTTTTGCAGCCCCAAAACCGATGAGGACCCCGAGATGGGTTGGGTGAACACGCTGGGGGTGTGCCGCCCGTGGCGCAAGCACGGCCTGGGGTTGGCGCTGCTCAACCATGCCTTTGCCAATTTCTGGCAGCGAGGCACGCGCAAAGTGGGGTTGGGGGTAGACGCCTCCAGCCTGACCGGGGCGACCCGGCTCTATGAGCGAGCTGGAATGCGCGTGGCGCGGCAGTTCCCACACTATGAGAAAGAACTGCGCCCGGGCGTTGTCCTGGCCAAACAGTCCTTAGATTGATTGGACACGTAATAAGGACTCATTGGGAATTGGCGTGGTGAAATCCGCATTTAG
>CAYOHX010000032.1:0-46398 GCA_964403875.1 uncultured Anaerolinea sp. | reverse complement strand
CCCAAAATGCGGCAGCTACCACGGCAGTTCCCAGAGAACCGATATTCGTTCAATAAAAATTCAGTTGAGGCTCATTACAATGAATACCTTTTCTCGCTATCGTGTCCTGGTTCTCGTTACCGTTGGAATACTGTTGTTTTTTGTGGCACACATCTTATTGTCCAGCCTTTTTACTTTGCCGCGGATGAATGATTTGTTTACTTTGTTTACCGTAGGCGGATCCTTGATCGTCCTCGTCAAGTTTCGAAATTCCTTGTTCCGCCTAGATTACCTGATCAGCCTGAGCGCGGGTTTAATCCTCGGAGTCGCTATGACCTCCGCCACCTTGTTCACTCCTTATCCTTTCATTGGCATGATCGAAGGAAACGGAGGACATGCGCTGGCGCGGGGGGCCAGTGTCGCAATCGCCATGTTGGCGGGTTTAGCAATTATGCGGCAGGGGGGGCCTGTGCAAGTTCATCTGGCTCGTAAAGATGGACGCCAGACGCTGATGGGACTGGCATTGGGCCTGGCCGTTGGTTTACCACTGGCTATTTTAAACGTTTTTGCATTGAAATTAACTCAAGGCGAGCCAATCACCTGGCAATCTCCGCTGGCGGCTTTGTTGGACGCGCTCCAGCCCGCGGTCGTAGAGGAAGTGGTGTACAGGTTTGCTTTCTTGGGGATTCTGTGGCTGGCGCTGAAGGGTCCAATGCCTCGGCAAGCAGGATGGCAGGCTGGAATTATTGCGTTACTTGTGCACAACTTCATGCACTTTGATGGTCTATGGTTAGAGGCTCCCCTGACAGCCTTGGGGATGGGCGCGGTGATGGCCCTGCTGTGGGGTCTGCCGCCGACCATTCTTGCGCTTCGACGGGGTCTTGAATCGGCAATCGCTTTTCATTGGATTCAAGATGCCGCCCGGTTTTGGACAGGGTTTTAAAAAAATGAAAATCTTATGCACCCTTCTGTTGATCCTCTTCGCCTTCATGCCCGGCTCCCCCAGGAACCGGCAGGGCTCAGATTGGTTTGGACAACAGGACTTTGCCGCCCTAGATTCTGTGATTGAATCGCAGATGGCCAAGCATGGTCTACCGGGCGTGGCGCTGGCGGTCATTGAAGAGGGCGAGATTGTCTATCTCCAGGGTTACGGATCAGCCGGGAGCGGTCGTCCAATGACGGCCCAAACGCAGATGATCATCGGCTCGCAAAGCAAATCCTTTACGGCGCTGGCCATTGCGCAATTGGCCGAACAAGGCAAGCTGGATCTCAACGCCCCTGTCCAAACCATCCTCCCCTGGTTCCGGGTGGCCGATGAAGCTGCCTCTGGGCAGATTACGATCGATCATCTGCTTCATCACACCAGCGGCCTGTCGGATGCGGGCTTTGGGGTGGTGTTGCCGCCCGAGACGACCTCGGAGCAGGCTGTCCGCGCGCTGGCGGAGGCCCGACTGACGGCTCCGGTGGGCGCTCAGTACCAGTATTTCAACCTGGGATATAGTGTCTTGACCTATGTGGTCGAGGTCGTCAGCGGTCTGCCTTATGGGGAGTATATTCAGTCTAATATTTTGCAACCGTTGGGCATGGTTTCGTCCAGCGCGGCCCCGCTGCCCCCGCAGGGGTTGGCGCAGGGGTACTCGCGCCTGTTCGGGTTCCCCCTTCCAATGAACGAAGATTTCCCGGTCTATGGCGTGGGTGACGGATTTTTGGTCTCTACGGCAGAAGATATGGCGCGTTATGCGCTGGCGGTGATGGACAATGGCGCGGGATTGGTTTCACCGGAAATGATGCGGCGAATCTTAACCCCCGGTATGGGCGCATACGGGATGGGCTGGATCATTGTTGACAATGGGGAGAAGATCCTGCATGGCGGAGCGAACCAAACGTTTCGCACGGATGTGAATATTTACCCTGGGCGGCGGCGGGCATTCGTCCTGCTGGGGAACGAAGGTCATCAGTTCGATCACTTTGTCTCTGCCGCGCAGTTGACCGCGGCAGTGGAAGCTGTTGTTTTGGATGAAGCGCCCATCCCCACCCGGCAAGGCTGGTCGGTGCGCTGGATGGGGTGGGGAATTGGGGCGATTGTGCTGGGATTGTGCGTCTTGCACACTCGCAACTTCCTGGCGCTGCGCGGATGGAGACAACGCGCCCTTGCAATGACTGTATCCAGGCGCGCCTGGGATGTGGCGATCAGTTTCCTCATCCCAACCGCGATTTTGGTCATTGTGTTCTGGCAGGTGAGCGGCTTTTATGGCAATCGTTTCAACTTGTGGACCAACCTGGCATATTTTCGTTTTGGTTTGCCGGATGTGTTTGTCTTGATGATCGTTGGCTCCCTTCCCGATTACCTGCAAGGTTTCATTAAATTCATTCTGCTCGAAAAGAAAACACCGGAGAAGCGATGACCCCACAACAAGATATTCTCTCTCTTTTGAAATTTTTTCAAGAAGGCTATACTCAACGTGACTTGAGCCGGGTGGATGAGTTCATGGAGCTGTTCGCTCCAGATGCGGAAGTTATTGGGACCAATGGGATCAAACCCGGAGTCGATGAATGGTATCGGGATCGGACAAATGCCAGAGAATTGGTGCAAGGGGATTGGGAAAGTTGGGGTGATTTACGCCTGGACCTGGAGGCTGCTTCCATTCATGTCCAGGGCGATGTGGGTTGGGTGGCTCTCCCGGCGACGGTGACGCAGTCGATTGGCGAACAAAACTACGCTTCTTATCTGGAATTCGTCAAAGCGTATATTGACCGGCCTGGAATCAGCGCGGAGCAAAAGCTGCACTACATCCTGCGCGGTGGGACGAACACGGTTTACGAGCTGCGTCGGGGAGAGCAGTTCGTCTGGCCGCTACGCTTCACGGCAGTGGTCACGCATCACAGCGCTGGTTGGCGTTTCGCGCAGATGAATTTTTCATTCCCCACGGTGTATTTTCCCGATGTGCGTCTGATTGAACACGGATAAGGCGTCTTCCGGCTTTGAGCAGTGACCTCACTGTTTAGATATTGGCTCGAGACTTGTCTATCACGCAGCGAAACCCAGTGGGTTCGAAAACTTGGGCTGGGTTACCTGTGCTATAATCCCTTCATCCCCAAACGGAACCCAAGACTCAAGTGAATAATGTCAGATTCGAGCCAAAACGTATTCACCATCCCATTTTCGGCTGTAGGAGATCAATATGAAACGTGAGCATGCGGAGTATCTGGCGCTCTTCTTGTTTGTCGTTTTTCTCGGTTCGGCCATAGCGTGGGCAGTAGTGGAAGCATTCATCATGCCTGTTCATCCTTATGTGCTTTTGATTGCGGGCTGTATTTTCTTCATCTGGTCTGCGATTGTGGTGCTTCTTTCAATCATATTCTTATTTATATCGAAACATTCCAGGAGATTCCTTTTCTTGAGTTTTTTGTCAGGAGCGCTGTGCGGTTACCTGGCATACCTCCTCATTCAAGGTATTTACCCCTACTATGAGGCGAGGGAAACTCTGTCAATTTTTCAACCTGTATGCAAATTCGAAAGCGTTGCCGCCGGTAAACAATACCAACTTGGCGGAGAGAATTCTGTGGTGGTGATCGAACAACCAAACGCCAACGGCTCCTTGTCGTTCAGTGCCGTCACACAAGGTTGGACCACTGCGAAATCCGAGAAAGTATCGGTTGTAGCGTGTGCACATGCTTGGGAGAGAGTCGTAGAGACCTGTAAATATACGGGAGCTACAGTACAGCGTATCCAGTACTTTGTAACCGTAACTTTGATTGAACCCAGCAGCCTCAATATCATCGCGGAAAAGCAGTTTGAGGGGGATGAGCCAAAGAAATGCTTGACGGCAGTATCCGGCAGTGGCGAAAATCGCGGATCAAAGGTAGCCTGGTACGAAGTTGAGCAATGGTTAAGTGAGTTTGTGGACCCGGCTGACTGAAACCTGTGTGCTCACCAAGGTTGCCTGAAGACCACCCGCCGAGCGATTTCCGAGTGGTTCTGGCCTTAATCCAAACTGAGCAGGTGGCCGTTGAATTTGAGCCAGTCGCGCGGTGCCTTGTAATCGGGGGTGATGCTTTGCACCAGGCTCCAATATTTTTGCGAGTGGTTGGGGATGCGCGTGTGGGCCAACTCATGCACTACCACGTAGTCGAGCACCGGGGGCGGGGCCATGACCAGCCGCCAGGCAAAGCTGAGTGTTCCGCGCGAGCTGCACGAGCCCCAGCGTGTCCGGGCCGCGGTGATTCGTACCTGTTGGTAGGTGAAACCATGCAGCGCCGCGAGTTGGGCGGTGCGCATGGCGAAAATCCGGGCGGCTTCGCCGCGATACCAGCGTTCGAAGGCTTTGCGAGCCTGAGGTTGGGCGGCGCGAGCTAGATAGAAGGCGTTCTCGAAACGCAAAGCGGGTCGTGACGCAGAGACAATGGAAAGAGGGTAGAGCACGCCCAGATAGGGAAACGACTCGCCCTCTGTAAATTGCCTGGGGACGTAGCGAGGGTACGCCGTGCGAGCATGTTCCAACTGCTGCCGGATCCAAAGCTCTCTTTCTTGCACCACCTGGCGGATCAGATCGTCACGGGCCCGCATGGGAGCGCGGACCACAACCTGCCCTTCCCGGCTGATCATAATGGCAATGGTTTTTCGGCGCGTGCGAATGATTTGGTCGATGTGGATCATGCGGTCGCGGCCCCCAGGCCCAGACGGACGTTAATACCGCCGTTGGAGAAGGCCAGGCGAGTGTCGAGGCGTAGACCGGTTTGGCCCAGCAATCTTGGATCGCTACACAGAATGGCGACGTGCCAGCCGGGGCATTCCGCGCGCAGCACGTTGCCCAGTTGGGCGTACAGGTTGCGCAGGTCCTTCCCTTCGCTAACGCGCTGCCCGTAAGGTGGGTTGGTGACCAGCCAACCGGGGCCGGGCGGAGGCTGGATGGCGGAAACAGCCCGGCAAGCAAATTCGATGCAGTCGGCAACTCCGGCGCGTTCGGCGTTGGCCTGCGCCATACGTACAGCTCCGGCATCCCGGTCGGAGGCTTGCAGAATGGGTAGAGCGGTTGGGTTGGCGGCTGCGGCCGCGCGGGCCATGCTCCGCTGCGCTTCCCATGCGCGGGCGTCATAACCGGGCCAGTCCATGAATGCAAAGCGGCGGTCGCTGCCGGGGGGGACGTTCCTGGCCAGTAGAGCAGCCTCAATGGGGATGGTCCCGGAGCCGCAGAATGGATCGAGGAGCGGGGCGGTTGTATCCCAACCTGAAGCCAGCAGCATGACGGCGGCCAGATTCTCGCGCAGAGGAGCTTTTGCGGAGGCCAGGCGGTAGCCGCGCCGGTGAAGCAGGTCACCGGACGAATCGACGCTGATGGTGCACTCATCGTTGGCAAAGCGTACCACCACGCGTTGGGCAGGCGAAGAAGGATCATCTTCGGCGGCTTTGATCACGGGCGGCAGCTTGCCCAGCCGATCGCCGATGGCTGCCAGCACGCGTTCGGCCACCGCATTGGAGTGGTATAGGCGCGACTTGTGGCAGGTGACTGCCAGGCTGACCGGTTGGCCTGGGGCGAGGTAGCGATTCCATTCCAGGCGGGAGGCCTTTTTGCGAAGCTCGGGGAAGGTTTCGGCGTGGAAGTCGCCCAACCGCACCAGCACGCGCCCGGCTGTGCGCAGGCGCAGATTGGCCCGGTACAAGTCGGCCAGCCCGCCCTGAAACGTCACACCGCCGGGTTCTACAGCCTCGTCATCGCCGGGAGCAGACGAAAGCAGCCCCAAACTGCGCAGTTCTTGCGCGGTGAAGGTTTCCAATCCGGGGGCGGCGGTGGCAAAGAAGGTGGTCATGAGGTTCGCTTCCGGGCAGGCGCGGGCCGCGGTTTGCTTTTCAAGCCTGCCGAAGATTTCTGCGCGGGGCGGCTATCGGCAGGGCTGCCGGTGAGCATGTCTTTCTGGCGCTGCTTACGCAAAGGATCTTTTTCGATATATACTGGCTGGAGCGTGAAGGGGTCCAGGCCAGTGTAGTACATGAGGGTGGAATAGGTGGAGGGGGTGGGGGTGAAAATTTGGACCTGTTCGGGGTGTATGCGCAGTTTTCGACCAACGAAATCCTTCATACGGCGCATCTCGATCTCGGAGCAGCCGGGGTGGGCGGCGATCATGTAATAAGTCAGATATTGATCTTTGCCGGCTTCGAGGGACATGCGTTCGTACAGTTCTTTGAAACGCAGCAGCGAGGCGCTGCCGGGTTTGCCCATCAGATCCAGAACGCGCTCGTCGGTGTGTTCGGGGGCGACCTTCATCTGTCCCGAGACGTGGTGAGCGGTGATTTCACGCAGGTAGGTTTCGCCGCAAGCTGAATCCGACAGAACCAGATCGTAGCGGATACCGGAGGCTACGAACACCTTCTTAACGCCTTTCAGACGGCGCACCTCGCGGAGTAGTTCTACCTGGGGGCGGTGATCGGGCTTCATCAGCGGGCAGAGGTTGGGATGCACGCAGCGCTTGTCGGCGCACACGCCCCGAGCCAGCTTCTTCTTGCATTCGTAGCCGTACATATTCGCTGTCGGGCCGCCCAAATCGTAGATGTAGCCCTTGAAATTGGGATGATGGGTGAGGCTCTCGGCTTCGGCGAGGATAGAAGCGGGGCTGCGCCAGCGAATGGTGCGTCCTTCGTGGACGGCAATGGCGCAAAAGTTGCACTCGCCGTAACAGCCGCGGTGGGTGGAGATGGAGAAGCGGATGGTTTCCAGGGCTTTGACCGGGCCAATCTGCTCGTAAAAGGGGTGTTGGGCGCGTTCATATTCCAGAGCGTAAACCGCGTCCAGCTCGGCCTGGGTTTGGTGAAGGGCAGGCGGGTTCTGAACCAGC
Organism: uncultured Anaerolinea sp.; assembly: GCA_964403875.1. Lineage (GTDB taxonomy): Bacteria > Chloroflexota > Anaerolineae > Anaerolineales > Anaerolineaceae > Anaerolinea. Next base: position 39,588 of record CAYOHX010000032.1, on the reverse strand, counting down.
CAGCGCTCACCGTGGCGTTGGGCCAGACCCTGGGCAGTGAGCGGGTCATTGTGGCGATAGAAAGCGTGGAACATCTCGATGAAGGCCATCTTGTCGGCGCTGACCGCCTCGAAGGAAGGCAGTTCCAGGTAATCGGCGGGCGGCTCTTTGGCGATGTAACAGAGGCCGCGCACACCGCGAGCATCCAGGCCGTCGCGCAGGCAAGCAGCCAGGTCCACAACCGCTTTCTCGGCCATGCCGTACAAAAGGTAATCGGCTTTGGCATCCAGGAGCAGCGAGCCACGCAGGCGGTCGGACCAGTAATCGTAGTGGGCCACGCGGCGCAGACTGGCCTCGATGCCACCCAGGACGATGGGCGGGATGGCCGCAGCGGGAAAAGCTCGCTTGGAAGCCCGGCGGATGAGATTCGTGTAGACGATCGAAGCGCGGTCGGGGCGGCGGTTGTTGTCGCCGCCGGGGGTGTAATCATCGTGGTGGCGTTTTTTCTTGAGAGCGGTGTAATTGGCGACCATTGAGTCTACGCAGCCGGCAGTGACGCCCCAGAAGAGGCGGGGCGCGCCCAGGCGGATAATATCTCCATCGGAGGTTGGGTCGGGCTGGGCGATGATACCCACGCGGTAGCCCGCGCGCTGGAGGAGCTTGCCGATGACAGCAGCGCCGATGTAAGGGCTGTCAATATAGCTGTCTCCGGTGACCAGGATGATATCCAGTTCGGGCCAACCGAGGCGGTCCATTTCCAGGCGGGTAGTAGGCAGGTACATATAAACGCATTATACTGGAGATGGGCCGGCGATTCTTGAATTGAGGTCGATTGCGACCTGGTGTGGTGAAATCCGCTCATTGAAAAACCATTCGCGTATTCACGGGTTGTATGGTTTAATAGAATATGCCTATTCGTTTTATTCTTTTCCCTGAGGCCCATAGAAAGGACCCATGAAAAAAATAGCTATCGTTACTGATTCTGATGCCAGTTTGCCAGCCGATATCGCAGCCGAAAATGATATTCGGGTCGTGCCCATCACGGTTCATTTTGGCGAAGAGGTCTTCGCTGCCGGAATTGACCTGGATGATATCGCGCTGTTCGAGCGGATTGACCGGATCAACAAGCTGCCTACCACCGCCGCGCCGCCACCCAGCGCTTTTTCGCTAGCTTATCAGGCTGCTTTCGACAACGGAGCCGACGAGGTAATTTGCATCAGTGTATCCAGCAAAATCAGCGGCACCTATAATTCTGCGCTGACAGCCTGCGAAAATTTTCCGGGGCGAACGATCAGCGTGGTGGATTCGCTCAACGTGTCTTTGGGGCAAGGCTTTATGGCGCTCTACGCTGCCGATGCAGCCCGCCGTGGGACCGGCATGGATGAAATCCTGGCAAAGATCGAAGATATGAAGCCGCGTCTGAACATGTTCGGCGCATTGTCAACGCTCAAGTACCTGGCGCTCTCGGGGCGGGTGGGCAAACTGGCTGCCGGTTTTGCCGACACGCTCAATATCAAGCCGATTTTGACATCACGAGACGGCAAGTTGGAACTGCTTGAACGCGTGCGCACGAACAAAAAAGCCATGGACCGGATGCTAGAGTTGACCGTGCAGTCGCTGAAAGGCAGGGCGGTGGAGCGCTGCGGAATCATTCACGTGTGCAACTTGGAAGGCGCGCAGGCATTCCGCGATATGCTGATCCGCGAGGTGAACTGCCCAGCCGATACGCTGATCGCCGAATTCCACCCCGGGCTGTCCGTCCACACCGGATCGGGGATGGTGGGTGTAGCCGTGTTGGCAGCGTAAGGAGAAACACTGATGCCTATCTCTCGCTTATCCCCCGAAATTCGCAAAACCCGGGTTGCGCGAGCCGAATTAAACCTGGTTCAAGACGGTAAGGCGTTGGCCAACCGCGAGGTCACCGTGCGGCAGGTACGCCATAAGTTCATGTTTGGCGGCACCGGTTGGGATGCCATTCCGCTGGCGAATGGGATGCTGAGCGGGGAGGCCAAAGAGCAAGCCGAACTGCGCATGGAGCGTTTCTGCGATCTGTTCAATCAGGCTACTTTGCCGTTTTATTGGGCGAATTTTGAGCGCGAGCGGGGCAAGCCCAGCACGGCGGTCATCCTGAAAGCAGCGCTGTGGTATAAGGAGCGGGGCTTTGTCCTGAAAGGTCATCCCTTGTGCTGGCACACGCTGGCCCCGGATTGGTTGTTGAGCCTGAGCAATGAGGAAATCCGCCGCCTCCAGGTAGAGCGTATTCGCCGGGATATGAGCGACTTCGCGGGGGTGGTGGATATGTGGGACGTGGTTAACGAAGCGGTGATCATGCCGGTGTTTGACCGTTACGACAACGGCCTGACTCGTTTGTGCAAGGAGATGAGCCGTTTTCCGCTGCTGCGCCTGATGTTCCAGACGGCTCGCGAGACCAATCCGAACGCTACCCTGCTGATCAATGACTTCGATATGTCTTCGGCGTATGATATTTTGATCGAAGGCTGCCTGGAAGCGGGATTGAAGTTCGATGTGATCGGGATTCAATCGCACATGCACCAGGGTTATTGGGGCGTGGAGAAGACCTTGCGTATTTTAGAGCACTTCGAGCGCTTCAACTTGCCCATTCACTTTACCGAGACTAACCTCGTCTCTGGGGCCATCATGCCGAAAGAGATCGAGGATTTGAATGACTTCAAGGCCAAAGAGTGGCCTTCTACACCCGAGGGCGAAGAGCGCCAGGCACAGGAACTGGTGCTGCATTATGAGACGCTGTTTGCTCACCCTATGGTGGAAGCGTTGACCTACTGGGATTTTATCGACGGCGGCTGGTTGAATGCTCCGGCGGGGCTGCTGCGCAAGGACGGCTCGGTCAAGCCGGGCTATGAGGAACTGCACCGGCGCATTAAGGCCGATTGGTGGTTTGGCGAAGAAAAGATGATGACCGACGCGCAGGGAAAAATCGCCTTCGAGGGCATTTTGGGAACCTATGAAGCCCTCTGGGAAGGCGGGCGAATGGAGTTTACGGTCGACAAGTAGACTCTTCTATCGCGGAAGGATCGTTATGAATCAACGGACACATGAGGAAAACCAGCGGCGAGCGGGGACATTCGTGCATGCCCGGGCGCGTATTGTGACGGTGGCCTGTATCGGTGTAGGGTTGGCGGTCATTGCCGTGGTGGGGGGCTGGGCGGTGACGGGCACGCTCACCGATTGGGAGACTGTGGTGGGTGGCCTGATCCTGCTGGGAATCCTGGCGGGGTTGGCTGTGTTGGCGCGGCGCGGCCGGCCTGGGCTGGCTGCCGGATTGCTGGCGGGCTTGCTGTTCCTGGGTGTCGGCGCCGACGTGGCTTATTATGGCCTGGGATCGCCTTCGGCGATGGCTTTCTTGCTGCCCGTGCTGCTGGTAGCTTGTATTTTCGGGCTGCGACCAGGGATGGGCGTGGCAGCTCTGGCGGCGCTGGTCGTGTTTGGCGTGGCCTGGGCCAGCCTGGCTGGAGCGATCACCGTGGAGACCCTGGTGGATGAATCGCACCTGAGTTACAACGCGCCGGTCATCAGCGTGATCTTATTATTCTGCGCCGGGTTAACCGGGTTCGCGGTGGAGGCTTACAGGCAGGGTCGTTAGCTCGATTTCGCGTAATACCTGACCAGCCAACCATCGGCGAGTTTGACCAGAGCGAGCATCACAGCAAAGCCGAACAGTCCATACCACCAACGGCTGTCGGCGGTCTTTTTAACTGTCACGGCGGGGGTGAAGGAAACGTTCGCGGCTGGGCTGGCGGCGGAGAATTTGAGTGGCGCGCTCATTGCTCCCACCATTTGGCCGCGTTCTTCGACCCAGGTTTGAATGTCTTGCAGCGCCGCGGCTTCCTGGCTGAATTCGCCATACGAGAGGTGAGCGCCGTCGGCGCGAGTGAAGAATCGGCGCGGATTTCCATAGCTGGCCCAGGCTGGGTCGGCAAAGGCCCACTGCTGCCCGTCGAAAAATTCGGCCCAGGCGTGCGCGCCGCCGGGATGGCTCCAGGTGGCGGAGGTTTCGACGAAAGGCGGCAAGGTGGCGGGGAAGGCCAGGCCACTGATGCTGCGCGTGGGCACGCCCGCAGCGCGATTGAGAGCGGTGAACAAGTAAGAGAACTCGGTGCAGCCGCCAATGCCTTCGCTCAGCGCGGTGACCGCGGAGGATTGAACGTTGATGCGCGAGCCGGTCGGCCAATTCAAAGCCTGGGCAGTATGCCGGAAGCGCTCATAGATCGCCGATTCGTCGACGCCGGGCATTTGCTTTGCCAGGGCCTGGATTCCAGGGGCGTTGACCTCGATGCCGGGCTGCTCGGCCAGGTCGGCGGGCGTGGTGGGGGCCTCCCAACGGGCCGAGCCTTGGCGCAAGGTGACCGTGTAGGCGATGTCTACGGTAGTGTCGCCAGGGGGCAGGGTGGTCTCAAAGAGCAAGGCCTGGGTCTGGTTGTTTTGGCGGGTCTCCACTGGCCGGGCGCCGCTGGTTTCCGGCGCTGTCACCTGTTGGTACGGTCCGCTTTTGGGTAGCAAAACTCCCAAAGCGAGGGTGGAGTCGGACCCGGGATTGGAGAAGGTGTAGCGTTCGTGAATGCGATAAGCCACCTGGGCGGGCAACCTGGAAAAGAGCAGCAAGACCAGGAGCGACCCGGCGCTGGCCAGCGCGATCGATACAGCGTACCGGATGACGTTTTGGCGAAGGGAAAGTTTCATGGACTGTGCTAAGCGCGGGTTTCGCGCAGGATTTTGACCATATCCGCCAGGGCTGACGGGCCGCCTACGTTGCCAGGGAAGACGACGTAGGTGAGACCGGGAAAGCGGCTTTCGGGCCCAGTTTGCCAGACGGGCACACCCGGAATGGCCTGACCGAGGACGCGCGCTTTGCGCACGTTGAGCCCGTGAGAGGCCAGCACCGCCGAGGTGACGCCGCCTTTGGCAATGACCCAGGCGGGAGGCGCCTCCAGGCGCTGAACCACGCGGGTGAGGGCTTCTGAGACAATTTGTCCGATTTCCAGAAAGCTGCGCCCTTCCTGCTCTTTAATGACGTCGCGGCTGGTGAAGAGCAGCACGTCCATGCCGGCGCGAATAGCTTCAGCGGCTTCTTTGTGGGCGGCGCGGATATGCTCAGAGCGCGTCGAAGGCTCTAGCAAGGCGGGAACTGACATTTCCATCCAGGCCAGGTTGGGCAGTCCGCGCAGGGCTTCCAATTGGGCCGAGGTTTGCCGCGCGTAGGAACCGGCTACGATCAAGCCGCCATTTTGTGGGTGAAGGTTGGGCAGATCGAGCGATTGGAGCAGCGGGCGGGGTTCAACGCCACCGCGTATGCGCACGAACGAGGCCGCGGTGCGGCAAAGAAAGCGCTTGCCCCCTTCCTCGGCTTTGATCATCGCGGCTACCAGGACTTCCAGGTCGCGGTAGCTGGCAGCGTTGACCACGCAAGGCCGTTCGCCGGACAGGCTGTTCAAGATTTCAAGGGCACGGATCGGCCCGCCCAGACGCAAATCCTCCAAGGTGATGGAGGTCACCTGCTGCACGGGCCAGCGCCCGTTGGTTTTTTCGGTCACCCAGGCGCGCAAGTTCGAACTGCGGTAGCCAAAATCTGTGTCACGGGCGAACTCCGTATCCGCGGCGGGGATCAGCCATTCGTCTTCCACAACGTAGTGAGTGTCATCGATGGTATAGCGCCCACCTTCAAAAAAGGCGGGGATGATCAACACGCCGTCCACGCTGCCCAGGGAGGTTGCCAGAACGTCGATTTCCAGGGGATAATGCCCGCGCAGGGTGGAGTCGGAGCGGCTGACGACGGTGAAGGCGCGCCCGGTGGTTTCGGCGGCGGCGGTGAGGTTGGCGGCGATCTCGCGGGTGAGGTCGCGGGCCGCGCGAGAGGGTAGGCTGCGGGAATTGGTGAGCAGATAAACGACCGTCTCCGGAGAACGGAGGGCGTCTTCCAGGAGGGGCACACTCCACTTGGTGAGCACGTCCACGTTGTGGACAGTCTGCGTGCCGGTTGGGTCGTCGTCCAAAACGATGACCTTGCGCCCGGTGGACTCGATGCGAGCGCGAATGGTTGGGAAGAGGGGCTGGACCCATTCACGGGGCAGCGATTCGAGGGTTTGGGCGAGGTTTCGTTTCATAGGTGAGTTGATTATAAACCAATCGTAGCTGCTCAGAGGGTTGGAAAAGTTGGGTCATTGGGAATTGGCGTGGTGAACCGGCCTCCATGACGCGGTAATCCAACAGTTTGTGTTGTATACTGGAAGGCAAGAACCCACAAAGGAGCTGTCATGCGCGCGTTGCGAATTCCACATCCCAATCTGACCGAGGTGATTGACCTACCCATTCCGGCGCCCGGACCCGGAGAAGTATTGATCCGGGTGATGGCATCGGGAATTTGTGGTACCGACGTTCACATCCTGCGCGGTGAATACCTGGGGGCTTACCCGGTGATTCCGGGGCACGAATTTGCCGGCATAGTGGAGGCGGTGGGCGCCGGCGTATCGCGCTGCCAGGTGGGCGAGCGCGTGGCGGTGGAGCCGAACATCGCCTGTGGGCGCTGCGTTCACTGTTTGAATAATCGGCAGAACTTTTGTGAGAACTGGCGCGCAGTGGGTGTGACCTTGCCTGGCGGCATGGCCCAGTACACCCTCGCGCCTCAAGAAGCTGTCTTTTCCATTGGAGAAATGCCTTTCGAAGTGGGAGCTTTCGTCGAGCCACTTTCTTGTGTGATTCACGGATTGGCGCGCCTGGGCCTGTCGCCCGCGGCTTCGGTGATGGTGATTGGCGCTGGGCCGATTGGTATTTTGTTGCTGCGCGGACTGCGCTTGATGGGCGCGGCCCGGGTGGTGGTGGCTGAGCGCAACCCGTCTCGACTGGCCTTCGCGCGCTCAGCGGGCGCGGATGAAGTCTTGGGTGGGTTGGACGAGGCGGTGGTGAATGGCTACGATGCGGTCATCGATGCCACAGGAGTTCCGTCCGTGCTGACCCGCAGCCTGGATTATGCCCGTCCGGGGGGAAAATTATTGTGGTTTGGAGTGCCGCCTTCAGGGACGCGCATGGAGTTGGAGCCGTTTAAGATTTTCCAAAAAGGATTGACTTTGCTGGGCTCGTTTACCTCGCTGCGCAACTCTTATCAGGCGGTCGAATGGTTGCGCACGGGGCGCATGAAGGTCAATGACCTTGTTTCACACCGCCTGGGGTTGGAGGATTTTGAGCAGGGGGTGCAGTTGATTGAACAAGGTAAAGAGGATGTGCGCAAGGTGATGATCCTACCGAATGGGTAATGCGATGGGAGGGGCGTCATGGAAAATCCGAATTTGGTAAATCCACAGTTGAACGGGGAGCCGTTTTTCATGGAAGGCGGCGCGATCGGCGTGCTGATGCTGCACGGGCTGACTGCCACTCCCGTGGAGGTGCGCAGTGCCGCAGAGCGGCTGCACGCGATGGGCTATACCCTGGCGGGGCCGCTGCTGCCGGGACACGGTACTGCTCCCGAGAAGTTGAATCAGACCAAGTGGGAGGATTGGGTGGGGGCAGCCGAAGCGGAATATGAGCGTCTGCGCGGGCGCTGCGAGCGGGTGTTCTTGCTGGGCGAGTCGATGGGCGCGGTGACCTGCCTGTATCTTGCCTCTCGGCACCCCGAGGCGGCAGGCCTGTTGTTGTTTGCTCCCGCCATTCGTTTACGGCTGACCGAATGGGACAAACTTCGCCTGCGTTTGCTCTCGCCCTGGGTCATGGGCGTGCCCAAAGGCAGCCTGGACGCGGAAGGCCGTTGGCAGGGTTATCGGGTTAATCCGCTGAAGGCGGCCTTGCAATTGGTCGAGATGCAAAACATGGTCCTGGCGCGACTGCACCTGATTCGCCAGCCGCTGTTTTTGGCGCAAGGGCGTTTCGATAAAACGATCGACCCCGAGGCTGGCAAGATCATCCTCCGGGGGGTGAACTCAGCGGTGAAAGAAGGCGTGGTTTGGTTCGAGAACTCCAGTCATTGCATTCTGATTGACGATGAGATCGACCAGGCTGTGTCGGCTGCGGCAGCTTTCATGGAGCGCGTGTCCGCGGGATGATCGCCTGGGTGATGCGCCTGGCCCGCAGCCGTTGGACCGGAAAATGGATGGGGTGGGTATTCACGCATATGAGTTTTATGTTGCCGGTTGAGCGACTGCACGAGACTGAAACGCTGGTGGCTTTTCGCCATCCCAGCCCGGCTTATCCTGTGCATATTTTGATCGTGCCCAAACGGGCTTACGCCTCATTGTTGGAGGTTCCCACTGAAGACCGCGCTTTTTTGACGGACCTCATCGCCACCACCCAAAAACTGGTGCGTGACCTGAACCTGGAATCGCAAGGCTACCGCTTGATTGCCAACGGGGGCAGGTTTCAGGATGTAGGCCAATTGCACTTTCACCTGGTGGCAGGCGCTTAGTGGGCGGCGGCTGTTATAATTCGGCTTAATCCTACAGGGTAGCTATTTTATATTCCATAAATCGAAAGGAAAAGCTGAAAGCGGATCGCTGACAGCCGAGAGCTTCTGATGAAACAGTTATTGCAAAATTTAAATGATGGAAAAGCTCTGGTAGCGGAAGTGCCCTGCCCTTCGGTACGGCGCGGCATGATCCTGGTGCGCACGGCGGCTTCCCTGGTCTCGGCGGGCACCGAGCGCAGCGTGGTGGCGTTTGCCGAGAAGAGTCTGTTGGGCAAGGCCCGTTCGCGCCCCGACCTGGTCAAGCAGGTGCTGGAAAAAGCCCAGCGCGAGGGTATCATCCCCACCATTCAGGCGGCCTTCAACCGGCTGGATCAGCCCATGTCGTTGGGCTATTCTTCGGCGGGCACGGTGGTGGCCGTGGGCGAGGGCGTTTCGGGCTTTCAGATCGGTGACCGCGTGGCTTGCGCCGGGGCCAACTACGCGGTGCATGCCGAATATGCGGTTGTGCCGCAGAACCTGGCGGCGTTGATTCCGGAGCAGGTGAGTTTTGAGGCCGCGGCGTTTTCCACGCTGGGCTCCATCGCGCTGCACGGTTTCCGCCTGGCCGAGCCGCAGGTGGGCGAGACGATCCTGGTCATTGGCCTGGGATTGCTGGGCTTGTTGGCTGGTCAAATTGGGTTGGCTTCGGGCTGCCGTGTGTTTGGCGTGGATATCGACCCGCGCCGCGTGGCGTTGGCGCGCTCAATGGGAATTACGGCGGTGGTTCGCTCGGAGGCTGAGCAAGCCGCGCCGGGATTTGCCCGCGGGCGGGGTTATGACGCCGTGCTGATTTGCGCCGATTCACGCTCCAACGATCCCATCGAGCTTTCCGCGAAGCTGGCTCGCGACCGGGCCGCGGTGATTTCGGTGGGTGCTGTGGGCTTGAATCTGCCCCGGAAAGCTTACTTTGACAAAGAATTACGCGTGATGGTCTCGCGCTCTTATGGCCCTGGGCGTTACGACCCGGCTTATGAAGAACGCGGGCAAGATTACCCGGTGGGTTTTGTGCGCTGGACCGAAGGGCGCAACCTTGAAGCGATTTTGGACCTGTTGGCTTCAGGGCGGCTGGATGTCAACCCCTTGATCACCCATCGTTTTCCGATCGATGAGGCAGTCAGCGCTTATGAATTGATCACTGGGAAACGCAAAGAGGCCTTCTTGGGTGTAATCCTTACTTACCCGCAGGTCGAAGAAATCCAACCCTCTCGGCGGATCGACCTGTCTCAGGTCAAAACCACGGCAGCCGGACAGCCCGTGGTGGGCGTATTAGGAGCGGGATTGTATGCTTCGGGCGTGTTCTTGCCTGCCATGAAGCGAGCTGGCGGGGCAACGATGGCAGGCATTGCCACGGCCTCGGGTTTGAGCGCGCGACATGCCGCGCAGAAGTTTGGCTTCCGTTACGCTTCCAGCGCCGAGCAAGAAGTATTAGAAGACAAGGATATCAACGTGTTGGTGGTTTTGACTCGCCACAACCAGCATGCGCGCCAGACGCTGTCGGCGCTGCGAGCTGGAAAACACGTGTACTGTGAAAAACCGTTGGCTTTGAACGAAGCCGAACTGGCCGAGATCGAGGCCGCGCTGGCCCAGGAAAACTTGCCCTTGCTGACGGTGGGTTTCAATCGGCGTTTTGCTCCGCTGGCTGTGGCGCTGCGCGAGACTTTGGCTTCGCGCAGCGAACCGTTGGTGGCGCACTACCGGGTCAATGCGGGCTACTTGCCGCTGACGCACTGGCTGCATGATCCGGTTGCGGGTGGGGGACGCATTATCGGCGAGGGTTGCCATTTTGTCGATTTTCTCAGCTTCCTGACCGGTTCCGCGCCCAGCGCGGTGACTGCCCAGGCCTTGCCCGACGGCGGCCGCTATCGGCAGGATAATGTGGTGCTGACCCTCACCTACCCGGACGGCTCGCTGGGCATGGTTTCATACCTGGCCAACGGCGACAAGCGTGTGCCCAAGGAACGCGTGGAAGTGTTCTGCGGCGGGACGGTGGCGCTGTTGGATGATTTTTCCAAGCTGGAAGTGACCCGCGACGGGCGCAAGTCGACGCGCAGCTCGGCGTTGGGGCAGGATAAAGGCCACCAGGCAGCCTGGAGCAACTTCCTGGCCTGCGTGAGCAAGGGCAGCCAGCCGCCCATCCCCTACGAGCATTTGATGGGCGTGACTCGCGCGACCTTCGAGGCGGTGCGTTTGCTACAAGGCGCCTCGAGCAACCCAAGCCAGAATTCGGCTTGAGAATGTCTGCAGAGATGGGTAGAATGAAAGCAGGCCCGGGAACATTATCGGATGCGTAACTATTCAGTCGGAAGTATATGGTAGGGTAATTCATGAATTGCCCCTACCATATACCTCAAATTCGGGAACTTTCTTCAATCTATGAGTAGTTATCATGATGCTGCTTAATTAAGTGAGGTGGTGGTATGACTGAAAGAATCCTGGTAGTAGAAGACGAGATCCCTTTGCAGGAAACGCTGGCATATAACCTGAAGCGTCAGGGATATGCTGTGCAAACCTGCGGCGATGGCAACGCTGCCCTGGAAGAGGCTCGCAGTTTTAACCCCGACCTCATTCTACTGGACGTCATGCTGCCGGGAATGGATGGTTTTGAACTTTGCCGGATTCTGCGCCAGGAGCAGAATACCCCTGTATTGATGCTGACCGCCCGTGATGATGAAATCGATCGTGTGGTGGGGTTGGAAGTGGGCGCGGATGATTACATGACCAAACCATTTTCGATGCGCGAGCTGCTAGCGCGGGTGAAAGCCATGTTGCGGCGGGTGCGCATGATGCGAGAAGAAGCCCGGAAAACCGTAGAAGCTCAGCCGCAGCCCCCAGCCCCACAATTAATGACATTTGGCAACCTGGTGCTGGATTTAACCCGCCGTGAAGTGCGCCTGAACGAGGGGGTGCTGGCCTTTAAACCCAAGGAATACGAGCTGCTCTTGTTCCTGGCTCAACACCGCGGACAAGTGCTCACCCGTGAGTTCATCCTGGAACGGTTGTGGGGCTGGAACTATATTGGGGATAGTCGTACCGTGGATGTTCACATTCGCTGGCTGCGGGAGAAGATCGAGATCAACCCTGCCAAGCCCAACCGGATCATTACCGTGCGCGGGGCCGGCTATCGGTTTGAAGGGTAACGCTTGTTGGAAGAAGGACAAACTATGATGCGGAACAGTTTATTCTGGCGGATCACGTATCCCTACATTCTGCTGGCCATTGTGATGATGGGGGTATTGTCCTTGTTCCTGACGGGTTTTGTGCGCAGCGTGTATCTGGAACGTACCGAGGCGGCTTTGTTTGCGGGAGCGCACGTGTTGGGGGAAGAGATCAGACCCATGATTATTGCGAATCCGCAAGACCCGAGTATTGATCGGGCGGCAGACACCTTTGGCCGCAATTTCGATGTGCGCGTGACCATCATTCTGCCCGACGGAAAGGTGGTGGGCGAGTCGGATAAGCCATTAGAAGAGATGGAAAGCCATTTTGTGCGCCCCGAAGTGCAGCAGGCTTTGTTGAGGAAAGAAGACTCCGAAATCCGTTACAGCGACACACTCAAGGCGGAGTTGGTTTACGCTGCTGTGCCGGTGATGGACAACAACCAGGTTCTGGCCATTGTGCGCCTGGCGACGCCTTTCACCCAGGTGCAAGGCAAGTTGAGCGAACTGTATGGTTCATTGTTACTGGCAACCGGCATTGCCACTGCGCTGGTCGTGCTGCTGGCTTTTTGGATCACGCGTTATACGCTCAAGCCCTTGAATACTCTCTCGCAGGCCGTTATGCAGATGGGGTCGGGGGTGCTGCCGGACCTGGACGAGCCTTCGGGAAAGGACGAGATTGGGCGATTGCAATCGGCGTTCAAGAATATGGCGCGGGAGTTGAAGTCACGCATCGATGCGCACCGCAGCGAGCAGAACCGCCTGGAAGCCGTGCTGATCAATATGACCGATGCCATCCTGATCGCGGACGGTGAAGGCAAGGTGACCTTGATCAATCCGGCTGCCGCGGAGATGTTCAAGACATCCATCGATGAGTCGCTGGGCAAGACTCTGGTCGAGGTGCTGCGCCACCATCAACTGGTAGAATTGTGGCGCAAATGCCAGATCACGCGACAGCAACAAATTTCATCCATTGAGTTGACCACAGATCGTCTGTTCATCCAGGGTATCGCGACCCCTTTGAGCGACTTTCTGGAAGGTTCGATCTTGCTCGTCTTCCAGGATTTGACCCGCGTGCGCAAGCTGGAAACCGTACGCCGCGATTTTGTTAGCAACGTTTCTCATGAGCTGCGCACCCCCCTGGCGTCTTTGAAGGCGCTGACTGAGACACTGGCTGAGGGTGCGTTGGATGATCCGCCCGCGGCGCAGCGCTTCTTGACCCAGATGGATGGGGAGATTGACAACCTGACGCAGATTGTGCAAGAACTGCTGGAGCTTTCGAAGATCGAGTCGGGACGGGTGCCCATTCAGCGGCAGCCGGTCTCACCTTGTGAATTGATGGACCAATCGGTGGAGCGGATGAAGTTGCAAGCCGAACGAGCCGGGCTGACCTTGCGGGTCGATTGCCCAGGTGATTTGCCCGCGGTGCGCGCCGATTATGACCGGATCGAGCAGGTGTTGGTAAATCTGATCCACAACGCGGTAAAGTTCACTCGGCCAGGTGGCGAGATCGTTATTTCGGCTCAACCGGAAGAGAGCATGATGGTTTTCTCAATCCGCGATACAGGCGCGGGCATTGCGCCGGAGGATTTGGGGCGCATTTTTGAGCGCTTCTACAAGGTTGACCGCTCACGCTCCAGCCGTGGAACAGGGTTGGGCCTGTCTATTGCGCGCCATACGGTGGAATCCCACGGCGGGCGTATTTGGGCGGAAAGCGAGTTGGGGCAGGGCAGCACATTCTATTTCACCCTGCCGCTGGCCTGACCTTCCAGGTTAGGAAATCATCGCGTTCAGTGGTCTTCTCGCGAAATTCGTGACGCAGCGAGAGAAAAATGTCAGGGGCCAGGTGAGCTTATCCTGACGGATGTTAACCTTCGTTTTAACATTCGTTAACCGCGCCTTTCAATGATCTTAAACAGAGCCCGGTATGATGGACGGGAATGAAGAAAAAATTCTGTTAAGGAGAATTGAAATGCGTCGACCCTTTTATTTTGTGTTCGCTGCCCTTTTGACCCTGAGCGTAATTCTTTCAGCCTGCGCTCCTGTGGCAGCCCCCACTTCGGCCCCCGCTGCTGAGGCCACCCAGGCCGAACAGCCCGCGGCTGCCGAGAATCCCTCTGTTGTCGAGAATCCCACGGCGGAAGCGACAGATCCTGGCGACCCCTCGACCTTGAGCGGTGACATCTATTCCGCCGGCTCCTCTACGGTTGGCCCGCTTTCGGAAGCTATTCAAGAGTTGTTCACCAACGAAGGTTTCCCTGGTCAAATCAAGAATGACATTGTGGGTTCGGGCGCTGGTTTCGAGCGCTTCTGCAAGACCGGCGAGACGGATGTGGCGAACGCTTCCCGCGCCATCAAGGATGGCGAAGTGGAAAACTGCCGCGCCCTCAGCCCTGCTCGCGAGCCGATCCCCTTCCTGGTGGGTCTGGACGCCATTGCCGTTGTGATCAACAAAGAGAACGACTTCGCCAAGGACGTGACCCTGGCGCAGCTCCAGCAGTTGTTCACCACCGCTGAGCTCTGGTCAGACGTGGATCCTACCTGGCCCGCCGAGCCGGTTCTGCGCTACACGCCTGGCACCGACAGCGGCACGTTTGACTTCTTTGTGGAAGTTGTGATCCAGAAACCCAACAAGATCGAAGGGTTGGATGAGGCTAAGACCCTGGCCCTGGAAGCCAAGAACCTGAATCAGTCCGAGGATGACAATGTGCTGGTGCAGGGCGTGGAAGGCAACAAATACGCCATCGGGTACTTTGGTTATGCCTACTATCAGGAAGAGTCTGACCGCCTGGGCATGCTCACGGTGAATGGCGTGACGCCCTCGCAGAAAACGGCTGAAGATGGCTCCTACGCCCTGGCCCGCCCGCTCTACATCTACTCGGACGCGGGGATCCTCAAAGCCAAGCCCCAGGTGGCTGCCTTCGTCCGCTTCTACCTGGACAATGTCAACTCGGTGATCACTGAGGTGGGTTACTTCCCCGCCAGTGACGAAGCCTTGGCGGAATCCGTTGCCATGCTCGATTATGCGCTGTACGATCTGGACCCCTCCGCTTTGGAAGGCGATATCTACACCGCCGGCTCTTCTACGGTTGGCCCGCTTTCGGAAGCTATTCAAGAGTTGTTCACCAACGAAGGTTTCCCTGGTCAAATCAAGAATGACATTGTGGGTTCGGGCGCTGGTTTCGAGCGCTTCTGCAAGACCGGCGAGACGGATGTGGCGAACGCTTCCCGCGCCATCAAGGATGGCGAAGTGGAAAACTGCCGCGCCCTCAGCCCTGCTCGCGAGCCGATCCCCTTCCTGGTGGGTCTGGACGCCATTGCCGTTGTGATCAACAAAGAGAACGACTTCGCCAAGGACGTGACCCTGGCGCAGCTCCAGCAGTTGTTCACCACCGCTGAGCTCTGGTCAGACGTGGATCCTACCTGGCCCGCCGAGCCGGTTCTGCGCTACACGCCTGGCACCGACAGCGGCACGTTTGACTTCTTTGTGGAAGTTGTGATCCAGAAACCCAACAAGATCGAAGGGTTGGATGAGGCTAAGACCCTGGCCCTGGAAGCCAAGAACCTGAATCAGTCCGAGGATGACAATGTGCTGGTGCAGGGCGTGGAAGGCAACAAATACGCCATCGGGTACTTTGGTTATGCCTACTATCAGGAAGAGTCTGACCGCCTGGGCATGCTCACGGTGAATGGCGTGACGCCCTCGCAGAAAACGGCTGAAGATGGCTCCTACGCCCTGGCCCGCCCGCTCTACATCTACTCGGACGCGGGGATCCTCAAAGCCAAGCCCCAGGTGGCTGCCTTCGTTCGCTTCTACCTGGACAATGTCAACTCGGTGATCACCGAGGTGGGTTACTTCCCCGCCAGCTATGCTGCTTTGAACGAATCGAAGCTGCTCTGGCTCCAGGCGATCCAATAAGCAAACTCTGCCTTCAGCCGGGCTGCTCCTTCAGCTTGGCTGTGGCGGTTGGACTTGCCTTTCCCCTTCTTGCCCGTCGGTGGGGAAGAAGGGGAAAGTGCCGCCGGAGGGAAGATTTGAAAGATGGAAAATCAGATTGTGAGACAACAGGTTATTCGAATGGAAAGCGCTGATCAACTCGTCATTCATAAGCTGCGCAAACGTCCCCGGGTGGGTGAGGCTTTCATCCAAGGGTTTTTGTTTTTCTGCGGCGCAGTCTCCATATTCACCACGCTGGGGATTGTGTTTGAGTTGGGCAAGGAATCGTTGTTGTTCTTCCAGATGCCCGGTGTAACCCTGGTTGAATTTTTGACGAAGACCGAGTGGCAACCTACCATTGGAAAATTTGGCGTGCTGCCGTTGGTAAACGCGACCCTGATGACAACCCTTTTCGCCATGCTGGTGGCGCTGCCTTTGGGATTGAGCGCCGCGATTTACCTGAGCGAATACGCCACGCCGCGCGCGCGGAGCATCCTCAAACCGGTGCTGGAGGTTCTGGCGGGCGTGCCAACAGTAGTTTATGGTTTTTTTGCGCTGACTTTTATGACACCATTACTGCGCTCGATCTTTGGCGAGCAGGTGCAAGTGTACAACACTTTGTCCGCCGGGTTGGTGATGGGTATTATGATCCTTCCCCTGGTGTGTTCGATGAGCGAGGATGCCCTCACGGCCGTGCCACGCTCGTTGCGCGAAGCAGCCTATGGGCTGGGCGCAACCCGCCTGGAAACGGCTGTGCAGGTGGTGGTGCCGGCGGCGCTCTCGGGGATCATCGCCGCGTTCATCATCGGAGTTTCCCGCGCGGTGGGCGAGACGATGATTGTCGCACTGGCGGCGGGCTCGGGCCCAAAATTCACCTTTAACCCCTTCCAGGCCGCCGAAACTATGACCGGCTATATTGCCCGGATCAGTGGCGGCGACGTGGCTTATGACACGCCTGATTACAACAGCATTTTTGCGATCGGTTTATTGTTGTTTACATCCACCTTGATCTTGAATATCATCAGCCGCCGCCTGGTGGCCCGCTTCCGCGAGGTGTACGAATGAGCGGCTATTTTTCTACTCCCAAGAGCAACCTGGCCCGGCGTCACCGCGTTGGCGGGGTGTGGAAGTCTATCTTCTTCCTCTCGACGGTGGTCGGGCTGCTGGCTTTGGCGGTATTGGTGGTTACGATCTTGGATGATGTGTTTGGGTTGGTGGCGGTAATTGACAAAGTTGACCGGACCACGTTGTCTGAGCGGCCTTTGGAAGAATTGGAGAAAGCAGAACTGCTTTCGATTCTGGAAAGCAAGGTGAGCGTGAATCGCCTGCGCACAATCCAGCGCAACGGCGACTTCACGTTGGCCGAACTGTCCACCGGGGAAGTTTATGATCTTGTAATTGCCGAGGTGGTTAAACCCACCGTGGAAGAAAGCTATCCCCTGTTTGAGTCCTTGTTCAACCGGGCTGAGATCGAAGCCGAGATAGCCGAAAAACACCCCGATGCTACCCTGACCTTTTATTCCTGGCTGAACCCGCGTTTCTTGACCAATTCGATGAGCACCACTCCGCAGTTGGCGGGCGTGCGCACAGCCTTGTTTGGCTCACTGTGGATCATCCTCATCACGGTAGGATTTGCGTTTCCGATTGGGGTGGGGGCGGCCATTTATCTGGAAGAATATGCCAGCCGTTCAAGGATTAACCGGATCATCCAAACCAACATCGACAACCTGGCGGGAGTGCCTTCGATTGTTTATGGAATTTTGGGGTTGGCAATCTTTGTGCGCACGTTCTCTGCCCTGACCAGCGGCAGGGCCTTTGGCGTCGAGGGTGTGGAGACCGGGCGCACCATCCTTTCTGCGGGGCTGACGATGGGACTGCTGGTGCTGCCAATATTGATTATCAACGCCCAGGAGGCCATTCGCGCGGTGCCCAACTCGCTCCGTCAGGCCAGCTATGGCCTGGGGGCCACGCAGTGGCAGACCATTTGGCATCACGTGCTGCCTTCCGCATTCCCTGGCATCCTGACCGGCACTATTCTGGCTGTTTCCAGAGCCATTGGAGAAACCGCTCCGCTCATTTTGGTGGGAGCTTCCAGCTTGATCAATAAAGATCCTCAAGGAATTTTTTCCTACTTCACGGCACTGCCCATCCAGATATATAATTGGACCAGCCGGCCCCAGGCGGAGTTTCGCAATATCGCCGCGGCTGCCATTATCGTTCTGCTGGTGGTATTATTAAGCTTGAACGCCGTGGCCATTCTGGCCCGCAACCGTTTGACGAGGCGCGCACCATGACCGACACGTTGGAAAAACAGCATTTAGCGATTGAAACCAAAGACATGCATCTGTTTTACGGCAATTTTCGGGCTGTAAAGGATGTGGATTTGCGGGTGGTCCCGCAAAAAATTACCGCCATCATTGGGCCTTCCGGTTGTGGAAAGAGCACCGTGCTGCGTTCCTTCAACCGGATGAATGACTTTGTGCCTTCTTTCCGCATGGAAGGAGAAGTTTTATTTCACGGGCAAAATATTTATGCCCCCAATGTGGACCCAGTGATGGTACGCCAGCGCATTGGCATGGTTTTTCAGAAGCCAAATCCATTTCCCAAGAGTATCTATGATAATGTGGCCTGGGGCGCGCGTATTAATGGATTTAAGGACAACATGGACGACCTGGTGGAACAAACGCTGCGTCAGGCTGCCTTGTGGGACGAAGTGAAGGATGATTTACGCAAGAGCGGACTGTCGCTCTCGGGCGGGCAGCAGCAGCGATTGTGCATTGCCCGGGCGCTGGCAGTGAAGCCAGAAATCATTTTGATGGACGAGCCTTGCTCGGCGTTGGATCCGATTGCCACCTTGAAGATTGAAGACCTGATGCGCGAGCTTTCCGAGGTGTATACCATCATCATTGTGACCCACAATATGCAGCAAGCCGCGCGCGCGTCTGATTTCACCGCGTTTTTTACAATGGATGAAGATCGAGCGGGGATAATGGTAGAATATGGGGAGACGAACCAGATTTTTACCAACCCTCGGGATAAACGCACCGAAGATTACATCACCGGGCGTTTCGGATAGTTCTTTCGCGAAACCGGAAAGGGTCATTTATGCCTCGAGAAACGTTGGATCGCCAGATCCACCAGCTCCAAGATGAAGTACTCCTGCTCGGCAGCATGGTTGAACAGGCTTTGCTCCGCTCTGTTGAAGCGCTGAAACAGCGCGATGTCGTCGCGGCGCGTAAAATCATTCGGGATGATTATGCCATCAACGAAAAACGGTATGCGCTTGAGAACGCGATTCTTATCTTAATTGCTACCCAGCAGCCCATGGCGCACGACTTGCGACTGCTGGCAGCAATCCTGGAAGTGAACATCGAACTGGAGCGCATGGGCGATTATGCCAAAGGCAACGCGAAAGTGGTGATGCAATTGGGCGACTCAGACATCCAGGTGCCGATGCGCGAGATTTCGCGGATGGCTGAACTGGCGGTGGACATGCTGCACCGCTCGCTGAGCGCGTTTGTTAGTGAGAATGCTACCCTGGCGCACGCGATCCCGGATGACGACGAACAGGTGGACGCGCTGTATAACCAGACTTACCGCATGTTGGTGGAACAGATGATTGCCCATCCAGAGATGATTGACCACGTGAACTTGCTCATATGGGTGATTCACAACCTGGAACGGGCTGCGGACCGGGTAACCAATATCTGCGAGCGGACGGTATTCATTGCGACCGGTGAACTGTTCGAGATGGATACGGACGACCTGGAAGAAATAGAATAACGTTGAATTTTCTCAATCCCCCGCCAGCCGGGGGATGTTGGTTCTCCGGGGGTTATTGTGGCCCCGCATTTTGGCATGTTCCAAAGGGGGGCTTTTGCGTACCGGGCCCCCCCTGGACCGGAAAACTTTCACATTTTCGAGTACAATCTGGAGTGTATTACTCTACGATCAGACTCTGCGCCGGAGGACGAACATGAAGAACAACAAAGATGAAGGGATCTGCGTCTATGGCGCGGGTATTTTACTGAGACACCTGGTGGCTTTGGAGAAGGAACAAGAGGGCGTGCGCAGCGGCAGCCCCGATATCGAGTATATCCATCGGATGCGCGTAGCCAGTCGTCGGCTGCGGGCGGCTTTGCCTTTGTTTGAGGGATGTTTGCCAAAACGGAAGGCGGAATTGTGGCTGAAAGATATTCGCCGGATTACGCGGGCTTTGGGCGCGGCTCGCGACGCGGATGTGCAGATCGATGCGCTGGCGAAGTATGCGAAGAAGCAGGATGACGCTGCGCAGGGTCCAGGATTGACCCGACTGCTGCTGCGCCTGCGCCAACACCGGGCCACCTTGCAACCGCCCCTGGAAGAAGCGATCACACGGTTGGAGAGCGATCAGACCGTGCCGGAAATGCGCGCTGCTCTGGAACCTCTGGCGGCCCAGGCCGAGCAAGTGTATGCCTTTACGCCGCAGCTTTACCGGCATTCTTTTCAACATATCTCCGGGCGGCTGGATGATTTTCTGGGCTATGCTGAAATTGTTCACAAACCGGACAAGGTGGCAGAACTGCATGAGATGCGAATCGCAGCGAAGTGGCTGCGTTATACGATGGAGAATTTTTCTGGGTTGTATGGTGGCGAATTGAAAGAATGGCTCAATCCGGTGCGCGAGATGCAGGAACAATTGGGCGATATCCATGATTGCGATGTGTGGGGTGTGTTCTTGCCGCAGTTCATGGAAGAAGAGCGTGAGCGCATGTTGGCCTACCTGGGGCATGTCAAATCGTACCACCGCCTGTTGCTGGGCTTCCAGGGCTTTTTGATCGATCGGCAGAGCTTGCGCGCCAAACGGTACGCGGAATTCCGTGCTTATTGGGATGCGCTGCAAGGACAGGACCTTTGGGCCGGGCTGCGCAAACAGATCAGCCTGCCGGTGACACTGACGCCCAATTGGCCGCCGCCGGCTTCTACTTAGCGAGAGAACCTCTTCGGAAGGGAACCCGCCCAGTGGGCAGGTTCGTACTTTGCGTTCCGATGACTCCACTCACAGCCGCGGAGCCTCGCTTTTTACGCCATTTGCTTGAGGATGCGGGCGATGTGTTTCGCGCCTTTAAGGTAAAGATCCAGGCGCAGGTTCTCGTTGGGGGCGTGCGCCAGCGCGCCGGGGTGACCCACGCCGGCGGTTACCACGGGGACGTTAAGCTTTTCAATAAAGATGTGATTCGGCCCTGAACCGCCTACCATAGGCACCATTTCCATTTTAGCGCCGTAGGGTTCTTCGGCGGTGTCGACCACCAATTTGACGAAGGGGTCGTCTGGCGCGGTGCGAGCCGGGGCTTCACCGCCCAGAAAGTCGATGCGCACGTCTTCGAAGCCATGCGCGTCCAGGTGGACGCGGAGCTGCTGGAGCACCTCTTCGGGGGTTTGGTTGGGCACCAGCCGGAAATCCACCTTGGCGCTGGCTTTGGCGGGAAGAACGGTCTTGGAGCCGGGGCCCTGATAGCCGGAGGTCAGGCCGCAAATGGTGCAAGTAGGTTGGAATACTTCAGTCAGACGCAAATCGGCTCCGCCGGTCAGGCCGTGGAGAAACTGCTGGACGCCGTAATTGTGGCGGTATTCAGGGGCTGGGTCGGGCTGGGCGGCCATCAGTTGGCGGTCCAGTTCGGAAGGGGGCAGTACAGCATCGTAGAAGCCAGGCAGGCGGATGCGCTCGTCGGGGCCTTTGAGGGTGGAAAGGGCCCACACCAAACGCCACGCAGCATTGGGAAAGATGGAACCACCCAGGCCAGAATGGGCGTCGGCGGTGAGGCATTCGACGCTCAGTTCAACGTAGCAAATACCGCGCAGGCCGAGATATTGGATGGGCACGTCGCGCGAGTCTACACCACCGAATTCCCACACGCAGCCGTCGGCTTTCAGGCGATCCGCGTACTGCTCGACGAAAGGTTTGAGGTGCATTGAGCTGGTTTCTTCTTCGCCTTCAATTACCCACTTGACCGTGCAGGGCAACTCGCCTTCTTCGGCCAGGAGCGCATCGATGGCGAACAGCCGGCTGGTGATGTGACCTTTGTCGTCACTCACCCCGCGGGCAAAGAGCTTGCCGTCGCGCAAGCTGGGCTCGAAAGGCGGGTTATCCCATAACTCCAGGGGTTCGGCCGGTTGCACATCGTAATGGTTATAAAACAGGAGCGTTTTGTCGCCTTTGCCCTGGCGTTCGGCGTAGACGACCGGCGCGCCTTCGGTGCCGATGACTTCCACGGCAAATCCACGCTGGCGCAGCATGCTGGCGACCAGCGCGGCACATTCGGTGAGGCCCCAGTTTTGGGCCGAGACGCTGGGTTGGGCGCACAGTTGAGAAAGTTCCGTAATACTTTCATCCAGGTGCGTGTCCAGATAGCGGTCAATGGTAGCGAAGGTGGACATGGGGGCTCCTCCGGAGAAAATTATTCCGGCAGCAGGCTAAATCCCAGCGCGCCGCCGTAAGCAAACAACATCATTTTGAGGACTTTGCCCAGCCAGCACCAGAAGAGGAATTTGGCTGGAGGCATTTTGAGGGTTCCGGCGATTAGACCGGCGATGTCAAAGAGCGGGTTGGGGATGAAGCCCAACACCAGAATGGTCCAGCCGCCGTACTTCTTCATCCAACCTTCCAGCTTCTCATAGGCGGGTGTGCGCTCGGCCACTTTTTGACCGCTGAAACCGGCCAGGTAACCGGAAAATTCACCCAGGGCTGCCCCGCTGCCGGCGGCAATGGCCACCCAAAACGGGTTGAAGACCGCACCCATCAGTGAGGTGACGATGATGCCGGGCATGGGCAGGATGAGCGTGGCATTGGCCAGCAAAGAGAAAAGGAAGATGCCGGGATAGCCGAACTCTTCCAGCTCTTTGATCTGGTCGCGGAAGATGAACAGCGTGACCGATAATACTACGACGAAGACCAGGGTGGCAATGCGCACCCATTTCATCTTCGGATTTTCGGACGTTTTTACCGGGCTCTCGTTTGGGTCGGCTGGGTCCTGGGCGGGGTTGGTAACTGGCTCGGGCGGGTTATCCATGCGAGGCTGTCTCTTCCCCGAGCAGGAATTTGATGCGCGATTCGACCATATCTAGCGCCACGGAGTTAAAACCACCTTCGGGGATGATGATATCAGCGTAGCGTTTGCTGGGCTCGACAAATTCCATGTGCATCGGGCGGACGGTTCCCAGGTATTGCTTGATCACCGATTCGGTGGTGCGCCCGCGCTCGATGATGTCGCGCTGCAAGCGGCGGATGAAGCGGATGTCGGCGTCGGTGTCGACGAAGATCTTCACATCAAAGAGGCGGCGCAGGTTGGCCTCGTAGAAGATGAGAATGCCGTCTACAAGGATCACGCGGTGGGGCTCTACGCGACGGGTTTGCCCGGTGCGGGTGTGGCGGGTGAAATCGTAGATGGGCACATCCGCGGGCTCGCCGCGCTTGAGTTGGAGGATGTGCTGTTCGAGCAGGTCGGATTCGAGTGAATCGGGGTGGTCGAAATTCACCTTGGCGCGCTCTTCGGGGGGCATGTGGGCTAGCTCACGATAGTAAGCATCGTGGGGCAGGAAGGCGATTCGATCGCGCCCAACGCGCTCGAGGATGGCCTGCGCGACGGTGGTTTTGCCTGAGCCGGTCCCGCCGGCGATGCCAATGACAATCGGTTGGAGTTGGGGCTGCTGCATGGGTTGATTATAGTACGGATTGGAGGAGGAATAATGTGAAATTCCAGGTCATTGGGGATTGGCATGATGAAATTCGGCTTCTTTTCCCAAACGGCTGAGCAGTAACCGTTATTCTTCTAAAGGAGAAGCAGGGAGCGCTTCTCCCAGAGGTTTACTCTTTTTCAATCAAGGGCAGGTAAACCTGGGGATAGATATATTCTACTTTTGCGCCGACCAGGTACATATTCTGTCCTTCTATACCCAGCACTACCCGCAGTCGAGCAACCATATCATACGTGTCGAAAACACCCATCGCGCTTCCGATGTCGGAAAACGTGACGGTGCGGATACCGTCAGAAGTGTCTGAACTGCTGCCGTTCACCGGATCCAGGTAATTGCCGGTGAGAGGAAAATAATATCGCCCGGTAAACGAGATGTTTTGGTCACTATTATCTTTGAAATAGAACGTAATTTTGTTAATGTGAATATTGGCGGGCAGGTTGAGCCCTACCTGAAAGCTGCGCCCGCTGCTGAGAACGAGCGCGTACAGCTTCGCGCCCAGAGCTCTATATGTAAGACTGGAACCAGTGGGAGAAATATTAATTCCCGAGATGGTTTTTATCGGATTAGTCCGAGGATCGATCGTGGGGGACAGCGTGTAGCGCACACGCGCACCAACAATACGAAGGTCAGAAGATGCCTCACGCGGCAGAAAACCAATGAAATACGCCTTGTTTCGATTTTCAACCGTGATCGAAACATCTTCTATGAGTGTCCGAACGGCACTACTGGGATCGTCCCCCAAGGTTGAGGCACTTACTTCGATGCCAAAGATGTCGATTGCTACCGTGTGACCATATAAACGAAGGTTGCAATATTCAGCGACATTGTCAATCACATACCATCGAATTTCATCGATGACCGCGCCCTCTGGGAGGTCCAGCCGCGTATAAAAATAATAGGACGAATCGATAGCGGTCGCATAGAGGGTGCCGCCCATCGCCGCATAAGTCATGTTCGAGCTACTGGAGCGAAAATCCGCTCCGGCCATTGAAACGTAATGGTAAACGCTGGGGGGTGTGGACGGGAGGGTGTATGAAATGCGGGCGCCGTACACCATCTGTGAACTTCCAGTTGAGCCAAATTCCACTCTCAAGCGATATGCATAAGTGTTGTTATAAATCGTGAATGGAAGGCCGCCCGTCAGGTTGATTGATTGGATGCTTGTGGATGCCCCAGAAGTGGAAATTGAACTGAGAGGGAATGGCTCATTGGTTGCGGGAGAAAATCTGTTGGCTGACAGTGAGATATTTGTGCCCGCATCGTTATCAATGATAAAAAAGGTGATCCCGGTCACTGATGCGCCATCGGGCAAATTGTAGGCCGCGGAATAACCATAACCGGCCACGAGGGCAAGAGGGTATAGGCCACCATTTGTGGATGAGAAAGTCATATCCGAGTCAATGGGGTGGAAGTCAAGGCCTGTCAAGGTCTTGTAGTGGGTGGTGGAATTTGCAGCTTGCGGTACGATCCCTTCCGGCTGTAAATTGTCTTCCTGGACTGCCGGGGCGCCATCCATCATCAGAGATTCTTCAAGTAAAGGATTGTCAGGTGGGTCGTCATCCGCAAGTGTAGTCGAGGGAAAAGCAAACAAGCCGACTGTCAGGTAAAAAACCAGCATGAAACGAAAGGTCGTTTTCATGGTTTCACCTCATTGCGCAAGTGCCGAATCGGCAGAACATGGAAAAATGTATATTCCTATACTCATTATAGAAACATTTTCTCTGATTACAATGAGAGAAGGCGGGACTCTCACGGCGCAAGGAAGTTCCCTATTGACTCGCGAGGGTACATATAGTAATATACATATATAAATATATGTATGTCATTCGGAGGTGATATGAGCGAACAATTGGATCCTTTGACGGGGTTGGCGAACCGTGTGGAACTGCTGCGTCGGATGGACGAAGCGCTTTCGCTGGCCGGACAAAAGAGCTACAACATTGGCGTGGTGCAGGTGGATATGGACCATCTGCTGTACGTGAATGAGCACTACGGGTACGTGGCGGGCGACGACTGCTTGAAGCGCATCGGTGAAGC
The DNA here is from genome assembly GCA_964403875.1 of uncultured Anaerolinea sp. Taxonomy (GTDB): domain Bacteria; phylum Chloroflexota; class Anaerolineae; order Anaerolineales; family Anaerolineaceae; genus Anaerolinea. The sequence goes on along the minus strand of CAYOHX010000032.1, from coordinate 14,279 downwards.
GCTGAAAGCTGTTTTTACCGGCGAGCACTTCGCCGGGAGGTACGGGGGGGATGAGTTCCTGGCGGTGACGATTGGTTTGAGCGCCGAGGAAGTGCTGGCCAAGGCTGAGGAACTGCGGGTGGCAGTGGCTGCCAGCCCACTGACCCTCACCGTGGACGGCAGGATGATCGAGCACACCGTGACGGTGGGGATTGGGGTGGCGGTGTATCCGGCGGATGGGGCGACCATCTCCGATCTGCTCCGCAAGGCTTATGAGGCCATGCTGCGAGCCAAAGAAGCCAAAAGCGACACCGTGCGGGCGTATGCCGAGACGGAGGAGCGCGACGCCCTGACGGGGGTCTTGAAGCGCTATGCCTTGATGGCATTCTTCGATCAGGCGCGCGAGCAAGCCGACCAGAAGCGCGGCTCGGTGGCGTTGGTCAGCTTTGATGTGGATGAATTTAAGGCAATCAATGATCAGCACGGGCGTTACGCTGGGGATGAGGTGCTGCGGAAAGTGGCCGCGGCGCTGCGCGCCAACTTCCCCGAGGAATGCGCGGTGGGCCGTTATGGCGGCGATCAGTTTGTGATTGTCTTGCCGGGCAGCCGCTCCGAGACGGCTTTTGTCCTGGCGGAAGAGGCGCGGCGGGTTCTGGCGGATACCACGGTGAATTTGCAGGTGGGCGAGCTGCGTTCGAGTATCCCTATCCGTGTGTCGGGTGGGGTGGCGGAGTACCCGGCGGATGGCAGCGAGTGGATGGACCTGTTCCGCAAGGCGGACGAGGCTCTTTATCGGGCCAAGCGCACCGGGCGCAACCGGGTTTGCCTGCCGGTGAGTTCGCAAATGGTGATGAAGTCCAGCTACTTTACCCAGGTGCAATTGGAAAAGCTTTCGGAACTGGCTCGCAAAACCGGCAAGAGCGAGGCCTATTACTTGCGCGAAGCCCTGGATGATCTGCTCAAACGCTACGAGTAGAATCGCGCCCTGTGATAGAATATTATTGTGGGCGAACTGTCAGCGGGGCAAACTTTCTCCCGCTGATGGACCCTTGCCTTCAGGAGCACAACAATGACGAATCAACGCATTGAGAAAATGGCGCGGGTGCTGGTGGATTATTCGGTCGCCATTCAACCAGGTGAGCGAGTATTGATCGAATCCACGACCGAAGCAGAAGCTTTGGTGCGCGCCTGCTACCGGCGAGTATTGGAAGCCGGTGGCCACCCGCACGTTTTGCTCAGCCTGGTGGATCAGGATGAAATTCTCTTCGCAACGGGCAAGGATGAACAGTTAGATTTTGTGCCCTCTTTCCATAAGTTGGCCGCCGACACGTTCGATGCGCGCATTCGCATTTATGCCGAAGCCAACACGCGCGCCCTGACGCGCGTGGAGCCTGCCCGGGCAGCGCGGCGGCAGAAGGCCCTGGCTGCAGTGCAATCGGTCGTGTTCAAGCGAGCTGCGGAAGGAAAGCTCAAATGGATCAGCACACAGTTTCCCACCCAGGCCTATGCCGTGGAAGCAGAGATGGGCTGGCAAGAGTACCAGGATTTCCTCTTTGGCGCAAATCACTGTGATGATCAGACCTCCGATCCGGTTGCTTACTGGCAGGAGTTTGGACGATGGCAGCAGCAAGCGGTGGACCGTGTGAACGGGCATGATCGGATCACGATCCAGGGCCCCAACGCCGACCTGAGTTTGTCGGTGCGTGGCCGGACGTTTATGAACTCCTGCGGAATTCACAACCTGCCGGATGGTGAGATTTATACGGGGCCGGTGGAAGATTCGGTGAATGGGTGGGTGGCGTTCACCTATCCTGGCATGTTCGCCGGGCGGGCCGTTGAAGGAATTCACCTGACCTTCCAGGATGGACAGGTGGTGGAGGCCAGGGCTGACAAGAACGAGGACTTGCTCAAGACCATGCTGACCACGGATGCAGGCGCGCGTTTTTTGGGTGAATTCGCCATCGGGACTAACTTTGGCATTCAGCGGTTCACTCGCAACATCTTGTTTGATGAAAAAATCGGGGGCACGTTTCACTTGGCTTTGGGCCAGAGCTACGCCGAGACGGGTGGGTTGAATAAAAGCGGCATCCACTGGGATTTAATCTGTGATCTGCGGGAGGGCGAGATCCGCGTAGATGGCGAACTGCTGTTAAAGGGCGGGAAGCTGCTTGTCTAACGGTTTCGAGGAGGAATGAACAATGGAAGATCGACCCATTACCGCCTGTCCGGAATGTTCTTGCGAGGTTGACCTGACGTACTGCGATGTGGGCAGCACAATTACTTGCACGGTCTGCGGGGCAGAGTTGGTTGTCTTGGAGCTAGACCCGCCAGAAGTGGATCTGGTGGATTAAAAGTTTCACCCCCTCGAGACGGTTTGGACATCCTCGAGGGGGCGCGGCAAAGTAAGCCAGGCTGCCGGTGGGCTAATCGAACAGGCTGGCGAAACTCTCGACGACCTGGGGATCGAAGTGCGTTCCTGAACAACGGAACAACTCTTCGAGAGCCTCAGCGTGGGAGCGGGGCGGGCAATAGACGCGGCCGTCGGTCATGGCGCTGTAAGCATCCGCGACCGCCAGAATACGCGCTCCCAGCGGGATGCGCTGGGCTTTCAATCCATAAGGATAACCACTCCCATCGTAGCGCTCATGGTGCGCCAGGATGAGCACAGCGATATGCTCAAGGTTGGAGACGAGTAAAACAATTTCGGCTCCCTTTTGGGGATGCTTGTGAACCAAATCCCACTCTTCGGGAGTGAGCGGGCCAGGTTTGCGCAAAATGTGATCGGGGATGCCGATTTTGCCGATGTCATGCAGCAGGGCAGCCCAACGGATGGATTGGATCTCTGACGAGGGGCAGTGCATGCGCTGGGCCAGTTTTTCGGCCAGCTCTGTCATGCGGTCGCCGTGCTCACTGGTGTATAAATCGCGAGCTTCGAGGGTTTTTGCCAGAGCCAGGATGGTTTCGAACTGATTTTCTTTGAGTTGGTTTGACAGACGCACTCTGTAAATGGCGCTGGCAGCCTGATCGGCGATGAGGGTGGCCATACGGATGCGTTCCAACTCGTGGGGCTCGCCTTCTAGTTTCAGGCTGTCGCCCAAGATCAACAAACCCACCGGTTCGTCATCCACGTGCATAGGCATCAGGCACAGCGAGTCGAACAGATGCAGCCCCAAATCTTGGCGCTGCCAGTAGTTGAGGCCGGAGCTATCTTTTCGCAGCAAGATGGTGCTCTTGCCGGAAGCTACCCGCTTGAGATAGGACTGTGAAAGGGGCAGATCACGCAGGCGCTCCTGCCACTTGATCGGCATCGCCGGGTTAAAGTAAACCGCCTGGCTCACCAGGGAACCGTCACCTTCGAGGGTGACAATGCGGCAATACTGACCACCGATAATCTCAGCCGTATAGCGGGCGATGGTTTCCAATAAGATATCGAGCCGGTTGGTGGCAACCAATTGGCGGCTCAAATTAAATAAATCATGCATCTTATCCTGAGATGTGGAACTGATCCCAGGATAGAGAGTGTTAATTTTTGGCAAGGCCTGTAAGTTCCCTGTAGTCATAATAATCCCCCTGTCATCCGGAGGCATGTTGGTGGCACTAAGAAAGGCAGTAAAGAAGCAATGATGCTGCTTAATCCCCAATGCCCAATGAAGAAGACAGGTAGCCAGTTTCCATGGCGCGCACCTGGGACGCAAAATCGGCGAGTGAGGTAGCGCGAATGGAAGCCAGGCGGGTTTTTTCCTCGCGGGGCAGATGGAAAGATTCACCGCCAAACCCAGCAGCGATGGCTTTATCCGGGTTGTTGAGCAGCATCTGGCGGAATTGAGCGCTGATGACTGCGGCGGTCAGAATGCGGCTGACTTCCTGGCTGGGGCGGGTGACGGCCGGGCCGGTCAATTTGCTTTCCTGGAAACGAGTAACCATGATACCTCTCCTTTTCGCGCGGGCGTTGCTTCCGGCGCATATAACAACCAACAAGCTCCAAGTGCGATCAGTACGTCCCCCAGGCTGAAAGCCGCCTGATAATTCAGGACCGATGGAGTAAGGAAACGATCTGACAAGAACCACAGGCGAGTCTGCTCAACGGCAAGGACGATATCTTTTCCTGTTCCGAGCCGGCTGCCAATTTGCCACTCGCCGGCCAGAGCGGTGGGGTAAAGTTGGCGGACGGTCTCTGGGCTGATGGGCATCAGCCCGCCGTTGAGGACGATGACACAGAAGTTAAAGATCAGGCCTAGCCCCAGCAACCAGAAAGCCGGGTTAGAGCGGTTGAACCAGACAAAAATCAGAAGAAGAATCTGTGATGCGATCAGCGCTGCCGAGGCCCAGGGTGTTGAGATTTGTTCTCGTGTGGCTTGCAACCCAAAGGCCAACCACTGCGGCAAAAAAGCCAGAAAAACGATCCAGGGGTGGCGCAGCGTGACGGTGGTGTAAGGTCGATGCTGGATGCGGGCGCGAAGCCAACCGGCCGCAAGCCCAACCAGCGCAGCGGCAAGGAGTAAAAGCATGGATTAGCGAATGAAACCGCCCGCATCTTCGGGAGCGCCCGCGCCAAGGATAAACAGGCCCAAGGTGACGAGCATGATGACGAGGCGAACTTTGCTGGAGTTGAGTTTGCCAGAGGCGATGGTCAGGTCACGAACGATGGTCTTCATTTTCAATTCCTCCCGAGAATTTTTTTTTCGCCATTGTTCGATTGGGTGGGTCAGGGGAAGCCACTCGATCAAACAATATTGATGTTTTGATTTCTCTTATCGTACCAAAGGGTAGGCTTCATAACAGGCTTCATGAAAGCCTGTTTTAATGCCTTTTTGGGCAAAAACAGCAAAATTAAGATTAAAATTAGATTAGAAAATCTTTAAGGGGATGTCGGAAGAACGAAATAAACGCAAAAACGCGGCTTGCGCGTCAGCTTCACAAATAATGATGCTCGGTAAAGTTTTGGAAAAGGTATAAAACGAAATCGCCCAACTCTGGGTTCTATTGGCGTTGTCGTGGGAGGGCGGTTGATTGGAGTATGGCAGCCGCGCAGCCGCTCTCGCGTTTGTATGATTGGTTATGGTGGAACTACTCAGGCCCAGGTAGAAAAGCCCACCAAACACAGCAAATTCGGCTTCTTTCCCCAAAGGGCTGAACAGTAACGTTATGGCAATTATTATATAGTTTATTTGGTCAAGGTATTAAATAATTGGCGGGTCTGTTCTGAAGGCCTGGCATGGAATTCTTCTTCCAGCGCCTGGGAGCAAGTTTCATACTGCCGCAAAACGCCGGCGCGATTGCCTAGACCCGCATAGGCGCGCATGGCCAGGCGGTGAGCTGTTTCGAGGCAGCAGTCTTCAGCCAGGGCGCGTTGGGCGCGCGTTAAGGCCAGGTCAAACTGCCGGGTTTGGATTTCCAACTCGCCCAATTTGAGCAGCGCGTCCATGAAGACCTCATAGAGTTGTTGACGTTGGGTGATGACCCAAAAGCCGGACAACTCGGGCAGGTAGTCACCTTTGTAATACTTCAGCGCGGCGCGGTAATGATAAATTCTGTGTTCGACATTGCCGTGACCGGCAATTTCGATTTCGCGCAAGAAGGCTTCGGCGTCTTCTTCATAATCCAGGTCGCGGTTGAAGCGGTAGGTCTCGATATCAAATATGATCGCTTCTTTGCCAATGGCCCGTCTCACCCGGTAGATATTGTTCTTAAAGCGCAGCTTTAGTTCGGTATCGGTGGAATCGGGCCACAATATTTCGCCGATTTCTTCTTTTTCCAACCCTTCTGGGTGGGCCACAAGCAGAAGGAATAAATCTCGAGCGGTCTGAGCCTGCCAATCACTGAGGGTGATGGCCTTGCCGTTGACGCGCACCTGAATTTTGCCCAGGGTATGGATGATGAGCTTGGGAGGGCCGAGTGGAACGGTTTGCACCTGACGGCGGAGCGTGCGGCGGATGGCAGGCAAGCGGCGTTCCAGTCGCTCTACCTGACGGAGGATGACAGAGGCGGCTTGCTCAAACTCGATATCTTTGAGCATGGCTTCCAGGCGGACGTGCAGCCGGTGCCCGCTGATCGCGACGGCATATCCCGTGTCGGGAAGAACGGCAGCGGTTTGTAAGCTGTTCAGCCATTCCCAGGCTTTGTCGCGCTCGCCAGCCTCAAATTCTGCAATCGCCAGGTACATCCGGGCAGACAAGGCTTCAGCGCCATGCCCCTGTTGATTATAGAAGGCGACGGATTGCCGAAGGTCTTCCAGAGCGGCGGCGGCATGATGCTGGTCAACCAGCAGGCGGCCTCGTTCAAGATGGAAGAGGGCTTCCTGGCTGGTAGATTGGCTGATTTGAAGGGTTCGCTGGGCAGTTTTAAGGAGCTGAGCGGCGCGCTCATATTGTCCGGCGGCTCGCACCAGGGCGGCTTCCATCAGGTCCAGGTAAAACAACAATGAGCGGTCGTTGATCCGCAGGGCGATGGGCCGCGACTGGCGGTAAGCTTCCAACGCCTCTTCGGCCACGTCCGCATCACGGTAGAGATCACCAATGCTGGCTAGAGCGTATGCTTCCAGACGCGGATAACTGCCCAGACGGGCGTATTGAATGGCTTTCTCAAAAGAGGAGGAAGCTTCTTCAAAATTACCCTCTATATGTTGGAGAACTCCCAGATTATTGAGCAGGTTGGCCTGCCAGCTTAAATTGCCGGTTGCTTGAAAATGATCTAAAGCACGGAGGTAGGCCTGTTTCGCTTCAGGATACAATCCGAGGTTTTTGGAGGCCATGCCGATTTGTTGGGACACCTTCGCAATAGTATCGTAGTCATTGAGAAGCGTGTAAATTTTTTGGGCTTGATCGAAGGTTTCTAACGAATGGTGAATTTCTCCTCTGACCAATGAAATTGTTCCCAGCGAAAATAGAGCATCGGCGCGTATCGCAGGAGATAGCTCAAATTGGGACGAAATTTTTAGGGCCATCTCCGCATCTTTCTGGGCGTCGAGAAGGTTTCCGACCATGCGATACATTGCTGACCTTCGGATAATGGTTTTTGCCAGTTCCTCGTTATTCCCATCTTCCTGGTAAATACTCGCAGCCTGAGAGAGAAGCTCTCGGGCGTTATCGAAATCCCCTTTCGAAAATGCCAATACCCCACGGAGGGCAATTAAAGGTGGGCGCTGCTGAACAATTTCCGGCGGAAGGTGACCCAGCCAATCGGAAATTGTTGACCAGCGTCCGCGCGTGACCAGGGTTTCACCGGCCTGTTCGATCAGGTCTGCCAGGGTGGCAGGGCTACCAAAGCGTTTATAGATATCAAAGACTCGTTCCCATTCGCCGCGTTTGACGAAGCGTTCAGCCAGCCGGAGTTGAATTTGTTCGGCTTGTTCGGGGCGCGTGCTCACCAGACGCTGTTGCAAGAAGTCACGGAAGAGATGATGGTAGCGCAGCCAGATATGATCGTCCCCAACCGTTTGGATGAATAGATTGGCCCGCAAGACCTGGTCGATCAACTCGGCCCAATTCGCCTCTACCCCCAGCGCGGCAGGCAGCACTTCTTCGCATAAAGGAGCATCGAACTCTTCCAGGAAGGAAGTCCATAACAAGAAATTCTGGGTGAGCTCGGGCTGGCTGTTGAGCACCTGCTGGGCCAGGTATTCATACAGGTTGGTATCCGAAGAGGGTCCGACTCGGAGGCGGTCGAAGGAGGGGTCTCCGGGAATCTGGCGGGTGAGCAGCAGCCCGGTGATCCAACCTTCGGTGGTTTCCGCCAGGCTGGCTGCTTCCTGCTCGGATAATTCCAGGAGGTAGTTCTTGAGCCACAGGTCTTGGATCTCGGTAGGCTGAAAGGCTAACTCTTCAAACGACAGACCGCCGACCAATGAGCGGGCCACCAGCAAAACCATATCTGGCAAGTTGAGCAAGGTGCGCGAGGCAATGACCAGGTGGCAGTTTTCATCGACCCGCTGCACAAATTGATTGAGGAAGTAAGTGATAGAGCGGGATTCTTCTACCAGGTGATAGTCGTCAATGACGATGGCAAAATGTTCGCCGATGTTCTGGTAAGCGTCGTTGGCAATGACCGCCACCAGCGCGTCGAGGTTGAGCTGGTCTTGGTCGGTGTTTTGCAGGACGCCCATGCTGACCTTGCCAAAGCGCGGAAAGCGGGCGCGTATGCAGGCAATGAAATGCGCCAGGAATCGGGGCAGGTCTTGGTCCAGGGGGTCGAGAGACAGCCAGCAGGGAGGCAGTCCAGAAATGGCAAAATAATCGACGAGCAGCGAGGTCTTGCCATACCCGGCGGGAGCCGCGACGATGACCAGCTTGAGCTCTAGCAGCTCATTGAGCAGGTCGATCAAACGCTGGCGGGAAAGCAAATCTGCGCGCCGGCGCGGGACCGTGATTTTAGTGTTTATAACTGGGATTCTTGGGTCCATAACCGGATGGGAAAAGCGAACTATGGGAGATGATCAGGAGGATTGCAAGTTCTGGGCCGGGGCCGATGAGAACATGGTATTGCGAGACGTTGATCGTTTTTCATTTTACCATGCCTGATTGGATGTGGCCTGCTGGATGAGCAGATTATTAAGATCACTTCCCACATGCAGACCTTCCCCGCCCCCCGAAGAACCAACCCATTTGATTTTGGGAAAAAGGCCGAGTCTGGTAGAATGAATTAAGGTATTCATTCGGAAGGTGAAAAGGTGATTCTTAGCTGGATAACCTTCGAACTCGGATGAAAGCTTGAAAATATTGGAGATGTGAATGAATTTATTTTCTGAACGAGATTTGGCGCGGATTTTTCAGGCGTTGGCTTATGCTGCGGGGCAACACAAAGATCAGCGGCGCAAGGGTGGCGATCAAATCCCCTATATTAATCACCCCATTCAAGTAGCAGAGTTACTCTATCGAGTTGGAAATGTTCGAGATGTAGACCTGTTATTGGCAGCTATCTTGCATGATACCGTGGAAGATACGACTTCCACCCCCGAGGATATCGAGGCTTCGTTTGGGCCCGTGGTGCGCGAGCTGGTCATGGAAGTTACCGATGATAAATCGCTGCCCAAAGCAGAACGAAAGCGCCTGCAAATCATTCATGCGTCTCAGCAATCCGAGCGGGCCAAGCAGCTCAAGCTGGCGGACAAAATCTGTAACATTCGAGATGTAATTTTCCATCCCCCTTCCGATTGGAGCGACGAGCGGCGGGTCGAGTACCTGGCCTGGGCTTCGGCGGTTGTGGCGGGTCTGCGCGGCGCCAACCCAGGCCTGGAAGAAGAGTTTGACCGGGTGGCAGCGCAGGCCAAACCTGTCTTTGAAAAATCAAACTCAGTGTAAAATGATTATAGGATGAAACGCCTTACCATTACCCCCGACGGAAATACGCTTCTGGCATCCTCTCGCCAAAACAGCTTGGCGGTCTGGGACCTGAGCTCGATGGGTAAACGATTTGACCTTCAAGGCGAGCCGGTTGGACTGGACCAGGAAGGCAAATGGCTGCTGCTGCGTAACAACGACGGCGTAATGGGCGTGCGGTTGGATTCGGGCGAACAAGTGGGGCTTCAAGACCTGGCCCCCAACCAGTTTGATATCTGGCAGCGCTGCCTGGTCACCGGTCAGCGTTTTCGCCTGCGCCTAGATGTTCAGGATGTGTTTGGCGTTCTTCCGGTGCAAATCCTGCGAATCGAGCAAGACCCGCGGTATTTTCCCAGCATGGATAGCTGGGCCCTGGCTCCAGATAACACCTCTCTGGTAGTAACGCTTTCGGGTGAGGTTGCGGGCGAGGAATGGGCCAGCGGCGTATGCCTGGATGTGGAGTCGGGGCAACGTCGTTTTAAGTTCAACGTCAGCCGTTTTCAGCGCGTTCCGCCCATCTGTTTTTCGGCGGCGCATAAGCTGCTGATGATTGGCGATAATGCCTGTCACCTGAGCCTATTTGATTTAGTCACTGGGAACTGCGTACGAGAAATTTACGTGGGAGGTTTTGGCATGGTCACTGCCATCAGCCCGGTCAACGCCTGGCTGGCAGCGGTCAATGCCTGGGAGCCTGTGGCTGGCACGGGACGCTCTCCGTTCTCTGTGCAACTCCTGGACTTGATGCATGTGGAAGGGGAGCGGATGCAGCGGGCGCGCGTGCAGGCTGTGAGCCAGCAGCCACAAACGGTGGAAGAGTTAGAATTTGCTCCCGATGGGCGCACTTTGGCCAGTCTGCTGGTGGATGGGTCTGTTCATGTTTGGGACCTGGTTGCTGACAGCGTGAAGGAATTGGCGGTGAGCCCGTGAAGCGGGGCGTAGATTATATTGGCGTGGGTGTGGGCGCTATCATCGTCGCCAAGGATGGGCGTTTGTTCCTTGCGCGGCGAGGCCCCCTGGCAAAGAATGAACGCGGGCAGTGGGAATTTCCGGGCGGATCGGTGGAATTTGGAGAGCGGCTGAAGGATGCGCTCAGGCGAGAGATCGCGGAGGAGTATGGCGTCCAAATCGAAGTGGGCGAACTACTCGATGTGGTCGATCATCTGCTCCCAGATGAAGGTCAACATTGGGTATCACCAACCTTCCTTTGCCGGATTGTGGAAGGCGAGCCTATCATCCGCGAGCCTGGAAAGTGCGCTGAGATTGGTTGGTTCCACCCAGATGAAGTTCCAACCAATTTATCGGTTGTCAGTCGCAGTAATCTGGCGCATTACGTTGAACGCATTCATTCTTGACGGAACTCAATGGCGGAGGTGGATGATGGCGAAAAAACAACCTGTGCCCTGGTGGGCGATATTGCCGGTCATTGGCATCTTGATTCCGATTGTGCTGCTGCTTTATTGGCGGAAGCACCCCCGCGAGCGCTTTCTGATTTTCACGCCAGCCATCCCTGTGCCAGAGGAGCCGAAACCCGCAGCGCGGATTGCCGCTGTGGAGCCCCTTGACGATCTCACGGTTATCAAAGGGATTGGACCAAAGACGCAAGCCGCGTTGAACGCGGTTGGAATTCGTTCGCTGGCTCAATTGGCGGATGTTTCGGTGGATGAACTGCGCGACATTTTGCAGCAGGCTGGGCTGCGCCTGGGCGACCCATCCGCATGGCCCGAGCAAGCTGCATTCCTCGTAAAAAATCAGTAAATTTTCGGGCTCCGGTGGGTAGATACGAAAAAACGGGGAATGTCCCAGTTTATCTTCTGCCGATGAAGAAAGCCAGAATTTCGGGATCGATGGGCAATTCGGGCAGTTCTGCGCTGGTGTAGACGCCGCCCTGCAAGGCGCGTTCACGCAGCGAACGCCACAGGCCCGGACGGTCTTCTGAGCGCACCACGAGGTCATTAATCGAGCGAGCAGTTTGCAGCCGTTCGCCAGTCGTATACAGAAACGTAATGCGCTTCCAGCGTCCGGCGGGAATGGGGGCGGGAAGGTGTTCGAGCGGACCAAGTTGGATTTTGTAGTACTCTTCCTGGGCGCGGGGGTGATCAGGCTCGTCGCGCAGCAGTTCGAGGCGGGTGGTCAACTCATAGCCACGCACAGAGGCGATATTTTCAATCCGCCACTGGTGCGCTCCGCCAAAAGCCAACCCCTGGTAAAAGGCCAGGTAGTCCACGTTGATGACCTTAGGCGCTTTGCGAAAGGGGATGCGATACCAGCCCAACAGGCGCGCGATTTCGAGGTCGCGAGGGGTAGGCAGGTAGGTGACCAGGATGATGGAATCGGGGTCGGGAAACATAAGCAACCTTTTCGGTAAGTGTTGTATTCATTATACAGAAAACCATAAGAAAAAATCGAGAGGCTTGATGCGCCTCTCGATTTATTTTGAGGTTAATACGGAAGATTTCGCCTAGATCATCTGGTTGAATGCCTCGATGCGCGCGTCGATCTCGCCAACCTGTTTCTGTACGTTCGTCCAGTAGTCAGGGTCGTACCACTGCGCCTGTATTTCTTCGTAAGTCTTACCCTGCTGCTCGACCCAGGTGTAATACTTGAGGTTGTGAACGCGTTTGCGGTCGGCGTAGCTCAATTCGAGCAGGTTGTCGGTGGTCACGCCGTGCAACGCGCCGGCAAACGCTTCGGCTGCGTCAAAGGGGGTGAAGTCGCCGAATTGGTCGGTGTATTCGGTCAGGCGAGTGCCATAGAGTTCCATCGAGTCGGTGAGAACGGTGAGGACCACATCGTTTTCGGTGAGTTCATAGTACTTGGCAAATTTGATCGCCGAAAGAACGTTGGCGATGCCCGAAAAGCCCAACAGGTTCAGTTGATCCACTGTTTCGGCTGGGACACCTTTCTTGAGCAGGTATTCCTTTCCGGCGGGTTCATTGAACAGGCGAACAATCTTGACCACGGCATTGTCATCGATGGCAACAACCATGTCCGTGTTCTTGATGTTGTGGATCCAGGGCACATGCTTATCGCCAATGCCCTCGATGCGATGAGCGCCGAAACCATTGGACAGCAAGGTGGGGCATTGTAAGGCTTCGCTGGCAATGATCTTGCTGTTGGGGAAGAGCTGTTTGAGATAGTCGCCCGAAGCGATGGTGCCAGCCGAACCGGTGGTGAGCGCCACGCCGCGGTAGCTGTCCTTGGGCCCCAGGACTGCTCGCAGAACTTCTTCCATGGCGTGCCCGGTGACATCATAGTGCCACAGGTAGTTTCCGAATTCTTCGAATTGATTGAAGATCATCAAATCTTGGCCGGAACTGCGCAGTTCCCAACACTTGTCGAAGATTTCTTTGACGTTGGATTCACTGCCTGGCGTGGCGATGACTTCTCCGGCGATTTTGGACAGCCACTCGAAGCGCTCTTTGCTCATGCCTTCCGGCAAAATGGCAATGGAAGGGCAGGCCAATAAGGCGGAGTCGTAAGCTCCGCCGCGGCAGTAATTCCCGGTGGAAGGCCATACGGCCTTTTGGGTGGTGGGGTCAAACTGCCCGGTCACCAGACGAGGAACCAGGCAACCGAATGCGGCGCCGACTTTGTGCGCGCCGGTGGGGAACCATTTGCCTACCAGGGCAACCACGCGGGCGCGCGTGCCGGTGAGGCTGGAGGGCAGCTCGATATAATTGACTCCGCCAAACTGGCCACCGGAGGCTGTGGGCTGGTTTTTCCAGGTAATGCGGAACAGGTTGATGGGAGCCACATCCCATAAACCTGTGTGGGCCAGGCGAGCCTTGACCGAGTCGGGAATGAGCTCGGGGTGTTTCATCTGCCCAAAGGTGGGAATGACAATGCCGCGCTCACGGACGCGCTGCAGGGTGCGCTCCAGGCGCTCGGGGTGCATGGTCAAATCGATCGTGCTCATGTTTACTCCTGTTCTTTTTGCGGGGCTTCACGGGTAATGTACAGCGGACGCCCCTTGACTTCATCATAAATTCTGCCGATATATTCACCCAGGATGCCCAGGCAGATCAACTGCACGCCGCCCAGGAACAACACCATCACCAGGGTGGTGGCTTGGCCAAAGAATGCCTGGTTGCCGATCAAGCGCTCGATGATGACGACAGGGATGAAGATCATCGAGATGCCAGCGGCGACAAAGCCAATCCAGGTAGCAATTTGTAGAGGCAAGTGCGAGAAGCCGGTGATGGCGGTGATGGCCAACTTGAGCATTTTGCGGAAAGGGTACTTGGTCGTTCCAGCAAAGCGGGCAGCGCGTTTGTAGGGCACCCCGATTTGCCGGAAGCCCACCCAGGCGGACATACCGCGTAAGAAACGGGCTTTCTCACGCATTGTATTCATTACGTTGACTACCTTGCGGTCCATCAAGCGGAAGTCGCCCGTATCCATCGGAATTTTTACGTCAGTGATGCGGTAGATGATGCGGTAGAAGAGGGAGGCGGTCCATAGTTTGAATGCCGATTCGCCCTCTCGTTCGGCGCGCACGGCGTAGACCACCTCGTAGCCTTCACGCCAGCGGGCCGCCATCTCGGCGATCAGTTCAGGCGGGTCTTGCAGGTCGGCATCGATGATGACCACGGCATCTCCACGGGAGTAGTCCAGCCCGGCGGTCACGGCAATTTGGTGGCCGAAGTTGCGCGCAAAGATGATTGGGCGCAGGCGCTCATCCTGAGCGGCCAGTTCGCGAATACGGTCCGTGGAGCCGTCGGTGGAGCCGTCATCGATCAGCAGCAACTCCCAGGGTTCGCCGATCCCGTCCATCACCTCGGCGACGCGGCGGTGCAGTTCAGGCAGGGATTCAAACTCGTTGAAAATCGGCGCGATGATCGAGAAAGTGGGTTTCATAGGGACCTTTCATGAGAAAGATTGAACGGGATTGGAAAAAATTAACCGCTGAGAAGCGCAGAAACAGGAACTGGCAGTGGAGAATTTTCGTCAACGGTTTTCCTCCAGGTGCTTACGCAGGGCGGGGAG
>CAYOHX010000031.1:0-47839 GCA_964403875.1 uncultured Anaerolinea sp. | reverse complement strand
TTTAGTGGACTTTTTATTCCGTTGTTTTTGGTACTTATATCACCGTTGCTGACAGCTTTAGTGAGGGCGTGGTAGTTGACCAGGGCCGAGAAGCCGTCTTTGCGCCCATCCCAGATGTGCCAGAGGAAGGGGCGGTTGTGGAACAGGCGGCAGTGCTGGGGGAAGAAGTCATCGCGCAGCCACTCTTCGAGAGGCTTGCCAGGCGAGCCGGCCTGAGCCAGCAGTTCGCTTTGCCGTTGCGGGGACCACTGCTCGCCGTAGGCTTGAGCCAGCAGGGCGCGCAGCCGGTCGGCCAGGGGGGCTTCGCCGGAGACTGCCGGGAGGCAGAGGATGCCGTCGCCATCGGCCAGGCCGTCCAGGTTGTCGCCGGCGGGCTGCTGGGGCCAGCGGTAGCCCAGCAGGCGCGCAACGGCTACTTGCAAGGAGGCCTCCGACCCTTTGGGATGGCCGAGGAACAACCATTGGGTGGGATCGTCGGAATGCGGCTCGGGTATGGGGTCCGCTTTTTCATAAACTTGTTTCCAATACGCATAATCAAAAGGCACTTTTCCGATAGTCTGATTTGTCACACCAGTTTTTTGATCTAAAACCCGGACAGATTTTAAGAACTCTTTTGATCTTGTGAACATCCAGATTGGCCCTAAATATTCATCCTTCTTGGGTAGTATCAGATGAGCATTGGCATCATAAGGTTCGCCTGTATATAAAGTTACAGGTAAATTCCGCATAATAGAGACAGATACTCCTTTTCGCCCCCAAGCATGCCTTCCTCGTATCGCGCCTCCCAGAGCTATTAAATTTTCCTCAAGTACCTTTAAATTAACAATGTCGGTTTTTCCTCCATAATCGCAAATTTCCGTTACAGAGGTTTGAAAGTATTGCCAACCATTTAGTAGGTTAGGAAATTCCCAATAGCTTCTAACCAACATAGGTTTGTCTGCTGTAGAAGTCCCTTGTAGGCATTGGGCAAATACCTCCAGTAAATCGCCAGAAAATTCAGAGCCAAATATGATCCTTGAATCAGGATTATTCAATTGGGCTTTTTGTAATACTATTGCTACGTCCGAAATTCTTAAAAGACTATCTTTTAAAAAAGGATCTTTGTTTGTTGTAACATCCAACCCGGAAACAGTATCGGTAGGGGAAGGTGAATGTTTTGAAAATATTGTGAGAGCAGTATTAGCAGCCCACCAATTCATGATCTGGAATGCTTGTGGACCTAGCTTTATCACAAAATTCCACTTAACCTTTTTGAGAAGATTTACCCTTAATTCACTGTAAGAACTTAGAAAGAGCCAATTTTGAGGTGTTACTAAAGCAACGGTTCCGCCTTCCTCGGTAAATTTAAAGGAACGTTCTAAGAAAACTGTGGCTAGATCAGCTTTGGATGAAGGGTAATAATTGGCACAGAATAACTGTAAAATATCATTTTGTTTATTGCGAGCTAAATAAGGTACATTGGTAATTACAAGACTGTAGTTTCTTGCTAAGAATTTTCCCGCAGGCAATACACTTTTAGAGGAATACATTAGGAAAGTGCTTGGAGAATCAACCTCTTTATTTCTAATCGATGCAGAATTGATAATGTCTTCTATCTCTGAAAATCCAGCTGTATAGAGTTCTTCTTTAATCATTTCAATAGGGTTAAGCAGGCTACCTAATGAGGGGGCGTCCTGAAATAGCCCATATAGTTTCTGCATTGCATTCCGTAGACGGAGATCTTGCCCTGCCAATTCAATCCAATCCTCCTCATATCCTTTAACCGGTATACCCGAGCAGGCCACGTTGAGTTCCGGCAGAGGGCGCCAGCCGCCGCGCTTCCAGGCCGAAAGGGCCAGGGCAAAGGCGGCAATCTGGGTGCAGCGCGGGTCGATCTCCAATCCAAACAGGTTGTCGCGCAGGGCGGCTTCGGCGGCCTGGGCTTCGCTCAGGCCTTCCTCTTCCATGCGTATCTTGACCAGCATCTCGAAGGCCGCCACCAAAAAGTGCCCGCTGCCGCAGCAGGGGTCCATGACGGTTACCTCGGCGGCGCGTTCGGGCCAGCCAGGGAAGGTGCCGGCGGCAGGCTCTCGACAGAGCGCCGAGGCGACGGGCTCCGCCCTCTCAGACTCCACCCTCACCCCCGACCCCTCTCCCTGCCCTCGCCAGGGCGCCGAAGCGGCGGGAGAGGGGAGCGGAAGGTCTTTCCAGCGCAGGTACGACCAGTCTTTGATCAAGGGGCTGTGGGGGTGGCGGGCGGCCCACCAGGCGCCGAGGGTGTTCTCCAGCAAAAAGCGCACCATGTAATCTTCGGTGAACAACTGGGTCACGGGGGCAATGTCCTTGCCGCCGATCTTGCGCTCGCTCTTGTTGATCTCGTCTTTCTTTTTGCTCTGCCAGAACTGGTACATCCAGCCCAGCGCATCATCGGCCACGAAAACCGCCTGCGGCAGGGCGTTGAGGATGGCCTCCAGGCTCTGCTGGCCCTCCGGCGCCAGGCGCACCCCCGACTCGGGGTCCTCGGGGCGGAAGATGCCCGGCAGCATGGCGCCGGCGTATTTGGCCGCCACCGCCCAACCGTCCAACTCGCCTTCTTCGGGGGCCAGCTCGGCGCAATCGTCCAGGGTCACGGGCACGCGGCTGGGGTGCATGAGCAGGTTGTTCTCCGCCAGGAAGCGGGCAAAGACCATGCGGTGCCATTGGGTGTAGGCCAGCTCTTCCAGCAGGGGCTGGTAGCCCTCGGTCTGGCTGCCCTCGCCCAACTGGCGCGCGCGCGCCCGCAGCGCGTTGCGCAGGGCGCGCTGTTCGGTGGTCATTTTGGGGAAAGGCTCGGGGCGGTTGACCGCCAGGCTGGTGAGGATGGCGCCGGCGGCTTCTTCGGCGGCCTGGCGGGCAGCCGGCACTTTGTTTTCGAGCAGTTTGCGGAGGGTGGGGTCGAGGGAGGGCATGAGGGGGGAATAATCCTTCTATAAAATAACCGGCTTTCCCTGGTCGAGGTGTTCTTTGATCTCGGTGCGTAGGGTTTCCAGATAAGCGTCCAGTTCGGCCTCGGTCTTGAGGGTGGCGGGGCGAGGCCGCACCCGCACCGCTTCCGGCTCCAACAGGCGAGCGGCATCCAGCAGGGCGCGGTCGAAGCGGCTGGAAAGAGCGGCAATGCTGTCGTTCCAGGATTTGAGCGAGGTTTGCTCCAGCGAAGCCAGCAGTTCTTCTTCCGTTCCAACCGCCGGGACGGGGGCTTCGCGCAGGTCGTTTTGCAGGAGGATCTGCCCGCGTTGTTCTGGGGTAAGTTTGTTCCAGGTCTCCTGGTTTTCCAGCCCGGCCATGCGCTGGGTGAAGCGGTCTTGATAGCGGGCCCTGGCCTCGTTGAGCGCTGCACGTAGCGCGCTGCCCAACTGGTCGGTCAGCGGAGGGAGCGGGTCGGGGTCGGTTAGCAAGCTGCGGGTGTGCTGGATGGCAACAATTTGCGGGGTAACTTCATTCGCCACCGGCAGAGTCTGGGCAACCTGCAGCAGGCGCTGTAAAATCTGCCAGCGCGGCAGGCGCAGCGTTTTCTTCTCTTTTGTCGCCTTCCAGGCATGAAAGTCATTCAGCAGGTTGGCTTTGTTTTTGGCCACCTCTTTCAATTGCTTGTTGCCGCTCCATGCCCGCAATTCATCGATGTGTAGCGTGGCGGGCCGTTCGGGCAGGGGAGAGGTGCCGCCTGCCTCGAGGGCCAGGGCGGCCAGGTGATCGAGGATGAGCCCCACTGCTTTGGCTTCTTCGCCGGCTTTGCAGGCCACGCCCAGGTCACTGGCCAGCCCGCGCAGCGCAATGCGCTCGCCGATAGATACCGGTTCGTCCTGCAGGCGGAACTCGGTGACCCCGATCTGGCTTTGGGCAATCTGGCTGGGGGTTTTGACTTCGCCATTTTGCTGGGCATACACCAGGTCGGCGGCCAGCAAGGACAGCAAAGCGCCGTCCACCGCATCCTGCGGCCAGCCAAACCCCGCGCCGGTAAAGACCTTGCGCAGTTCGCTGCCTTTCTTTCCCGCGCCGATTTTCAGTAGGATTTCCTTGCAAACCGGGTGATCGCCGGCTCCGCCGTGATGCCCAACCAGGCGCAGCGCATCGGGAGTGCCTTCCTGGGCTTTTTTGAACACTTCGCCCCAGCGTTCGTGGTCGCCGGCGCCAAAGTGGGGGAACATGCGAGCCAGCGAGGCCTCCAGGGCTGTGCGCACGGCGCCGGCAAAAGTATTCTCGGTTACCTCAAAGCCGCCGCCCTGGTAAATGCGCGCTCGCTTGATGATGTTGTGAATCAATGAATTGAGCTGCCCGCGCTCAATGATCTTGCGGGATTCCATCGCCCGGCGGGCTTCAAAGCCTTCGGGGGTGTTGGGGTTGGGGCGGGTGTCCAGAGTCTCACCGGCGGCGCAAAAAGCCGCCAGGGTGTCGCGGAGGTTGTCGGCGTCCGTGCGGGGCAGGAACACATACACGATGGGGCCGTCCACGCCGGCCGCCTGGGCGGCCTCGCGAACGGTCTTTTCGCTCACCGACCACTCATCCTGCACCCAAATGGGGATCTGCCCGCTTTCCACTTGCGGGGGATGGGGGTCATAGTGCAGCCCGAATTTGCGCGGCGTCTTGGATTTTCCATGCACCAGGGTGAGGCCCTTCAATGCGGCGCCAACGGCCTGGCGCAGTTCCTGGTCGCGCTCGCTGGCAATGCGCGCATCGTTGGCGCGCAAGGCCGAAAAGCGCTTGCGGAAATCTTCCTCCCAGCGCGAGCCTTCGGCGGTCTGCAGACGGTACTCCGAGTCGATCTTCATCAAGATGCCCTTCTGGGTCAGCTCTTCGAGCAGCTCAGGGATGCGCTGGCGCAGGGTCACGCTGCCGCCGGGCAAATCTTCGATCAGCAGGTCGGCGAGTGTTTGCGGCGAGGCCTTCACGCCGCTGGCAGCGGCGCCTTCGGTGGGCAGCTTGCTGATCAGGAAGATTAAGGAGCACAGGCGTTGTTTCAAGCGGCCGTCGGGGGTGTTGTCGTTGAGGGTTTTGATGATGGTGGAAATTTCGCGCAGCAACACGCCGCCCATCAACATGCTCGACTCTTGCTGCTCGTAGATCAGGTCGGCGGGCACAACCGTCCCGGCAGGGCGGTTGGCCACAAGCCGGTTGGCCTCATGGACCACCCGCAGTTGGGTGCGCAATTGGGCTGCGGTGCCAGCGGTGTCGATAGCACGCAGCACGCGCTCCCAGAAGCGCCGGCGGGTGGGCAGGAGGGGATAGTCGGGCACCAGGGTGGCCTTGTCGGCGGCGCTGGGCGCGATCTGCGTGCCCTCCAGGTGGCGGTCAATTTCGGCGCGGTGCGCGTCCAGAATGTCTTCCAAATCTTTGATCTTATCGGGAGCCTTGCGCAAAATGATTTGGCGCACCACCGTCTCGACATCCGAATCTTCTAGGATCACCTTAACACCGAACCGGTCCTGAAGTTTGGAAAGCTGGGGGGTAGCCTGTAGGGCGGCCTGCCCCGTGCCAACGAACAGCACCCGTCCATTCATCCGTGTTGAAACTGTTTCCGCCACTAATTGGAGTTGCAAGACACGTTCTGGAGCATCTCCCAGAAACTGCTGGAGTTCGTCGAACACAATGAGGGTGAGGGGTAATTTACCAGGAGTCTGTTGCTGTAGTTCCAGCACGTATTCGAGGGTTTCGAGGAACTCGTTTTCAGCGATATCGTTTTTAGCTGGAAAACTGGCAGCCAACAGTTTTCGCGCATCGGCAGGGGTAGGAGCGAAACCAGGGTAAACCTGAAGCAACCCGTCGGTGATGGACTGGGAAACGAACAGGTTGACCAGTTCATCGTCAAAATTATCGCCCTGGCTCTCCACCCAATTGCGCACATCCTGGTAAAAGCCTTCCTTCTTAAGCCACAGGACAAATCGAGCCAGGTTGTACTTTTCTGGCAGGCCGGCGCATTGGAACAGAATGCTCAACAGTCCCAGGCGGACGCTCTCATCCACGGCGGCGGTCAGTTTTCCAGCCGCCGACCACAACCCGCCGAATTGTTTTCCGCGTGTCGTCAGTTCTTTTAGCAAATCTTGTATTTCAGGCGGTAAGACGACCAGCGACCGGGCTCGAGCGCCATCGGGCAGTTCTATGTCACTCCACAGGTATTGCAGCACCCGAACCAGATGCGATTTGCCTGAGCCGTAAAAGCCGCTCACCCAAACTGCGGGTTGTTTGGAGTTGTCCAGGTTGGACAGGAACGTGGATAGAATCCGCTCCAGTCCGCGCTTGTATTCGCCTTCGCACACGAAACGACGCAATTCATATTTGACAACCGCCCAATCTTTGTCCGTTTGCGGGGTGTAAATGGACGTTACGCCATCGTTTGGGATGATAAAGGAGGTTGGATCGGTGAAGAAAAATTCTCGGTTCTGCATGATTTACTCCACTCCCCATTTCTTGGTTGTGATCGGCACGGCCAGGTAGTTCCAACCTTCGCGAGCGCCCAGGATTTTATAGACCTGGCCGTCATGCTCGCCTGGGAAGCATACCAACAGGCGTCCGCGCAAGTCGGCGGTCACTTTTTCCAGCACATTGGACACCTTGGTCAGGCCGTAAAGCGAAGCCACACCGGTCAGGCAGACCACCGTGTTCAGGTCGACGTCCTCGGCGGTCAAAACAGCCTTGATCTCCTGCGCCACCGCGTTGGTAAAAGCCTGCAAGGCCGGTTCGAGCAGCTCCGGCTCCTCGAAGTACGAGTCGCGGTATTTGTGCGTGCTGATCCACCGGGCAAACGAATCGGTCAGGTCGACGGAGCGCCAGCCATGACCGTGTTTCTTGGTGACCGTCTCAAACTCCGGTAGGCGCAGGCGAATGCGGCGCTCCTGGGCCGGGTCATAAACCACGAACCACACCTTTTCGGGGCCGGCCAGGGACGAATCCCAGGGCAGACGCACCAGGTTTTCATAGGCTTTCAGCAAATCTTCCACTTCGCTCATGATGGGGTCCTCAAGAAATGGCGGAAGGTGATGTCGGTCACCGTTCCACTGTGACGGTATTCCAGCCAGCCAAACTGGGCTGCGGCTTGCGCCTGGTTGTGCAGCGTGTGGCTGGGGGCATCCAGCAGTTTTGCCCAGGGGGTATAGAAAAGGCCTTCGCCGCGTTCGCCGCAAAGATACCCCAGGAACAGGGCGTATGCGCACGAAGAAGGGTGGGCTTGAGCCTTCACACGGACCTTATTGGTGCGGCCCTTGAGATGCCCCGATTGGGTCCAGGAAGACGCTACATTCCGACCGATTTTCGCGAGCGTATCGTGTCCTACTTTACCGGTAAGATATTGCCCCACCGACATACTTAAGGTCTCAGGTGTGACTATATCTCCAAGTGATGTGTTCAGGATAGCGTCCACCGATCCTCTAAGGCTGGGGTCCCTTGCTATTGAGCATAAAATTGCTAGCATTGGCTGAGCTTCCTCATTATTGGACCAGAGGTCTCGAAAAGCTCTAAAAAGAAGGGTGTCCGAACGAAGACCATACAATTCTCTTAAGTATCTAAAAGATTTCTGCCGGGTTGCTTCGGTTTGCTTGAGAAGTATATTGTCTTCTTGGACAGCTTTTTTGTACTCTTCAAACGTTGCTGTAGCAGAGCAGGAAAATAATAAAAGCCTGAGCTCAGATAACATGATCGTTCGGCTGCTGTGGCTGCCCAATCCGTCGAGCATGAATCCGGCAGCTCTGGCCGAGTCGGGAATCGAAAAAATCACGGTTGTCGTTCTCCCCTATAAATTAAAAGATGCGGTAGAAAGATTATATCAATTTAGAAGCCGGGTGTCTTGCTGGAGGGGATAACAGTTTTGTAATGATTTGTATGTTTTGACAGGAGAAATAGTAGAAAATATATTCGAGATAGACCGTAAAATATTTAGTGTAAGAAGAGTTCGAAGTATAGGGAGTGATGGAATAGATGAAGACAATCAAGGTTCGAATACGTGGCGATTTGGTCAGATTCCTAAGTTGGTTAGAGAACTTTGTTATGCTAAACGTTGTCAAAACCAGTTATTACAATAACCCGAAATTTGAACCGTAACAGCGCGGACTTTGGCTTCCCCGGCTGATTAACCAAATGCCCGTGAGGGTAAAAGAAGCTATCAGCCATACGCCATAAGCCGTTAGCATTCAGTGCCAAAGGCTTATGGCTTACGGCTGAAGGCTTCTTCACAATGCCCGAGAGGGTAAAAGAAGTTGTCAGCCATAAGCCTTCAGAGCAAAAGACTTATGGTTAACGGCTTACGGCTTTTTCACAATGCCGTGAAGGTATTTCGACAGATCACCACCGTTACGACGATGACTGTACTAAACATGTATAATCTGAATAATCAAATACCAGTCACGGTATTTAGAAGTCATCGGACCAGTGGCAATGACATCCTTTGCCGCAAAGCGTGAACTGTGAAATGCCCGCCAAGGTTTATCAAGCCGCCAGTTTTGACTGATCCTTGATGAGCTGGCGGGAAAGAGCGCCAGTCAGGGGAGGTAGCGATGAGCCAGAAAAGCGATGATGAATCCCAGTGGGATGAGAATTCCGCAAGCAGCTATTCGTATCCTTCGGAAGAGGACCTTTTGCTCAGCGAGCTTGCCGAGGAGGAGGGCTACCCGGCCCCCGATGAACGGGAGACCTTCCTGCAGCGACGCGAAGAGATCAGCCGGCAGATAAGCGAAGATTTTCAAGTCAACAAGAACGTCACTGCAAAGGAGAGAATCCCCTCTTTATTAGAAAAATTCGGGATGCGAGATGCCTACGCTGTGCTGGATGCCAGGGGGACCAGCGCTGGTTGGCCCGAACCGATTGCAGAAAGCGCCTGGTTCTATCGCATGTATCGTCCGGCCTTTGCCCTCTTTGGCGAACACCATTCATTCTTTAGTCGGCGGGAATATGAGACGATACTCGGCAGATGGGGACGGCTTTCTGCCTGGCGTGGGCTGCTGATTGATAATCGGCTCCAGCAACGCGAACGTAATCTACGAGAGCAACTACTCATTCCGCAGATGCTATGGCACGATATTCAGCCGCTTGCCCCGCCGTCGCGTCCCGCTGAATTTTCCGCGCCACAGCCGCAGGAGTATGATGGGCCTGAGCGCGACCTGCTTGAGTGGGGTCCATACCTCAACACCGAGCTTGTGCAGCATGCGGCGCGCAATGCCAAACGCTGGCGGGGGGCGCTGGTCGACCTATTCCGTATGACGCTTGACGAGGGTTTGTTGGCTGGGTGGCCGGGTGAACCATCATCCTGGGCGCCCTATTATGCTGTGCGCCTGCTGGGCGAATTGCGTGCTGCCGAATTCGTGGCGCCTTTGCTGGTCCTTGTAGACCGGGCCGACGATTGGCTCTCTGACTGTTTGCCTGACGCCTGGGCGTCGATGGGCAAGAAGGCCATGCCTGCGCTGTGGGAAATCGTTGACAACAAAGATCACGCGCCTGAAACGCGCGCCCTGGCGGCTTCAGGACTATATAAGATGGCCGATGCCAAACCCGGCTTGCGATCAAGCGTTATCAAGGGGTTTATCGACCGTTTGAGCGCGTCTAGCTCAAACGACTCGATCTTTAACGCCTACCTGGTCATGAACTTGCTTAAGCTACATACGGAAAAGGCCGACCATGTCATTCCTGCGGCATTCAGGCGTGGCGTCGTTGACCGGAAACTCTTCATGATGGGCAGTGTTGACCTCATAGATTGGGTGGTCGCCGAAACGTATCTGAAAGCGCTCTGAGGGGTGAAACGGCACCGATTTATACAGTTCTATTGCATCCGGATCGTACTGAACAACTTACAGCCAGCGTTATGCAACGGGGCAAAAAACGCAACCGGTTCTTAATCTCACCAATTGATGGATGACAGTTTCTATGTAGCCTTACACATGTAATATCTACTTATGAGCTTGTTGACCGGTTTCCAATCTGGGCTGGAGATCAATCGAACAGTCCATCAAGATCTGGCGGACTTCTTCGCTTGCCTGGTTCTGGATGAAATCCATCAGCTCCTGTTGGCGTGGTTGGCCGATCAGGGCACGGTAGGCAACCAGCGCTTTCTTCAGATCGTCCACCTGGTACGTCTCCCGGCTGAACGGCAGAATCGGCAGACGCCGTTCGATCTTATGCTCGCCATGCTCGAAAATCCAAAATGGAATCAGGTCATTTGCGCCGGCGGGCCGGTCTTTGACTGCCTGATCAAAAATCTGCTGCCAGGGGTCGCTCAGTGGTCGTGAAGATTCTGCAAGAATGGCTGAGGCGTAATGGTCGGCCAGGTTGCGGCGGATCACGTGGCCTTTGTAGCGGTGAATGCGCCCCTCGCGCTGCTCCAGATCGACCGGATTGGTGGGTAGATTCCAGTGAACAATGCGGTGGCAGTATTGATGGAAGTCCAGGCCTTCTTGCCCGATGGAGGTCGAAGCCAACACAAATGGGCGGAAGGGCGAGTTGAATGCATCCCGCACATCTGCGGCGCGCGTCCGGCCATCTAATTCATCGTTGTTATCCTCGCCAATCCGTAACGCATACCGGCAGCGCAAGCGGCGGTCTTCCAATTCGAACCGTTGATTTTCCCCAGAAACGAACTCATCGAAGCGCAAGATGGGCGCGCGGATTGAGAGAACCTCTTGGATTTTGGCCCCTATTTTTGAGGCGCTTTCCTCTGGTGGATGCCCCACCAACCCGAGCGACTCGTGCAGGATGTGGACAAATTCATCCAGAACGGACTGCAGGTTGCCCTCAATCCCATACTGCAGGACTCCCTGCCAGTAATCCAGGTTCGGGTACATATCCTGAAGCAGCAAGATGGTCTCTGGCTGGTTATAGAGGGTGCGGAAGCCAAGACCCGCATGAGCAGCGGCTGCCAGAGCGGCTGCGCCCGCACCGGGAGCCCGGCGCAAGATGGCTCGCAGCGTGCTGATGGTCGGGCTTGCTAAGGCCATTTGGGCCAAAATGCCGACCAGGTTCTTGGGCCTGGGGCCCAACCCATCCGGAGATTGGAAGAAAGCGCGCAGCGCTTCGACATGATCGGCAAAACGGTTCGGGTCGTCCTCGCCGTCCTCTTTCTCGTTGCCAAGCATTTTTGCCCAGTTGAGATTATCCTGGTTGGTGAAAAGCCAGTTTTCTACGGTCTCACGATTGAAATGCCGGTCGATCAACAATGGCGCAACCCAATACCAGCGGTCGTCTACGGTTCGATCTGGATGTACGGCGACCTTCTTGCTGGCGGCTTCCAGCAACTCCTCGATGCGCGCTTCGATAACCTGGAGGAGTGCTTCCGCGGAAGGCAGGCTTCCATCCTTCATCAGTTCGCTGGCCATCGACAGCGGGTCAACCTGGCCGGCGAGGGTGAGGCTGGGATAGAGCAGGCAAAAGTTGGACATATTCGCCAGCCGTTCTTGCGTGAAAGCAAAACGGAGCAAGGGGCGGCGTTTTTCAGTTAGTTGTCCATACGGAATTTCGGCGCGTTTTTCGCCGATGATGCGCCGTTCGGCTTCATAACTGAGCAGCACTGCGATTGTTTTCGGCGCGACCTGCCAGGAAGAAAAGATCAGCGTTTTCGTTCTTCCGTTGGCAAGGACATTCGCAAATGCGCCCCCGGGTTGGTAATACGGCATGGCGGGCGGCATCCACAGCAGGCGGTAGTTGTTCGTGTCAAGCGTATCCGCTGCCAGTGCCCGGAGCCGGGCATTGCCTGGATCGACAGGCTGATAATCCTGAATATCCTCCCAATGAAGTAAGCTGTCGGAGCTTTTCCGGAGCCAATCATGCAGTTCTGCGTGGTTATTCTCGGATAGAGCACTTTTTAAGCGGCGTTTCAGAACGTAATTTTCCATTAAGTTCAATGGATAGGCAGAGGACTTCCAGTACTCCACCTGGTCGCCTGCGTCAATCAAATGGGCGATGCGGTCAAGAGAGACAAAAGAGCGCAAGTCCGAGGAGCGGACGGAGTCGCGAGCGAAGGTCGTCTCCTTCAGCATCCCGTTGCGGTCTTCGGTGGCCGACAGGCGCTCGGTGCGGACCATCACCTTGCGCAGGATGGTCTCAATCTCGGTCCGCGCGGTTACCAGAGCAGCGCGGCTGTCGGGCAGGGTAATTCGCAGCATCGCTTTGCGGTATCGTTCAATCGCCTGGTCCAGTCGCTCGGCCTGTCCAGGGAAGCCTTCCAGGAGGAAGCGCGCCGTCCGCTGGAAATCTTGATAATGGTCCTCGTCCTCGCCCTGCACGGTGTACATTTTGTAAGGCGTGGCTGACAGCAGTAAAACCTTTGCCGCCGGATAGTTGAACAACGATTGCGCAAGAGAGGAAAGCGGGTTGTCCGCATCCAGCAAATCCTTGAATCGCTGGAACTCATCCAGAATAACCAGGTCAGGCTCCAGCGCTGACAGGCTGGAGCGCGCGAGAAGCTCTCGGAACTGGCCGATCAACCGGTTGCGCTCCCGGCGCAGATCGTCAGGGGTGTGCTTGCGGCGCCCGCCAATCTCTGTGACCAATTCCTCAAACTCTTTCAACAGATCAGGATTTCGCCCCAGCTCCGCCAGGAACTGATCATGCAGATCTTGATCAATGGTCTTATCTCGCCGAAAAGCCTGCATTTCCCAGGCCCAGCGTTCTTTCCCAACATCCGCTCGCAGAACGTTGGACAGGGCCGTGGAGGAAACATTCCAGCTTTTCAGAATGAGATGATATAGAAGGACTCTTTCATACATCCAGCCGGTGCTGGACCGCAGATTGAACGAGGTGCCCGGCGTCAGCGACACAAAGTTGAGCTTATTTCCCCGCAGCTGGTTTAGGGTGACGGGCAGCAATGTAGCGCGCGAAGCCAACTGAAAATGCCGGTCCTGGGTAATATTCAGACGGTCAATGTTCTGCTGCGCGATTTCTTGATTGGAGCAGATGTAGATCACATCGATTCGTTCCGTGGAAGTCCAAAGGGCATCCACGGCCCGGGCGATCAATCCGCGAGCCACCAGCGTTTTTCCTAAGCCGACTTCATCCGCGATCAAAAAGCGTGAGGCAGCGTCCTTGTCCTCATAAATTCGGCGGAAAGCATAATCGACCGTCTGGCGCTGAAAATCCTTCAACCCTGCCAGGACTTTTGCGACATCCGGGCGTTCGCCGCCATTCTTATTGCTGAGCATGAATTTCTTCCCCCTCACGCTGGTTCTCCGACTGCCACTCGGCGATCGTATTCCACAGGTTGATGAAATCCGGCGGCAGAGCCTGCCGGCCTTCAGGCGTGCGACTGAGATCCTCCACGATCTCGGCGATACGAGTGATACGTTCCGGGGCGCGGCTGATGGTGCGCACCAGGTTTTCCAGGAGATCCAGTTCGCCCAAATCCCATTGGGTCTGTCTGGAAATCGTCATTTCTTCCAAATTGACACCCGACAGCCCGTCGCTTGAGTCGTCCAGGCCGGCCTGCCCTAACAACAAGCGCAGGTAGCGTAAAAACTGTGCCTGGTTCGAGATAATTTCGCTGACCACCCGTTCATCCCGTCCCTCTGGCATGCCGTGGACCGGCAGGGTCAACACGAAACGGCTCTGGAAGCTGGCGTCTGCCACGCTGGCCGTGATCTCGAATGCGATGAACCGGGTCAGGGCCAGCAAGCTCAAACCGGGAAAACACACCTGTGCTGTTGGGGCGTCTACCGCCAGGGGCAGCATGGCCGATTCGGCCAGGTTGATTGGCCAGCAGCGCACTTGGTACGACCCTTTTGGTGGTGTTCCTTGATACGTCGCAGATAGCAGGAGATCATATCCCGATTCACCAGGTTGGACGGTCAGATGCATCTTGGCATCGATCAGCCAGGAAAGGAGTTGCTCTGCCAGTTTCTCGGCCTTTGTCTGCGCATCGTCCACTTCTGCTGTTTGACCGCGGCGATAGGGTTGCAGCAGCGCGGATAGTGGATAGTCGGTTTTTTCTCCACTCAAGCCCAGGATGGTATCAATACCAATCCGCCTGCGCTGCCCCCGCAGCCCGACCATGAATTCCACGTTTCGCCCGCCAAAACCGTTTTCTGTGGCGTTGGCCGAACCGATATACCAGCCGGCGTTCCGGCCGTTTTCCCAAACCACCAGTTTGGCATGCAGGCCGGAGAGATCGGTCGATTGCCTGGTTGGTTGTTCGGTCACTATTTCTTCATCGATGTTGTCTTCCGGAATATCCTCGGCAGGGTCCTGGAGCACGGATACGTTCTTGAAAAGCGCTAAAGTTCCCTCGGATACATCATCCAGGCTGTCGGCGCGGGAGATCAAAACATGCTGGCTTCCTTTTTTAGCCCAGTCTTTTAAGACGTGGTCTTGCAGGAAGGGCGAAACCACCATCAGGCGCTGGTACTCCTCGTTTATTGGCAGCCTGCGGTGCTGTGGTATGCCAATGGGGAGGAAGACTGGGGCACCCTCAAACGGCCCTGGCGTTGTCCAGCGCACCCGGCGAATCTCCTTCTCGATCGTGGACAAATCTGAGCGAGTCGTCTCATTCATCTCGCGCAGCGCCAGGTTGGGCAGCTCGGCCAGAAAATGGGCCAGGGGGTCATTCGAACGGATGCCAAGGGTGCGGCCTTCATCCACCTCACCTTCGAGTTGGAGCATCAAGTCCCAGGAATGGTCGAAGGTCAGATTGCGGGAAAGGACCAGCAGCCGGTAGAGCGGGGGGAGCCCTTCTGCGATATAACGCAACACCCACACTTTTGGATGAAAAACCCCACCCCGTTTATTCACCTCAATCACCCGATCTTCCAGGTGATGGAAGAGCAGGTTTTGCTTCTTGGGAACGCAGATCCCGCCGGCCTGGCAGAAAATGGTCAGCCGCCCGGCAACGCGGCGCAGGCTTTCCATTAAGATGAGCGGATCCCGCAGCGCGGAGTCGAGGCCATCGAAATCGACCAGCGCCAGGGCGAGCGGAGCGACCATCAGCGAAAGCAGATCCAGCGTATAGGTCGTTCCTATGCCGCGATCGAAGCGGTAGCCCATTGGCGGCCGCAGGCTGGAAAGCAGAAGCTGGCGATTATCGGTGTTAAGCATGATTCGCCCCATTTCCGGCCAAGCCGTTGAGAATGTCGTCAGTCAGCCGTTTGGCCACATTCCAACGGAACTCCAACTGCCCTGCGCCTGCCGCGCCGCTCCACAACTCTAAATGGCGTTGGCTGGTGAACCGCGAGCGGCCTTGCTTTAACAGCGCTTCCCGGCGTTCGATCATGACCGATAAATCCTGACGTTGCAATGGATCGGCAATCTCACCATTACGTAGTAATCCATCCACCCATTGATTTACGAAGTGCCGCGCAGCGGGTGGAATGATCCGGGACTGGCTGGAAACCAGCCGCCAAAATTCCTGGCGGTCCCAATGAAGGAGCTCCCCTTTCCGCTGCAAGAGGTTTTCGCGCCACGCAGAGAGACGATCTTCATAATACTGCGTCCATTCCTGGTTCGTGCGTTTTTTGGAGAGTAGGTAGTTGTAGAGCAAGGATGCGCCGTGTATTAATTCGGAAAAGTTCTGGGCGTGCCGCACCCAGCACTTTAACTCTTCGGGGAACTGTCCTGCCTGGGGATGCTGCCAGAGGAAGTCTACACCTTCTGCCGGTGTACCCGACTCGACCAGAAAAGACAGCATGCTGCGCCGGCAGGAGAGGATCAAGCGTTCTTGCAGGTAGGCCGCTTCCGGGTGGGTCAACTGGAAGTTTGCCTGTTGCCAGAAGTCTTTTGGCCTGGGTGGCAGGTTGGGATCCCAGGTGTCTTGTACCAAAACCTGCTCGTTTGAACTGCCTTCATTGCTGCGCCGCACGCGCAGATTCTCGCGCTCCCGGTAGATTGTATCCAACCGGCGGTGATATTGGTCCTGGCTGCCAGGGAAGCGCAAAATCCCCCAGGCGCGCAGCCCAAACCAGTAAATGCTGGAAGGGAAGCGGTGCAGGTTTTTCCCTGAGCGCTGTCCAATCACGCCAATCGTTTCACCGCTGTTTTGTAATGCCTGGATCAGCCACGTTTCTTCCTGGGTGATTTTCTCGACAATTTTGGCGGAAGGGATCAGCTTCTTTTCGAATTGGGTATACAACCAGGGGATATACAGGAAGTAGCGCGCCCTGGTTTGCAGTGTGCTGGTGCCGGGGAAGAAGAAGTCGGCGAACGTGTCGCGAATAGAAGCCAGGCCAAGCTCATCCCGAGTGTCTTGCGTGCGGAAGAGCGACAGGACTTCCATAACTTTCTGCCGGTCTTTTTGGGAAAAATCTAGCCAGGAAACTGATGAGGTTGGCATGCGATTGTCACTCGTAGTTTTTAGAAGGATACTAGCAGAATAGTCCTTCACGGCAAGTAAGTCAATTGTAATCAGGATAACTGTAGGGCAAGTGCAATGTGGACGACATCATCTGATGTCGCAGTTGGGCTATACTAGAAAACAGACGAACCCAATGAACAATAATCTTTGACGCCCCATTATCCCTCCTACCCTAAGGTGCGGGCATTTCTCAAGGTATTGTCCCGTCGCGGCGGCATCCTGTTTGCCCATAACAAACAATTTGCTATGCACTTCAGCATTTTCGAAGGGTTGACTGAACCTCTTTTTGATCATGTACACTATCAGTCGAAATGACAATCTCTGAAGATATTCACAGCCAATTGATAGAACAGGGAGCAAGTAAGGTCCCTGAAGATGGATACCCGTGGGAAAATAGCATGAATCATGGGTTTATTTGCGTCGGGGGAACGAAGCTGCACGCCGATGCGATGAAGCGATTGAAAGTCGGGGATATTATTTACGCCTATGTTTCACGCTTTGGTTACGTGGGCATCGCGACTGTAACCAAAGAGGCTATTCCGTTTGGAGAGGCTGTTTTACCACGGGATGACAAGCAGCTGAAAGATATGGGGTTGCCTGGAAATTATACGGCAAGTGATGACCTCGAAAAATGTGATTATATTGCACTGGTTGAATGGGAAATGGCAGTTCCCAAAGAGAAGGCGTTCAAGGAGACTCCGATCAGCATTGGCACGGTTGCCCGAGTTGGTGACCACCGTAAAGATTTGGTCAACAAAATCCGTAAGGCATTAGAGGCTGCCAATGTGTCCTCGAGCATTGGCGAGGGACCGATGAACGCCGCGCAGCCGTAAGAAAAGGACAGTCGAAAAATAAATGTCAGGCAATCTCTTTTCTAACTTGCTTTCACTCCATGTCAGCCCGGTACCGGGGGAGGACTTCTTTACCGAGCTGATTGCCTGGTTTCTGGATAAGAATCCAGATGTGTTGTTTGCCTGGCTGAAAAAATTTTTGAAGCTGGATGGAAAATATACAGGCTGGTCTGTCGAGACTCAAGTTGCGTACAACAAATTGGAAGAACACCTGACCGACAGCCGTCCTGATATTCAAATTTCTTTATTCGAGGGCGACAAGACGGACATTGTGATGGTCGAATCGAAACTCGGCTCCCTAGAAGGATCCGACCAGCTTCGCCGCTATGCCGAGCAGCTTGCAGGACGTTACCGCGATGCAAGAACCAGGTATCTGGTGTACATAACTCGCAATCATGATCCTAAAGACCCTGAGATCATTACAAAGAACGTGGATTACCAAATCCCTGTGGCCTTCCGGCAACTACGTTGGCATGAGTTTTATAACTTCTTGCAAACACAACCTCCGTCACCATTGCTCGATGAAATTCTTGAGTTTATGAGGAAAAAACACATGGCTGAAATTACCCGCCTGACCCCATCTACCCTCTCGGCGTTCAATTCCTTCCCCGATGTGTTCAAGTTTTTCCAAACTGTGTTGGAAGGGGAGGTTACTGACCAGTTCAGAAACGTGCTGGGGCAAAAACCCAGATTCGGCTTGGATCAGTTACAGTGGCGTCGGCAAGTCCTTGTTGCAAGCTTAAGTGAATGGCAGTTCTTGCTCGGTTTCTGGATGCCAGAAGCGGATGAGGAATTTCCATATGTAGGCGCTCAACTCCAGATAAATGCATTTATCAATCCGGGAAAGTGGCAGAATCTGGCAAATGTTTTCTCACAGATCGAGAAGGATACGCAAAACGGCCCATTTCAATGGAAAGGACACGGTCTCGATAAATTCAGGACCTGGGCTGACATTGATCTGAGACGCTCATTCAGTGAGATCCTGCCAGAAGAAGATCACGTCGCGGCGTTACGCCGGCAATTGTTGATCTACCTGGAGGAAACGAAACGGGTCTTCACAAATTACCCCGTCTTTTTTGCCGGTTCGGCGTCCGTACAAGAAATGGATGAAAATTACACAACCGGCTAATCATGCTGCGATCGATTTGAGAAGATAACCTATACAAACCCGCAACCGCAACACCTTCACTACCATCCACACCGAGGGGGCCCTGCTCCCCGTTGACCTTCTCCAGCGCATTGGCGAGAACGACAAGGGCCTGGACGGGCTGACGCCGGAAAGCTATCACCTGGCGCCGGGCGAGAAGCTGAACGAGGCTATCAACAAAGAGAGTGGCGATTGGCCGTGGCTGGTTGAGTTCGAGAAGAAATACGGACTCGTTTGAGAGGGCCAGCAATAAACAGGCGAACGAACTGAACCAATCAAAAAAAAGTGGAAAAATGTTTTCCAACCAACCCGAGAAACCATGAACCTGCCTGATATCTACCGCCCCTTTGCGCGAACTAACATCCAGACCATCCGGCAGCGCGCCGGCTTGCTGAAAGAGCTTCGCCCGGGCGTCTCCTCGATCGCCGAAATCTGCTGTGGGGATTGCCAAAATCAATACAATATCTACCATTCCGTGCTTGGAATTCAACGCTTCCGGGGCCTGGATTTATCGCCGGATGTGGTTGACGTAAACCGTTCGCATCATGTTCCCTGCGATTATGGGGATGCTCTAGATTCCAGGGCGATGCAGCCTTTCCTGGGTTATGATGTAATCTTTTTCGGCCCGCCGCTTTCAGAGGATTGCGACGGGCATCACTTGATTGCCTTCCGAGAAGTCAAGCCGGAATTTTTAGCATTTTCGACGCTATTCTTACACGAGCTAAAGTACCAGGGGATTCTTGTATTAATTGGCCCGCGGACAACAACAATGAGTGATGCTCAATGGATAGATCACCACATACGGACCCTTCGTCCTGATTATGGCTTACGATTACTGCATTACAGTTTTTCCTCGATCACCGGATCAGGCGAGTCGACAGAACTCCGACTGAAATATGTGGAGCTTTGGTACCAAGTTGGCATTGAATCTCAATGGGAAATTCGAGAGTCAAAATGGACGCACTAAAACTTCTGGCCGAATTGATCAAACAGAAGAACCAAATCGATGACGAAATCGCCGCTATACTCCAGCGCCCAGCCCAGATTGGACACGCCGGCGAATATATTGCCGCGCGCATCTTTGATATCCGGCTAGTGGAATCTGCCTCACACAAAGCCATTGACGGTTATTTCAACAGTGGTGTATTGGCAAGGAAAAGTGTCAACATCAAGTGGTATGGAAAACAAGAGTGTATTCTGGATATCACTCCGAATGCGCTCCCCGATTTT
Source organism: uncultured Anaerolinea sp. (assembly GCA_964403875.1). Lineage (GTDB taxonomy): Bacteria > Chloroflexota > Anaerolineae > Anaerolineales > Anaerolineaceae > Anaerolinea. The sequence continues at coordinate 28,347 of CAYOHX010000031.1, read as the reverse complement.
TACCTGGTCATGACCGGTCCAAAAGCCGCTGCGGTCACATCACGCGGGGGAACTCGACCGTGGGCAATCGATTTTGCCTACCTGTTTCCAGCCGGAGAATTGGTTTCTACCCTCTTAGAACGCCATGTGAAGATTGGAGTTGCGACCAGTGTTACAAAACAGTGTTGGGATCAAGCCGAAATATCCCCTCGTGCCCAATCGCGTTATTTACGACTGACGGTTGAGCAGATAAAGCAAATTGGATGGTTTTCGTCGTCATTCTTCACTGCGATTTAGAGTCTGGTTGATATTCAGGCCGACTGGGGTGTATGTAGCCGTTTCTTCAAGGCCTTTTCAAGTTCAGCAATATCACCTTACTTTTCCCAAGGCGCTATGCCCACTTCTAGTCCCAAAGTGTATGCTATACTTAAATCAGGCAAGTACAACTGAATACCCCCCCATCAACCGCCGGCATCTTGCCGGTCAAGTAAGACTTCACTCAGTAACCAATTGGTCATCCATTTCGCGGTCGTAGAAAACAGCGGCCAAAATGCGTGGCCGTTTTTCGTTTTAACAACCCTCTTCTCAGAAGCGCTTATGTCCTTCTCCAGAACTGCGAAATTTCTCCCAATCCGGTACTTGGGCAGTCTACGCCATCGGTTGCAGCGTTTGGAAAATCACCATGTGTCGTTAGGAGTTGCCCGGGCCAGGGTGATCGGGCGTCATCGAGATCGTCAGCCGATGGATTTATGCTCAAGCGAAGCTGGGAGTCAAACCTGCCGTTTTCACGCAGGTTCTTCGCCCTGCCTTGCCACTCTCTGGTTGTCAAAAGTGCAATACTACTGAAATGTTGTGCTGGTGTATACCCTGTTGATCATTGGGGGTGTGCTTGGTCTGTTTATCGAATACGTTGCGCAAAAACGATAATATTACAATTATAAAATCGTGATATAATAAAAACAATGACAACTTAATATGTAAATGAGTAATAATCAGAAATCCGAAATAGGCAAGCGCGAGAGTGCGCGAAGCCGGTAGAGCAAGACCAAACGTAGCAAACCAATTAGCCAATCGAGGCCGATAAGAAAAAAGGCGGCCATGATTGGCTATTTATTTATATAGCAAAGGGAGGGAGGCCAGAGGAGATGAGCGTGAGAACGGAAGTCATTGTTGTGAAGGTTTGTTCTGTGTTGGCGGTCATGGCGCTGGTGTTAGCCGGCGCGCAAGCGGTTCCGGCGGCCTACATCGGCCCAATTCGGGCACATTACCCGGATGAACGTAACGAAGCGGGGGATTACATCGTGTTGTACCGGACCCCGGACAGCAGTGGGGGCCTGAACGAATGCACGCTGAATACCCATTGTGAGACGAATCCAAGCTGGGAGCAGCAGCATTATTGGTGCGGGGGTGGGCCCTTGTACCCGTCCGGCTACTGTTCGGCACACCCTGGAACGTGCTGGAAAGGGAGTGTGTGGATCCGGCACTGTGATTACATCGAAGGAAGCGAAGAGCCGGCGGCTACCGTCTCGGGCACGGCCATCTGCGGCACGCCTGGGGCAAACGGCTGGTGCAGGGGTGGCGCGTCGGTTTCACTTTCTGCCAACGATCCATTGGGTAGTTATGTGATTACCTGGTTGGAAGGCAACCAGGGCGGGAGCGATTTCTCGTTATGCAATCCTGCGGACGCGAAATCGGTCAACTGCACCTGGCTGGCGGGGGATGGCCAACGCAGCCTGAATTTCTGGGCGCATAGTTCCAAGGGTGACACAAGCGAGATGTCCTCAGTTGGGTTAAGCGTGGACAGCACGAATCCGACCGGAAGCCTGGCAGTGAGTGAAACCCCCAACGCGGCGGGGTGGTATCGTGGCGCGACCGTGACGACCAACGGAGCGGACTCGCTTTCGGGTGTCGCCGGGCGGTGGGTGCAGGTCAACGGCGGGGCGCAGCAAGCCGGCCCGGTGTCCTTGTACACAAGCGGTATTTACACGGTGAATGGAGTCGTGCGTGACAACGCCGGCAACCAAATCGCTACTGCGCCGATGACGCTGAATGTGGATACAGTCGCGCCGACGATCACGCTTGTACCAGATCGAGCGCCGGATGGCGGTTTTTGGTATGTGGGGCCGGTGACGGTGAGCGCAGTAGGGAGTGATGATTTATCCGGTTACTCACATACAGATTACGAGTTAATTTCGGTGTCTGGGGATCGGCTGAGTGGAACATTGCCGGTGACGATCACAAGTGAAGGAGCCAATGATCTAAACCCTACTGCTTATGATATTGCCGGCAACAGCACCTCTTCTAGCGAACTTTTTTACATCGACCTGACCGCGCCGAATGCCAGCCTTGCCGTGAACGGCACACCGGGCAACAACGGCTGGTATGTATCGCCGGTGGATCTGCTGGTGAATGCGAGCGACTCCGGTTCCGGGGTCTGTTCAAGTTTTCTGAGTGTGGATGCCGGCGCATGGGGACCTGCGCCTTTGAGCGGCTATGCAGGACAAGGAACGCACTCTTTTGTTGGGCAATCGCAAGACTGTGTTGGACGCGACTCGGCGGTCACTTCTGCGCTGTCGTTCAAGGTGGACACGGAAAAGCCCTCAATGGAAACTACTACCCCTAATCCAGATGGCATAGCCGGCTGGTACATCACCCCATTTGAACTGAGCGTAACGGGGAGTGATGAGACCTCCGGCCTGGCCCTGGCGCAGTCGCGGATCAGCGGCGGCACATGGGATTCGAATCCTGTGCTGGTGGACGTCGAAGGCATGTTCAACGTAGAGTACCGCACGGTGGATAACGCCGGAAACGAACTGCTCTCTATCGCAGGTGTAAAGGCGGATTTGAGCGATCCCTCCTTGAGTCTGAGTGAAGCCGGCACGTTTGGAGATAACGGGTGGTATGTGAGTTCTGTGGTGGTAGAGGCTGCGGCCTCCGATGCGGTTTCCGGGCTGCGCAGCCTTCAAATGAGCCTGAATGAAGGCGCATGGGCCACCACCGCGAGTCTGACGCTGAGTACAGATGGTGAACACCAGGTAGACGCGCGAGCGGCAGATAACGCAGGTCGTGACACGGAAACAGGCGTAGACGTACGGATTGACCAGACTCCACCCACCATAGATCCAACCATCGAGGGGACGATGGGCAATAACGGTTGGTATGTGACTCCGGTGACATTGAAGGCTAACGCAGCGGATGTGACCTCTGGGCTGGCCTCCGTGCTGCCGGAAGCGCAAAGCTTGGTTGAGGATACGGCCTCTTACACGCCGGCCTGGACCGTGCGAGATAACGCTGGGCTCCAGATTGACAGGATTTTGGACCCGATCAAGGTGGATGCGACACCGCCGGCCATTGGCTTTGACCCTGAAGACGACATCCTGATTGGCCTTGTGACGCTTTCCGGTCGGGCGCGGGATGCGCTTTCTGGTTTAGTGAAGACGGAAGTTTCGTTGAATGGGGGCGTGACCTGGACAGAAGTGACAGTCAACCCGGACGGAACCTGGGAAATGCCCTTCAACACACTCTTGTTCCCTGGTGGTAACCACCTGGTGCGAGCCCGGGCCGAAGACGAGGCCGGGAATGTGACCGTGGTGGATATGAACACGGTAATTGGGAACAAGGAACCGCAAATTGATATCAGCGAGCGCTGGCTGGTGTGGGAAGACGGTGTTTTAGAAATCCAGATCGGCGACACGGGCTATGAAGGCGTGAAAGTGGGAGTGTGCGATTACGAGAAACGCTGGCCGTGTGTTGAGTGGGAATACAAGAAGGGCGAAGTGCCGGCCAAAGTAACCTGGGACGGTTATTTTGGGAAGGTGAGAGCACCGGCGGGTGAATACCGGGTGTGGGCGACGATCTGGGATGCCTACGGGCGCAACAATATGGATCAGGGAACGATTATCATCCCGCCGCTTTCTACGCGGACTCCCACGGCGACCATGACTCCGACTACGACTCCTACCCTCACGAAGACCGGGACAGTAGAGACGGAGCCCACACAGGTAGCGGAAACGCCGGCAGCGACAGCGACTCTCGTTCCAACCCCTACACCTACAGTGCCAGTGCCGGTAAAGCCGGCTTTGCCGCAGAAGCTGTTCAATTTTGGGCCTTACCTGGTGCTGATTGGTTTCTGTTTTGCATTGGGCGCGTCTGTGAGTCGGGACCGCCGGCCACGCGAGTGGCGGCGCCTGGCAGAGCAGTGTTCGAAGATGAGCAACATTCAAAAGTCGAAAGGAGAAAATGAAGGATGATGGCAGATATGATTTCGCTGGTGACGTTGCTGGCCGTGCTAATGCTCGGCCTGATCCTGTGGTACTACAACTCCAAGCAGGCAGACGCTTTGCAGGGAATGGCGAAGACCACCGAGGAAATGTACATGACGCAGTTGAAGCTGCGCCGGGATGAGCGCAAGAAGCAGCCGTTCACGATGGATGCGGCTCGCTGGTTGGAACAGCAAGCGGGGGCGGGGCTTACGCTGGTGGATATGATCAGCCAATCCATGAATCCGAAGTGGATCAACCTGCGTGCTGCGGGTGGCATTCGCCTGGTGGTATCCCCGTTGGACGAAGGCGATTTGCGTAAGGCGATCAAGGAAACCGAAAAGCGGTCGAAGGTGAACTCTGCTTTTGAGCCTCTTCTGGGCGACTCTAAGAAAAACCTGAGCGTGACGCAGCGTTCCTTGCAGGATGAAGAATGGTTTGACCTGGATGCCAATGCGGTTGGTAAGCAGTTGGGCGTGGAGTGGGGCGAAGTGTCGCGCCTGTGGTTCTACACCATCCAGCCGAAGGGCAAGTAGGGAGGTAGGAGAATGCCGGCAACGCTTCACGACGCGCTTGTGACGGTCTGGTTGGGAGTTTGTGCGGTTTGGGACATCCGAACGCGTAAAGTACCCAACGTACTCTCCCTGTCTGGGCTGGTGTACGGTCTGCTGGCAGCGAGTATGCAAGGGAACTGGCCTGCGGCGGTGTTGGCGGTGGTGCTGGTGTTTTTATCGGACCTACCGAAACCGATTGCCTCATTTGTATCGATAATCGCCTTGGGATTCGCGGCGGCCTTATCCTGGTGGAATCTGGAACTTGGAATGGAAGCGATCCTGGCGCAGTGCATTCTTGTGGTGGTCTGGCAGATGTGGCTGTACGGGCTGACCGGCGGGGCGGACGCCAAAATCCTGATGGGACTGGTGCTTATATATGGAAGCGGCATATTCCTGGCGGTGACGATGGCCGGCGGGGTGATCGGTTTGTTTGCGTTGGCGCGAAAGCAGCGAATGCTCCCGTATGTTCTTCCGATTGCGGTCGGGAGCGTAGCGTTCTTTGTGCTGAAGCACGCCGGCCTGTTGTAGGCGTGGGTGGACTCTAAGAGAGAAAGGAGGTGAGAGGCATGTTGAAGTTCTTACGCGACAACCGCGGGATCGAGTCGACGGAGGTGGCTTTGATCATTGCGGCAGTGGTGTTGGTGGCTTACGGCGCTTATGTGCTCCTGGGTGAGCGCATAAGCCTGGCCGTGACCGATGTGGCCGGCAAGGTCTAATTCTGGACAGGTGTGAGGAATATGGCTTTTATTCGGGACGAATCGGGGTCGGAAGCAGTGGAAATACATTTTGTGACGGTAGGTGGTTTCGCCTTCCTGATGTACAAGATGTGGGAACCATACGCGCTTTCGGCGATCCGGGATGTTGCTGCTCGAATATAAGCTCATTCCGGGCAGGGGAGGTGACTCCTCTGCCCGGAGAAAGGCGGGAAGATGTTGAAGAGATTGAAAAGCAACTCACTGATCCGTGACCGCTCCGCAATTGAAACGTTGGAAGCGGTCATCACCACACCGATTGCAATTGCCCTGATGCTGGCGATTGTGAATCTGGGACTGCTGGTGTACGGGCAACAGGCCGTGCAGGCGGCGGCGCGGCACGGCGCTCGCATGGGCTCTGTGGCGCAGGGTGGGCAGGGGGCGATGTACGCCTCGATGGCCGCCGGTTCGGCCATTCGGGATGCGCAGCTGGTGCAGAGTCCAGCGGTGACAATTCTTTCACCGGGTGGGCCAGCCGGCAGTATCCTGAGCGTGCGTGTTTCGGGGCAGATCCCCAACTTTATGGGCGGGTTTATCCCTGGGCTGCCGGGGTCTTTTCCGGTCACGGCAGATGCGGTTTTCCGGCAGGAGGGATGGTAAGATGAACACCCTCCTGCGGGAGAAGCGTGCGTACTCGATGACCTTCTGGGCGATTTTCATCGGGATCGTGATTGTCCCGATGATGGCCCTCTCCATTGAAGTGGCTCGCTACTGGTTTGCTCGCGGGCAGATTGCGGCGGCGGCTGACGCGGCGGCGGTGGCGGCTGCCGTGGAGATCGATCACGAACTTTTCCGCAACACGGGCGAGGCCAGGCTGCCGAACTCGTACACGTATGCCTGGGCGCAGCAGGCAGCCAATCAAAACTGCGGCTGGTTGCACGATCGGGGAGTATTTCCATCGGTGACCGGGATTACGATTACGGGAACTACGGTGCAGGTCACGCTCAGCGCGAACCTGGAGATCTTGTTTCCGGCGATCACGCCTAACGTGCGGGTGTCCGAAACCGGCAAGGCCGAAGTGCGAGCGTTGAAGCGATGATGCGCGCAATTTGTGCTACAATTAAAGTACAACTGAATAGCTTTGCATTGCAAGGCAAAAGACTAAGAAACCAATTTTACCCTCTGCACAAGTGGAGGGCTAACTAAGCCGGATAAACGCACTTGACCCTTTTTGGGCCGAGTGGATTTATCTGGCTTTTTTGCTTAAGGCGGAGAAAGGAGGAAAACAGATGTTGAACAAAGTTGTTTTTGAGGGGCTTGTGACGAACGCCTGGCGCTTTGGTAGTGATCTGTTCGTGCGGCTGGCCTCTTACCGCGATCCTTTTTACCCCGTGAAACGGTCCGGCTCGGAGTCGCGAGATGAGCCCGATTACGTGAATGTCCGCTTCACCAACGGGGCACAGCAAAACCTGAATTTTGTGCCTGGCACGGTGTTGCGGGTGGAAGGTCTGCTGCAATCCCGCGAGTACAACGAGAGTCTGGCAGAGTTCATGGATAAGGCTCGCAAGCTGACCGATGGGTCACTGGGGATTGAACTGGTTGGCAAGAACGCTCGGCACATTCTGTGTGGGCGCAGCACGGTCGAGATTGTGGTCCAGGAATATGTTGTGGTGCAGTTACCGCGTGAGCGTGAAGAACGCCCGGCGCCGCGCAAGCCAGTGCTGGCTTCGAAGCCGGCGGTGCAAGAAAAGAAAGAGAAAGCGCCGGCTGCTGCGGAAGCAGCAACGGTAGATGCTCCAGTGGCTGCATAAGCCCGGGACGAAAAAAGAAAACAAACACGGAACAAAAGCACCCGGCGTGAGTGCCGGGAACTGAATTAGATAGGCCACTCGGAGCAAACGCTCTGGGTTTTGACGGAGAAACACAAGGAGAAACGCGGCTCACCAAATGGTGAAGCAGCGACCCAGTGTTTCTCCGTTTTTTTGTTTAACGGGCTTATCACCAGCACCTTTACAAACAGTCGCCAGCCGTATCACGTCCTTAGAGGCAAGAATGCTCTGGGGCGGTGGCCGCCGGTCCTAACCATCGGAGCGGGTCGAGAGAAGCGCCGAGAAAGCAGTGGCGGTTGGAGGGGCTCATATTGAGAAGGAAAAAATGAAACACAAGAAAAAGGCTGCTCTGCGGCGCCGGTCTGAGTGCCGGCGCTCGCAGGGCGGCATAAGTTTGTTTCTGAGGGGACAGAGGCGAACTTGTGCCGCTCTGCTGATGTGTGGGGTTGCGCACAAATGCCCTGATGCGCAAAGGGCATGTACGTGAGAAGCGGCAGTGAAAACGCTGCTGTTTCTGGCGAAGGTTTTCTGTGGTGAGTGTCGTGCTCTCACGATCGCAGAAAAAGCCTGGTGCGTTTTTCGGGCCGCACACCCGACTACTCGCGCCGAATGATCGACTAGCCAGGTCGTGTTCATGGCTGAGGTCTGGACCGTACCAAGAGTCGCAAACGGTCCAAATTTTTAAAACAAGAGAACTACATGAGTGACAACAAAGTGAGTGAAGGAGGATGCTATGGAATTGTCGAATGACTATTTGAAGGACTTTACCGGCTACTTGAAAAATCAGGACCGCTCGGCCTTGACCATCAAAGGTTACCGGGCCGACATGGTGTGCTTTGCTCGCTGGTTTCAGCAAACGAACGGGGAAGCGTTGACACCGCAAGCTGTAACCCCAACCGATTTGCGGGAGTATCGCGAGTATCTCATCACGAACGAGGAGCGAAAACCCAGTACCGTCAACCGGCACCTGGCTGCGATCTCAGCTTACCTGGCCTGGGCGCAATCGACCGGAACCATTGACCATAACCCCGCCGAATCAATCCGTAACCTGCCTCAAACAGTTGCTGTACCGCGCTACCTGAGCAAGGAGGAACAGTATGCACTTCAACAAGCTATTGAAAGGGACATGAAGTTTTCGCGCTTGCGTTATCCCAAGCGTTGGCTGGCTCACCAGCGTGATGACTGTCTTGTGCTCTTTCTACTGAACACCGGATTGACCCTGCAAGAAGCTTTGGATCTGAAGATAAACGATTTGCATTTGAGCGACGGGAAGGGGCTGCTGTTGGCCAGACAAGGCGAGGGCGGCAAGCAAAGAAACATTCCCTTGAATGCGGAAGCTTGCAAAGCGATGAGCGATTGGTTGACCGATTGGAACCCGCCGCAAGCCATGCCGTTTCAACGGCAGTGGACAAGGCGGGTTTCTAGAGCAGCTTTAGCTCCGAGGGCATTGAACAATCGTTCTATTTGTGCTATGCTGTAGACATGGAAAACAACTATCAGCGGGACGAACATCGAATACACCTGATTGTCTACCATCTGGTCTGGACACCGAAGCGGCGCAAACCCGTTCTGGTAGGTGAGGTAGGGCAAGACTGCAAAACGCTGATTGAACAGAAGTGCAGCGAACAAGGCTGGACCATCCTGGAACTGGCCGTGCAGCCCGATCACGTCCAGTTGTTCGTACGCGCCTGGCCGCTCACTTCAGCTGCTGAAATCGTGAAAGAATGCAAGGGGGTTACCTCGCACGAACTACGCAAGAAATCCCCCTTTCTCAAACGTATGCCCTCATTGTAGACGAGGAGCTACTTTGCCGCCACAGCCGGGAATGTCTCGGCGGAAGTCATCCAGCAGTACATCGCCGCTCAGAAGGGGCTGTAATGATCCTCAAGACCTACAAGTACAGGCTGTACCCAACCCCATCGCAGATTCAGAAGTTGGAACAAACCGTGGAGACCAGCCGGCGGTGGTACAACACCTGTCTGGAGGAACGAAAGACCGCCTGGGAAACAGAAAAACGCAGTGTGGGCAAGTACGAGCAGTTGGCGAAGGTGAAGGAGTACCGCAAAGCAAACCCCTATGCCGGGCAGGTTCACAGCCATATCTTGCAGGTCGTGGCCGTAGACGTGGACAAATCCTTTCAGGGGTTCTTCCGGCGGCTGGAGGCAGGAGAGACTCCAGGGTATCCGAGGTTCAAAAGCAGCAACCGCTTCGACAGCTTTGGGTTGAAAGAGTATGGTAACGGGTTCAAGATCGACGGGCGGCGGCTGAGGATCAGCGGGATCGGACGGATCCGGGTGCGCTGGCATCGTCCGATGGAAGGGAAGATCAAGACAGTGCGCATTCGCAGACAGGCGGGGAAATGGTATGCCTGTTTTGCCTGCGAAGTCGACGAACAAAACCTTCCGGCCACCGGGAAAGCGGTTGGCGTGGATGTGGGCATCCATCATTTGTTGGTGACGAGTGAAAACGAGGTAGTGGAGAACCCGCGCTGGTATCAGGTGAAACAGCGCAAGCTGCGCGTTATTCAACGGCGGGTATCGCGGCGGAAAATGGGCGGGAGTAACCGGCGCAAGGCAGTACTGGACTTGCAGCGACAGCAGCTGCATATCGCCAACAGTCGCAAAGACTATCTGGAGAAACTGTCTCATCACCTGATTACCCACTACGATGTGATCGCTCTAGAAGATTTGCAGATCCAGGGGATGGTTCGGAACCACCACCTATCGAAAAGCATATTGGACGCGGGCTGGGGATATCTGAAGATGCGCCTTGTGAGCAAAGCGGTGGATGCTGGCCGCGAGGTAATCTTTGTGAACCCTGCCTATACCTCCAAGACATGTTCTTCGTGCGGGGAGGGGTTTGAGAGCCTCACGTTGGCGGATCGTTGGGTCGATTGTTCTTGTGGTCTATCGTTAGATCGAGATGTGAATGCAGCGTGTAATATTCTGAGAAGGGCGGGACACGCCCTTTGGGACGAAAGCACAGCCACTGGGCTAAGGCTGTCCCAAGAAGCCCCGCCGCTTTAGCGGCTGGGGAGTGTCACGATTCGTCCCGACAAGGATCCCTGTTTTGTCTGGATGCCTGTCGAACGAGAGGCAGACGGTGCTTTAGGCGGTCGTTCGGTTCAGCGTTCTATCCGGCGCATTGGGCTGGACGCCGGTATTGAGAATCTGATGCCCAATGTTCTGCGGCACACCTTCGCCAAAAACCTGGTTGACAGCGGCGCGGGTCTGGAAACGGTCGCTGCCCTGTTGGGAACTGGCTTGAACGCAGTCCGTATTTACAGCGCGCCCAGCCCGCAAGATTTGGAAAAGGCGGTCGAGAGAATTTCGAAGAGATAGCGAAACTGGTGAGGTGATAAGGGAAAGTCGGTGAGGCCGCGCGGGACAGTTCGAGCCTGTCCCATTCCCTCTTAGAGCCGGCGCTGAGAAGTGCCGGCTTAAACGTAGCTGGTCTGCCCTGACTTGAATCGGGGCTAACGTAGCTGACTAATTTTCATTCTATTCACAAGGAGAAATGAAAGGAGGCTGTATGGCAACGATAATCCTGGGGATCGGGATCGTTCTGGCGGTTTTTGGCTACCATGCCGCGCTGCTGGTGTACGCGAGTCGCACCCGCTGGCTGGAAAAGCGGCTGCGCCAGTACGTCCGGTAGGTGGCGCATGGCGGAGATCGAACAAACGCAGGCTGAGCGAACTCAACGAGCGCGTGAGGCCCTGGATCATGGGTTGTTTTGTATCGTGCGCAAAGCGCCTGGGCTGTGGCTGGTCCAGAACGGGGACAAGTTGCCCTATGATGTTCGCCAGAACGGAGAGGGATGGTCTTGCTCCTGCCCGGATTTCAGTCGCTTTCAAGGGCAAGTGCGTTGCAAGCACATCGAAGCGATCCGCCTGTCGGAGGGCGAACAAGATAAATCATCCGTTGGAAAAGAGGTCTTGATGGAAAATAATGGAAAGCCTGTGGATTTGAGTGGAGGATGGGTGAAGTTGTACCATCCTGCCGGCGGGGGCGTGCAGGTGACTCTGCCGGTTCCCGCATTCGCTTTCAGTGAAGAACAGGCGCGGGCCATGTTCGGCAACATCAGCTTGCTGGTCGGAGCCGGGTTCATGGTGAGTCTGCCTGGGCTAGAAGAAGGCGAGAAGCGCGAGGCTGTGACCCACCTGGTGCGCCGGCGCAAGAAGGAAGACGACGGCTCATACACGCCGATCTTCGACGTGTACACGGGCGGGAATTTCCGCGTGCTGTCGGTCTACCTGGACGCGGAAAAAGTGGAAGAAACCGCCGAGTTCGTATCCCTGTTCGGCGTGATGGATCGTTTCAAGGTGTATCCGAGTGCTGCTCCTCTGGAGCGCGGCAAGGATGCTGAGAACGACCGCGAGTACGCCATTCCGGTCACGGATCGTGGGGCCTATATCGTCTACAAGGCTAACCCAAAGTACGACGAGGCCGAAGCGGAGAAGGCTGCCGCCGAGAAGAAGGCGTACAAAGTCGCCAAGCGCGTCTTTGTTCGCTTTGAGCGCGGTGTTTCCACCGCTGCGCCGGCTGCTCCCGCAAACGGCAACGGCCACGCGGCTCCCGCCGCTGACGCTCCTGTTGAGCGCAAGTACACCGATGGCAAGCCGGTTGGTCCGGGCGCGGAAGCCGATGCGTATGACCGCCATGTGAAAGCCGTGGGCCATGCGCCGGCGTCGAAAGATGCCCTGCGCGAGTGGCTGAAGGCGAATCCCCCCGCCTAGTCTACCCTCACAACCGATGGACTCAGACACTACCGGAGACAGAAGAACGTCTCCGGTAGTGTTTATCACAAGGAGGACGGCATGGACTATGGCCGGGTATACGGATACGGGTGGGAGAGCATGCCTCCCCCGCCCAAAAAACCTTTCTACCTGATCCAAGCGGAAGACCGTTTTGAACAGGCTGAGAAGGAATGGCTGGCCTTGACCGATATCGAGCCAGTGCCATACGAACAAGCAGACGCGGCCTTGAAGCGATTGCAGAAGGCCGAAGTGGACTTAGCTGCTGCCAGAGAACGCGAGTACGGCGAGCGCATGACGAATGCGTTTATCGTCGAAGCGAAAAATCGGCAGACGCGAGTCGAGTGGACACTCAACGTCACCAGAGAAATGGTGGCGACTGAAAATCATTGATCGAATAAAAGGAGGATTTTCTATGTTTCAAAAACTGATCATCGTAGGACACCTGGGGCGCGACCCCGAAATGCGATACACCCCCTCTGGGCAGCCTGTAACCGACTTCTCGCTGGCCACTACACGCGTTTACCCCGCGGCAGATGGCTCGCAGAAGAAAGAGACCGCGTGGTTCAAGATCACAGTGTGGGGCAAGATGGCCGAAGCCTGCAACAAGTTCCTGAATAAGGGCAGCAAGGTGCTGGTGGAAGGCCGGTTGGTGGTTGATCCCTCCACGGGCGGCCCGAAGACCTTCACCCGCAAGAACGGTGAGGCCGGCGCGTCCTTCGAGGTGACCGCGCTCGAGGTTCGTTTCCTTGACAGCAAGGGGGCCAGGAGTGGCGGCGACGACGAGGATGGCGCGCCCTCCGGCGGTGGTGTGTCCCCTGATGATGAAATTCCCTTCTAGCAACCGGCTAGCAGGAAAACCCTTCTAGTAATTGGCTAGCAGGGAACTATGCCTCCCCTCCAGGTTTTCCTGGAGGGGAGCACCTTTACAAGGAGGAAACTCATGAGCGGAATATATTTTCTCGATCCGGGCAAGAGCGCCGAGGATTACGAGCGGATGGCCCGCGAGGTAGCCAAGAGGCAGCAAGAACGCCTGGATCGTAACGGTGGTGACCTGGACGATTGCTTTGTGAGCAATCGTTGTGACGACCTGACGATCCATGTGTACGAAATGCTGGCTGCGCTCGTTCGCGCCGGCGGCAAGCACCCGTTCACGGTGCTGAAAACGCTGGATGGCCAAACGGTGAAAGCGAAGGTGATCGTTAACCGCTTTGGGCGGTCTACGTGGGCGATCTTGGATGAGGCATGCGTGTTTACGGCATTTGCTCCGTACAAGCCGGCGCGCGCGGAAACGTTGGCCCGGCGCGGGTACATGGAGGTTGAAGAAGAACTGCCCGCCGCAGTCCGATTAGTCGGTGGCGGTGTGGGCATTAGCGGCCTGGTGGGAATGTATCCGGCCTACGTGGTGGACACAAGAAATCGGAAGGAGGCGTGATATGCACAAGAAACGCTGGTTGAGCAAACACCTGATCTATAAGGTGAAGCGCCCGATCTACGGCGCAGATTACCCTTGCTGCACCCCTGCGCGGAGTGGGTCGTATGATCCGCTGCACGTTTTGGATGTGTGGCTGTGCGACTCGCAAGGCAATCTTCATCCCGGTTTCAACGTTTCGGCTGAGCCGATGATCGTGACGAACATTGGCGAAGCGGTGAACGATTGGCCGGTGAACGAAAGCGAGATGTACGAATGACCGCGCAATCTGCCGATTGGAAAACTCAATCGCAGGAGAAGCGCAACGCCCTGATGGAGTCCATCACGGACGCGATCAAGGCGCTGGCCGCCGAAACCGACGCGGTACGCGCCGGCGAAGCGTTGGCGCGTTACTTCGACACGCTGAGCAAGTTCCACCGCTACAGCCTGCACAACCAGATCCTGATCTGGTTGCAGAAACCGGATGCCACCCTGGTAGCCGGCTTTCAGACCTGGAAGCAGAAATTCAACCGCTGGGTGAAGAAGGGCGAGAAGGGGATTGCGATCCTGGCTCCCCGCGTTCTCCAGCCGAAGGCGAAAGAACAAGAAGGAGATGCTGGCGATACACCCGAAGGTCCAGTGTTGCTGAGCACATTGGTGCGCGGCGAGGGAGAGGAAAATACCGCTCCCCACCGGCGAGTGTGCTTTACGACCGTTTACGTTTTCGATATTTCGCAGACAGAAGGCGATCCGTTGCCCGATGAACTGGAATGGCGGGAACGGGCGAAGGACGCGGACGTGGAGGCGGCGCTAACGGCCTTTGCCAACAGCAAGGGGATTGCCGTCGAGATCGTGAACGAGATGAAGGGCGGCGCCGAAGGAAGTTCCAGCGGTGGGAAGATCAAACTTCTGCCCGCAGCCGGCACGCACACCTTCGTGCATGAGTTAGCCCATGAGCTGTATGAGCACACCCGGCCGGAGGTGCACAAGAATACGACTCGCCAGCAGCGGGAAATCGAAGCGGATACGGCGGCGCATGTCGTCTGCAAACACTTCGGTATCTCGTCCCTCTCACCGAATTACCTGGCGTTGTGGGAAGCCAGCAAAGAGGACATCCTCTCTTGCCTGGACCGCGTGCGCGCGGTAGCGGTGGAGATCATCGAGGCGGTAGAAGGTAATCAAAAGGAGGTGGCATGAATATCGTTGAAAATGTAAAACAACTGCTCCCATATATAACCAATGCGTACACCAAAGATATCCCGATTAGCGAAGTCGCTGAAGGTCTGAGTATCAAAGACGAAGCGCTTGCGACGTGGGAAGCCAGCGTGGAAGCCGGGAAAGAGTGCGTGGTTGGTGAAAGCGTGGGAATTCAAGAATACCTGCGCAAAAACACGGCGCCGATGAGCCTGTGGTTCAAGGCGGCTTACGATTGGGCGATCCACAATCCTGGCTGGATACTGGCGCTAGTTATCAAGGTGCCGCAAGAGGACTCCTGGGAAGAAATCGTGACGGTAGGAAAACACGGTGAATACGTTGTTTTCTATATCGAGAAC
Source organism: uncultured Anaerolinea sp. (assembly GCA_964403875.1). Lineage (GTDB taxonomy): Bacteria > Chloroflexota > Anaerolineae > Anaerolineales > Anaerolineaceae > Anaerolinea. The sequence continues at coordinate 13,317 of CAYOHX010000031.1, read as the reverse complement.
ACTTCCGGTGGGGCAATTTGGATCAGCCGCGACAACACAACGCAGATCCTGGTGTACAGGGATTAGCATGACGACAACAACCATAGATCCTATAATTCAAATCAAGCGGATGTGTCCCTCAGTAGAGGCTGTCCGCGAGAAGAACATCCCCATCAGCGGGGTAGATGAAAGTAAAGACCCGCTGGCGACGTGGGATGCGATCATCGCCAAGGGGAAAGGGCGCGTGCCTGGCGGAGAAAGAATGACCGCCGCGCAGTTTCTACAAAGAAACACAAAGTGGCTCAGCACTCCCTGGCAGAAGGCGGCCTACGATTGGGCGCTTGACCACCCCGGCAAAACGCTGGTGGTTGAGTTCAAAATTGGGCGCCAAGCGCAAACCTGGGTGGTTGGCAAACGCGGGGAATACGTTATGTTTGTCGTTCCCTGGTGGCAAGAACGCCGGCAGGTTTTGGTGAGCCGAGACAGAAGGACTCGTGTCCTGATCCATATCGACTAACCGGCAACACAAGAAACAAAACAAAACGTCAAATGTTCACCGCCAACCCGAAAAGGTTGGCGGTGAGTATTTGCTGTTTTGCCTTCTGGCAAGACTGCCAAAAACGTAGCTGGTCTGCCCTGAATGGGCGAATGCAGCAAACCAATCTTTATTCTTTGGACAAGGAGGACCCATGAGAATCGACAAGAAACCATTGCACGAGATATTGAAGGCGGCGATCCCCTTTGCAGGGGCCTTCGCAGTCAAGCAGATCCTGTTTGGCATGGAAAAGGTCGTGATGACTCCGGTCATCCGTATGGTGTTCAGCGCTGGAAAGCTGGCGGTCGAGGGGGTCAACCTGGAGTCCAGCGCGCGCCTGTTCCTTCCGGTCGAAAGCCAGGAGGAGCAAACCTACATTCTGCCGGCGAAAACGCTGGTGGACGTGGTGGGCGCGGCCGATGGCGACCTGGACATCACCCATGCCAAAGAAGGGCTGTGCGTGAAAACGCAGGCCGGCAAGACGACGTTCAAGGGACTGGGCGGCGATGCGATCCCCCTGTTGGGCCGGAGCGCAGAGTACACATCCCTGGGCGTGTCCAGTGCAGCTCTGGCGCAGGCGATTGGCTTGGTTGCTGGCGCGGCCTCAACCGAAGTCTCACGTCCTGGTCTCCAGGGGGTGAGAGTGGAGGTGGTCAACAAAGAAATCGTGCTGGCTGCCACCGACGGTTTTCGGTTAGCAGTCTACATCCTGGCGACGACTTGCGAAAAGCAAATGGCGTTCATTATTCCGGCGAAAGCAATACCGGGGATGGTGAATTGCCTCTCGAAGCAGGCCGGCGATGCTCGGATGGCCGTGACCGGATACCAGGTGATTTTCGGTCTGGACGACGAAGGCTTTGTGGCCGCGCAGCTGGTGGATGCACAATTCCCCGACTGGCGGCAGATCATGCCCAAGTCTACAAAGACCAAGATCGTCTTTGATGGCTCGCTGGCGGCGGCGATCAGGACAGCCAAAGTCGTTGCCCGAGAGAGCAGCACGAAGCAGCCGGTCGTTTCCATGACGATTGGTGAGCGCGTGGCGGTTTCCTCCGAGGTCGCGGAGGTTGGCTCGTGCAAGATCGAGTTGACTCCGCTCAAGGCCGAAGGTGTGCTGAGCGGGGAGGCGATCTCGTTCAATGCAAACCTGCTCCCACTCGCGGAAATCGAGGGAGGGGCTGAGGTGAACTTGAACGGGCCTCTGGCGCCGGCGATGTGGAAAAACGGCAAAGAAGGGTGGAAGTACCTGCTCATGCCCGTGAGGAAGGAGGGCTAGATGTCTTACTCTACGGAACACAAGCGTCTGGAGCCGGTGCTGAAACAGGCTCGCCGTCTGGACATCGCAGAGAATCCCGAACCGGAAGCTCTGTTTGAGCCTGGCAGCGGCGGTTTTCAGATTTGGTGCACTCCCGAAGATCACCCGAAAGGGTGGGACGAGGTGGTGATGATCGCCGGATCGTTCTCGAAGCCTTGCGCTCTGGTAGCCTCTGTGTCTTGGGGATGGGAGGGTGAGGAAATCACCCACCTGCTTCTGGGAACAGATGCTGAAGAATTGCGTGCGGTGAAGAAACGCCCGCCGCGTGTTTGTAATCGCCCGGAGGACATCGCCTGGGCCAGGCAGAAAATCCGCTGGCTGTTTGAGAAAGCCGGCGTTCCCTGCCCACCGATTCATGTGCAAGGCGAGGCCGTGAAGGAGGAACCCGAACTGCGCAAGCTGGTGCATGCCAGCGACGGCGTGAAGGTTTATCTGGAGCAAGCCGAGTTTGGCTTTCGTATAGGCATGGAGTTCGACAAGCCCGAAGCGAAAGGGACTCTGGTTTTGGAAGAGTGCGCGTACGGTTTTTATGTTCACTGCCCAGAAGTGAGTAACGAAGGGCCGGTGGCGATCCTGGACTTGTTTTACGGATCCCCGGAGTCGGATTCGTATCCAGAAGGAAAACCGCCGCTCCAGATCGGCGTTTTCTCGCCGGCGCAGACCGAAGACCCGCTGGCTTTTGCCGACTGCCACCCGCAAGGAACGCGCGTGCGTTTCGAGGTAGGCGCGACGGAAGTCAAGCGTGGCTGTGCGCTGGACGTGAAAGAGTTTGGGCTAGAGGAATAAGGGTGAACCAGAGGGCGGTCGCAAGGCTGCCCTCTGGAATTAGAAACGCAAAAACACAAGGAGGCTACCATGCCCGAAGTTGACAAACACAAAATCGTTCTTGAGAACGGCTCGACTGTGAGCATTTACGATCTGGTGAAACGGTCCAATTTCACACCGGAGCATCTGGCCGAGATTCTCACCGAGACCTACAACGCTTTCGGGACGACCGGTTTCGACGCGAAGGTCGCGGATTCTCTGGCCGAAAAGCACCACACCTTGCAGCAGTGCGTCATTCGCGGCTTCATGAACATCCTGATCGGGATGGGCAAGAAGTCGGGAGGGACCACCGATCCGCGCAACGAGGCGGGTATTGCTTTGTGCAAGCGCCTGGGACGGCTGATCGAGGAAGAAAAAATCTTCCTCCCGTTCATTTAAGGAGCGGCACTGAAAGACAAGATCATCGTTATGGGTATCCGCTAACAAGAATACGACAGTCCTCTGCGAAAGCAGAGGCTGTCCTGAAAGCTCATCAGAGATGATCAGGTGAGTTTTTGGGGCAGGGGAGAAGCGATGCGGGGTAGAGCAAAGGCAGCTCACCAGGCGCATAACCTGGAATGTAGTGGTTCGAGTCCACTCCCCGCTACTTAAAGCCGGCGCTGAATGGTGTCGGCTTTAGAGGTAGTTAGGCCACAAGGCTAAACGTAGAAACCCAATTTTTTTTCAATTGTTTGACAGGGAGAAAACTGATGAAAACCACCATTTCCACCATTCGCGGACTCGCCCGTGAGCAGAAGAGCCTCTCGAAAGTGAAGCGCGGCAAGCAGCACGATTACACGCTTGCCGAAGCTCGCGCCGATAAACGCCGCATGGACAAGGCTCGCCGCGCTGCGCGGCAGGAGAAAGGAGCATGGCAAGCATAAGGGACAAGGATATCGAGGAGATCGAGATCAACACGGATGACGTTGTTTTCGTTTCCGGCTTTGAGTATCACGTCAAGCTAGAGTATGAGTCCGGCTTCAAGGTGGTTACCAAGAATCGGGTTTGTTCCTGTGGCGAGACAAAAATGAAATGCGCCCATGTGAAAGCAGTTGCGGCGTATCTCAAAGGTGGCGGGCAACGTGCTCCGGATCATCCGGCGCTCACCTGCCCGATCTGCGGAGGGAAAATCTTTGTGGATCAGACGTGGGCCGACCGGGACACGGAAGGCCGGCGCATACCTGGTTGGCGCTGCGAGAATGGTGGTCTGAGCCACTTTCTCGAAGCCAAAGCTGAGCGGGTAAAAAAGCGGTTGGCTGAAAACCCGTGGCTGTTCTTGCCGGTTTATGACGAGTCTGGTGTGTGCGTCTACCCAGGCGTGCGCCGGGATGAAATCATGACCGCAGAACAGTGTACGTTTATCAACCAGAGGATCTACCAGGAGACTGGCTATGATCCGAGGGCATAGAAGGAGGAGGCAGACGTTTTCAAGATGAACGTCTGCCTTTTTTCTTAATTCACAAGGAGGACACATGGACAGCCGATTTGATAACCCGGATTTTCCCACGGTTGATGAAATCGTGGCGGTTTGCCGGGAGCATGTGGGTGATGGCGAATGGCCGGGGGATGACTGGTTGTGGTTTCGCGCGTTTGCGCTGAATCTGGAAACAGAGGAGGTAACCGGGGAGAAGAGCGTCACGTTCTACGCGATGAATACTCTGACCGGGCGCGTGAATACCGCTAGCGGAGTCCACATCACCGTTGAGGCGGGAAAGGCAGGGCGGCAATGATCGCTCAACCTGGATTGCTGAATGATGTGCTGGCGCCCGACTACAAGCCGGCGAAGGCCAAGACGCTGCCTGTGCGGGAACAACCCGCCTACCGGGTGGCGGCGAAGCCGGAAGCCTGCACGCTGGGCGAACTGCTGGCGGTGATCGTGGGTGGCCAGGCCCAGATTGAGGTAGCGGAACGGTTGCTGGAGCGTTTCAAGTCGATCCAGCGCTTATCCGAAGCGCACCCCAATCAGATTGCTGCCGTGCCTGGGGTGGGCAATCAGACCGCTTTGCGGCTGAAAGCGTCCCTGGCGTTGGCTCGCAAGCTGCTGGAGCCGAAGGATGGCGAGTCTGTTTGCCTTCATTCGCCGCGTGACGCATATGATGCCCTGCGCCCGATGTTGGAAGGACGCGATCAGGAGCGGTTGGTGGTGTTGGCGCTGGACACGCGAAACAACCTCATGGATGCAATTGAGATCTACAAGGGTGCAGTGAACAACGCGCAAGTTCGCGTTTCCGAACTGTTTCGCCCGTGTGTCCAGTTGAACGCTGTGGGGATCATCCTGGGGCATAACCACCCGACCGGCGATCCGAATCCGAGTCCTGACGATGTTTCATTAACAAGGGCGGTCCGGGAGGCCGGCAAGCTGATGGACATCCAACTGCTGGACCACATCATCGTGGGCAGCCCTGGGCGGTACACCAGCTTGAAGGAAAAGGGCCTGGGATTCTAACCGAGTGGAGGGCGATAAGCCCTCCACTGATATTTCAAACCATCACAAGGAGGATAAACAAAAATGCACGCGATTTACTGTTTCTTATGTCGGGGCGACTCGCCCATGAGCGTCTTCAACGAGGTCTACGAACCCCTGCTGGACGAGAACAACTGGTATCAGGAGATGGCCACGGTCAATCGGAAGGGCGAGGTTACAGAACTTTGCCCGAAAGATGACTACCGCGAGCGCGACTGGTTGAGCGAAAAACTGTTGGATCTCCCGCAAGAGGAGCGCTGGCCGGAAGCCTTGCGCTTTGCTGACTCGATCGTGGTTTACGAGATCAATCAGGCTATTCAGTTCCTGAAACCGAAGGATGAATGCGGTTTCGTCTCCGAGGAGAACGAAGTCAAGGACATCGACAAAGCGGTGACTGTGCTGCGCGAAGCAGTTGCGCAAGCTGCGCTTTCGGGTGGTGACGGTTGGAAGATCGGCCACGCGGGATCAGTGCTAGAGCAAGTTGCGGCACGGGTTGGCCCGTTTACCACGGTCGTCAACAGCGCCTACAACACGATCCGGGTGATGGTGCTGAACAAGGCAGAGGACCTGGATGGAGTTTTGCCCGACGACGAGGATGCCACGATCCTGTTCGTGGACATTCACACCTAGAAGGAACATATTCTGAGGCAGAGGGGGGAACCTCTCTGCCTCAAACCATCACAAGGAGGACTACCGATGGACAACATTCAACAAATCGAATGGTGGACGCCTGAAGCGCGTCCGGCTTACATTTTCTGGACCGAGGACGGTGGCCGCGAGGAAGGCCCGATGCTGGAAGCGGACGAAGTGATCTGCGACTGCTGCAACGGGGACGTTCTCACGAATCCGGCTCCCCTGGTTGGAGGAAATGCGCTGTGCGACGACTGTTTCAAGGAGATGTTTGGTATCTCCGTTGAGGAAGCCGCGCAGCAAGCCGGCGTGACGATCAATCGCACGGATGGCGGCGAAGAGGAATCTGCCGACCGCTGCGTCACCTGCTCCGGCACGGGACTGATCTCTTGCTCCGAATGCGAGGGTGAGGGTCGCGTCCCCGCGAGCGGGTGCGGTGAAGAGGCCGGCGGCTGGGCCGACCGCTGCGACGATTGCAGCGGAACGGGCCTGGTGTCTTGCCCTGACTTCCAAAACAACAATGAGGAAGCATGAACGCAGATTTTACGCACGAAGCCGCTGAGCACGCGTTAGCGGCCAGCATGAAAGACTTTCAAGACCAGGTGGCCGCATGCGGTCACGACCTGCAAGCGCCGGCGATCTCGCTGACCTGGAAACAGGTTGCAGACGAGGTTTTCAAGTACCTGATCGAGAAGGGGATCAATCCCCTGCAAATATCGAAAGAGGACTTGCAATACTTTTTGGGCGAGGTTGAGGAAAGCCTGGATTGCACCGTTGCCGAGGGTTGGTGGACTGATCTGCTGTTCCCGATGGTTATCACGGCGATCCAGAAGACTGAGCGCCCGGTCGAAGAGGGCCATCCTGATGGCCGTGATTACGCGAGTGATCACACCAGCGAAACGGCTAACCTGCTGGCGCACCCGCGCGACTGCCGCTGCCCTGAATGTGAGGGCGAGGCTCCCGAGGAAAGCCGGCTGGACCGGACCGAAGATAGTCACCTGGAAGCGCAGTACGAAGACCGCGTTTCCGGCTGCGATTGGGATTTCTAGGAGGGCGTATGGCTGAAAAGACTTACACCGCCTGGGTCCATGTGGAGGTGGAGATCAACGGTGATTTTCACGAGATCGGGGAGCCGGCTGCGCTCTTCAAGAGTGACAATCTCGGCGAAATGGTAAAGTTCCTGGCCGGCCTGAAGATGGTTCCTGGTCACTCACTCGACATCGAGAAAGGGGCAAGGGAAATTGAGATGTCGTACGGGGAACTTGAATAATCGTATTTTCCTCTCCCTCACGGGCTTACAAGCCTGTGGGGGAGGGGAAATGATTGAAGGCGACAGGGAGGTCACTGAATGAATAAGGTCGCGACTTCGGTTCAACTTCGCTTTGACGTTCGCAACTCACCCTCTCTTGAACCAGATGTCGGAGAACGGCTCATCAAACTCGGCGGCAGTCGTGTCATTGAAGATGGGATCCTGATTATCGAAGCCCGGCGTTACCGCACTCAAGACCAAAACCGCTTCGACGCCACCCAGCGCCTGATTGCCTTAATCCAGAAAGCCCTCGAAAAACCCAAGGTGCGCAAAGCTACCCGCCCGAGCATGACGTCGAAAGCTGCTCGGGTGGGTGAAAAGAAGAAACATGGGGAGGTCAAGCAGACTCGTCGCTATCATCCAGAGGATTGGGAATAGCCTTCTTCTTCCTCCTGGGGCTGGGCTCCCGCAGATAGCTGAAGGATAGTGAGAAATGTACCGGCTGTCCTCCAGGGCATGAATAAGGTCGCGGCTTTGGTTCAACTGCGCTTTGATGTGCGCAGCTCCCCATCTCTCGAAGCGGATGTCAAAGAACGCCTGATCCAACTCGCTGGCAGCCATGTGACTGCGGGTGGACGAGAAAAAGTGCAGAGGGGGGATCAATCGCACTCGGAGGTATAATACGGGAGATTGGGAATAGCCCGCTCATTCCTTGAGCATGCGAGAATTAAATACTGCACGGGGATAACAAAAATGCGCTTTAATTGGATTCGTTTGATTTGGACATCGCTATTTATTACCACATTTTTGGCGGAGAGCATTTTGCCATCCTCCGTAAAAAGCCCATTTTTAGAACAAACATCTTCAAACGTTACCCGGCTGGGCAGTGCTTCAACGCCGCTTTCCTTCGATGCACAATATTTGGACCAAGTTTGGAGGACAGGTGATTGGGGGCATGGGATAGGGGATACTGGGCTTTTTGTTCTCGATCTGGATGATGATGGCAAGAAAGAAATTCTTTACGGCGGTAATGATTCCTGGAGGATTGCCTCCTATAACCCAGAATATTCCACGTATGGATTTAAATATGTCAGTTCAAAAGTTCCTTCTGAATTATCCCAAATTACCGTGGGACGGCCTCTAAATAGCCTGGGATACCGGGTCTATGTCGCTGATTATGATGGTAATCTCGAAGTTTATGATGCCACATCTTATCAACGAATTGCGCTTTTGACATTTGAAGGGGATTGGGCAACCCAGATGGCAGTGGCGGATATCGACACGGATAGCAGAAACGAGCTCGTACTTGGAACTCGATTTGGCGGACTGCAAGTACTTGATGCGCAAACGCTTCAGGTTAAGTGGTCAAAAGCTATAAACGGCACCTGGGGCCCTCTTTATCTTGGAAATGTTGATACCGATGATGCTCTCGAAATTGTAAGTAATTACAGAGTCATTGATGGTAAGACGGGGGTGATTGAATGGGATAAGGGATCTGGTTTTAGTTATCCGAATGGAAAACCGGTTGCCTTAGGTGACGTGGACAATGATGGACGCAAAGAAATTCTCTGTGTTGAAGGCTGGACGCCAACATACATTTCCGCTTATGACGCCGAGACGCAGAGTCGTAAATGGCAAATTCCTTGGAAGAATAACTGGCCCGCATCCATATATGCTGGTGATATTAATCAGGATGGAGTAACCGAAGTTGCCGTAGGTGACGATCAGGTTTACGGCATTTCCATTTACAATGGACAAAACCAACAGTTTTTACAAACAATAACAGGTACCGGTTGGGAAGCAGACTTCGGCAGCCTTGCCTTCGACGATGTAGATGGTGACCAGGTTGTTGAAGCGATCAGTGGCACGCGAATCGGTCTTTTCATCGGAAGTACAGCTACAAACCATTTCGAATGGCGGTCGCCAGAGTTAATTGGGCCGTTTTCAGCGCTAGATGCCGGGGACGTGGATAATGATGGTAAGGCAGAAATCGCAACGATCTCATATTCGAGTGATTATGGCACGGGAGGTGTCGTTTCGGTATATGATGCCGCAACTCATATTTTAAAATGGGACAAACCCATGGACACCACATTAAATACGTTTACCAATTCAGGTTTAAAGCTGGTAGACGTGAACGGTGATGGCAAATTAGAGATCGTGGTTTTTAATTTCACACCCCCTTATTCACAATATTCTCGCTTGAGTGCCGTGGATGGCATCACTCATCAGATCATTTGGGAATATGTTAGTGAGGCGTTTAAACCGTTTGACCTGTTCACTTTTGTAGATATAGATTTAGATGGTCAGAAAGAGTTGATCACTTCGGAAGAAACAAACGATGGATTTCAAACTTATATTTCTTTAAGTGCCACCAACCTTTCCACGAAAGCCAAAAAATGGAGTATCCAATGGCCGGCTGTTCCATCTATCTCAAATGAATTGATTGCATGTAATGTTGATTCTGATCCTGCCCCAGAATTAATCATGGCAAGGCTGGATGGTATGTACGTTTATGATGGATTGACGCATAATCAGGAATGGGTTCAGAATGAGGCTGCCCTCGTTTCTTTATCTTGCGGGGATGTGAATCAAGATGGCGTACTTGAGATTCTGGCAGGAACGCAGGATGGAGCGTTAAGAATTTATGATGGTAAAAATAAAACGCTGTTGTCGGCGCATCAGATTTCCCTGGCGCAAAATCCGCTTTACGGTGTTCGACTGGTGGATTTCAACCAGGATGGGCGGCTCGAACTGATCCTGAGCGATAAAACCATGCTTAGCGTGGTCTCACCCCTGACCTGGAAATCATTGTGGGAATCTACCGAATTGGGCAGCGATTATACGGGATGGTACAACCACCTGGTGGTAGCCGATTTGGATCGGGATGAACGCCAGGAAGTTGTCATCGGGAGTAGTGATTACCTGTATATGTTCCGGCATAATCCGATTGCTCCGGGGAATTACACACCCAAAGTCCTGTCCTTCACACCAAATTCAGGCACGATTTGGCGAAGACAGGTATTTTCGGTCACCTTTAATGAACCCGTTTTATCTGAATCGATGGCGATAACCTGCACTCCAGAAGTAAACGGATGGAAAGTTTATCCTGGCCCTGCTTTTAGCTATTTTTTGATGCATGACCCGTTCCCAAGCAATACGAGCTTTAACTGTAATATGCCAGATGTCCAGGATAAGTTCGGGTTCCATCCGGATAGTCCGATTTCCTGGTCTTTTACCACGAATACCAATCTGGGTGTCGATCTATTTTTGCCCAGCGTTTCTCGTTGATTGCCGGATGACTTTTCATATTTTCTAGTGCTCGTATAAACTGAAGAAGTAGCCCAAGGTGTGAGATCAGTAACCATTTGTGTTCCGGAGGCGGTTCCATCGGACTCCCATAGCTCTTTACCGTTTGTGTCGTCATTGCCAATGAAATAAACCCTGTCGCCCGCGCTCACGAGGTTAAAGCGCCAATGGGTGGCGTTTGAGGGCGATTTGCTGATGGATTTGATGGATTTTGTTCCTGCGGTTGTTCCATCGCTGCGCGTCCCCCCTGAGCTTCACCGGCAATTGGTATTAGAAGCAGCAGAGTCAGGCATCAGTCTGAACCGGTTGGCAAGTGATAAGCTCATCAGAGTCCGGTGCTGAAAGGATATTTAGTACGAGTTCTTCCGCGCCTGCCTCTCCGGAGGACCGAAAATATATATAATCGCACACGGACAACGGAATTCGATCCCGCTGTAATATTGGTGCGTAGGGCATACTATCGAGTGAATTTTTGCAACGACAGTACAGTTTCGCTCGCAATCGTACGACAATCTTGATCATCGAAGCCGAACGCTACCGCACACAGGAACAAAATGACTTTGATTCCATCGAAGGTTTGATCAATCGGCTTCAAAAAGCACTCAAAAAGCCCAAAATAACCCACCCGTGCGTGGCTGCCAAGGCAGCTCGGGTGGGTGAAAAGAAGAAACATGGAGAGATTAAGCGTATTCGCCGCTATCTTCCGGAGGATTGGGAGTAACCTTCTTCTTCCTCCTGGGGCTGGGCTCCCGCAGGTAGCTGAAGGATAGTGAGAAATGTACCGGCTGTCCTCCAGGGCATGAAGAAGGTTTGTCAGTTTGAACGTGGGTTATGATGGTTTCGCCAAAGATCAGATGTTGTAAGGGATTGTCCAGAGAGAGAAAAAAGCCGCCTGGATCAGTCAAGGTCCATGATTTCCGACAATGGGCAAATATGCGAAATAATCGTTTTCGGTGACCAACACGTTGAGACATATGGAAATATCATCATAGAATGGATCCGCGCTGGAGGATTGCAAGGTGAATACCAAGTTTTGATTCCCAAGAAAAACATTGTTGTCGACAGCTTGCACATCAAAGAACGATATCTGCTCATCCTGTTGCACGATCAATGGGTTGGGGCTCATCAGTAGCGCTGGGTTGTCTTGAGCGCTAAAAGTGACTGGATGTTCTGGCGCAGATACCAGGTAGATGCCGTTTTGTTGTGATCCACTCTCTTCCATGAACATTTCGTTTTCCATGAGAAAGAACTTTTCGTCTACACCTACTGTAATCGGAGAAATGGTGAGATTGTTATAGAAATAGTCCTGACTTAACACAGTGAAGGATAAAGTGAGCAGTCTTGGGCCCTCAACCTGGCAATTTCCGATGGATGTGATCAGAAAGTCTTGTACTTGATCCCAATTATCAGGATTGAAAACCAGTTGACTGGGAAAAACAACTACAGAAGGGTCGTTTGAGTGGATCGAAATGGTCGCGGGGTACGCAGGCGGGCTGTCTAGTCTGAAGGAAAGGGGTAAATTTTCTTCCCCTTCGAAGATGGAGTATAACTGTGTATGGCTGATACCTAGATGATATACGTGGATTGCTCCTTGATTTGCATTTCCATTTACGTCTTGGTATGGCGAAGCTATATACAATGAATTTCCGATTGCTTGAATCTTGCCTCCAAAATAACCGGAATTTGGATATCTTAATTCCTGCGCCGGCTGTACAGCTTGCCAGCCTGTTGCAGGTTTATGGTAAATAGAAACAGCCCCCGAACTATTTCCATCTGTGCTTCGTTGAGAAGATCCAACATAAATCGTAGCTCCAGCAATCTCTACATCAGACCCAAAGTAGTCATTTTGTTGGGGAGAGGAGGCAGTTAATTTCCCCTTTTCTACCCATAGATCACCTTCTTTTTCGAAGATGAACGCCGAACCCTGATTTAAACCCGTTCCTATATCATCCCAGGTAGCACCGATCACCAGCGTGTTTCCGTCTACTGCAATCGTATCTCCGAAGTAGGCGTTGTATGTGGCATTGGGTGAAGTGATGACCTGAGAAGCTGTCCAGGTTCCATTCAACCATTTATATGTATTCACTTTCCCACCATCATAAAAGTTTGGAAAACCGATAAATAGGGTATCGTCCTGCAAAACGATTGGCGTCCCAAAATAATTACTGCGAATATCCGCTGTGTCTGTGATTTTTTGGGTCAGCACCCACGCATCGCTGGAAAATTCATAATTGAAAACTGCGCCCTTGTATGAGCGACCGTCAATCGTCGCCCGTGTGGCTCCGATCAGCAATTTTGACCCCGACAAAATAATGGGCGACCCAAAACCCAAATCGTTTGTTGGGTCTGGTGCGATCAGCTGATCATCGAAAATCCAATTAGTCCCATCAAAATGAAATATCGCAACAATCGCGCTGGCCAAATAAGAAGAAGTGTTAAGATCTGAGTAAGTAACAACTAGGCGGTCGTTATCAATTGCCGTAGGGCTTGCCTTTCGGTTGCTCCATTGTTCATTTGGAGGCATTAATAACCAGGAGTGTACCCATCCGGTTGAGGTTTTCTCATAGATGTAAACGGCAGACATATCTCTTTCTGGACAGCTAGCTTCATACATTTTTCCCGTGGCTAAGAACCGGTCGTTCATCACAAAGTATCCGGCATTATCGCATGCTTCACCATCCGGAATTGTGATCATCGAATGATGATTGTATGTCCCTTTATAAGGGAACTGTGCGGCTGCAAATATGGTTTGAGGACTCTTTTCTAACCCCAAAGCTACAACACTTACAAGCAGAATACGAAAAATGATGGTTGAAAGAGTTTTTTTCATGGCGGCTATGCCAATCCTGGATGAAGACATAATTTAAGAAGGCTCAGAGGAAAAAGAAAACTTTCCTCTGCCTTTGGGTAGTTATTGTTTTTAGTTTATCATGGAAAAAAAATTCAAATGTCCGACAACAATAATAAAACGTGAAGTTTAACTACTTTGACAATGTCACTTTAGATTGACTAGCACATTAACAAAATAGCGATTC
>CAYOHX010000030.1:0-48410 GCA_964403875.1 uncultured Anaerolinea sp. | reverse complement strand
TTTACCGAAGAGGATCTTTTTGTCTATCTGTCAAGCTTTCTTGAGAACGCCATAGGTCAATCACGCAAGAGATAGGCCAGTACCCACTGCGTCGTGGCCACCAGCGCATCCATGTGCGTACGCTCATAACTGTGAGAGGCGTCCACTCCTGGCCCAATCAAAGCTACCGGCACATCCCCGCCTGCTCTCCAAAAAGCTTCTCCATCCGAGCCATAATAGGGGTAGATGTCAATTTTATAGGGAATACCGGCCTCATCCGCCAGGTCACGCAGCCGCTGGCTCATACCGTGGTGGTAAGGTCCGCCCGAGTCCTTCACACACAATGTGACATGGAACTCATCCGAGGTTTGGCCATCCCCGATAGCGGCCATGTCCACCGTCAGCAGTTCCGACAGATCTGCCGGAAAACCCGCCGAGGCGCCGTGGCCCACTTCTTCATAATTACTGATCAGGGCATAGGTCGTTTGTGTGGGCTGCAACCTTGCATCGTGCAGGGCCTTGAATGCAGCCAAGACACAGGCCACACAGGCCTTGTCGTCCAAGTGCCGCGAACGCACAAAGCCATTCACTACTTCTACCCGCGGATCAAAAGCCACAAAATCACCCACTTCAATACCCAACGCGCGAGTCTCATCTGCCGAAGTTGTCACCGCATCCAGGCGTACTTCCATGGCCTCGTCGTCACGTTTGGCATCGTTCACCAAACCGCCATGGACGTGGCTGGAGGATTTGGCCAACAACAGCGAGCCTCGCACCACACCATTCTTTCGGGTAAAAACTTTGAGCCCCTCGCCTTCCACGGTATTCCAGGCATACCCGCCAATCTTGGTCAGCTTGAGCCGCCCGCTGGATTTCACCTCTTTGACCATCCCGCCCAGGGTATCAATATGGGCGGTCAGGCCGCGCGGAGAGTCGCTTTTTGCGCCCGGAAAGGTGATTAACAAAGCCCCCTTGCGTGTGCGCTGCGCGCGTACGGCAGGACACACGTTCAAAGCCTGCTCCGTGAAATCCACGGCTCGTTCGGTGAAGCCAGTGGGGCTGGGCGTGTTCAACAGCCCAGTCAAAAAATCGACCAGGAAATTTCTGTCGATCATTGGAATGTTCATCGATTTCCCTCCTGCTCCAATTCCGACCCTTCGAAAGCAAGAATCTTTTGCCGCCAATCCTCAGGCAGCGGAATACTGCTGTGAGCGTGATAATCAAAAGCTACCATCACCGACTCGGCTTTCGCCAGCACCTTGGCATTCTCTGAGTCAACGAGCCGGTACTCGAATACCAGACTCTTGCGCCCCATGCGTGCCACGCGCAAGTCCAGGCGCACCTTTTGACCTAAGAACATGGGCGCCAGGTAGGCGATGTGCACATCGGCTACGATCAGTCCCAAATTAAAGAAATCATCCCCATCCCAAAGCTCGAGCGTACGCAGGTACTCCATACGCCCTTGTTCCAGAAAAGTCAGGTAACGGGCATTGTTTACATGCCACTGGGGATCCAGGTCGCCGTAGCGGACATCAATGGGGATATGAAACCGGAAATCACTCATAGAAAAATTATACTCTAACGATCTGTAATCCTGCAAATCCATCCAGAGGGCGGGCGAGAAGGAACTTTTTTTCACGTGTGCTTCCTGAGGCGGATATCCAAAGGCAAAGCAGGATGATGACTGGGGTCAGGGCCTTCTTCAGTGTTCCATTTTCCTTCTTTTTACAGATGTGTACTATGGCTAGTCATAAATCATAACAAACGGATGATAACCATCACTTGATGGACAAAAGAGAGTAGAATAAACTAATTTAATCTCAGAGAAATAATATCTTCTTATCCAAATTGAGGTAGACAAATGCAAATCACCCGACAGGCCGACTATGCGCTTCGCGCAATGATTTATTTGTCGCGCTTAGAGCCAGGGCAGCGAGCCGCCACCAGCCACATTGCTGAAGAACAACATATCCCGCCGTCCTTCTTAGCGAAAATAATTTCTCAGCTTTCGATCGCCGGTTTAATTCACACTTCCCGTGGCGCGCGCGGTGGCGTTTCGTTGGCTCGCACCCCTGGCGAAATCTCAATTTTGGAAGTGATTGAAGCCATCGATGGCCCCATCTCCTTAAACGAATGTACTGCCATTTCAGGCACTTGCATCTTTGGCGAAAACTGCCCGCTGCACCCCATTTGGTGCAAGACCCAATCCGAGCTGGTCGAGAAACTGCGCAGCACCACCTTTTCCACCGTCCTGGCCAGCTAACGTCCCAATCCGCTAGACCTATGCGAGGAGTTCCCATCCCCCGATCGTTCGTGGTGATGCTGCGCAGCGGCGCAGCCGCCATCGATTATAGCGGCGGGGTCTTTTTGGATATCATCCAAGGGGAATTCTTTCAAGCCGAAGAAAACATGGTCAGCCATCGCGCTCAAGAAGGCGAATTGGACTGGTTAAAGCGTCTTGGGCACGTGGATGAATACGACTCACTGAACGTCTATTTCAACAACCTGCCCGAATACCCGCGCAGTACGGCTGAATAATATCGCCTTATGAAGAGAATCCCTGTGCGCTGGAAACCCTGGTTGCTTTTCGGGCTGACCCTCGCAGCCATTGCCCTGGTGACGGCTTTTGCCCCCCTTGAAAAAACCCTCGGTGAGCGCATCCGTCTGGTATACCTGCATGGCGCCTGGGTGTGGGCAGGCAAAATTTCTTTTGCCTGTGCTGCGTTGGCCGGATTGGCCGCGCTGGCGTTCCGTACGCGCAAGTGGGCCGACTGGTCTCTGGCCCTGGGGCGAGCAGGACTGGTTATCTGGCTCACCTATCTACCCATGTCGCTGGTTGTCCAGCAAGTCAACTGGGGCGGCATCTTCTGGGACGAACCTCGCTGGCGCATTCCGTTAGCGTTTGGAGTGGCAGCGCTGCTCATTCAGGCAGCGCTGTGGCTGTTCAATCAACCATTCATCGCCTCCGCGGTCAACCTGGTGTTCGGGGTGGCCTTGTGGTGGATGTTAGGTGGTATTGAGAACATCCTGCATCCCGACTCGCCCATCTTCCAATCCGGTTCGGCGCGCATCCAGGTTTTCTTCGTGCTGCTGCTCTTGCTGGCGCTGTTTCTGGCCGGGCAAATTACGACCCTCTTCCATCGCGCTCTTCAACAAAAGTCTCATTAAGTGGTATGATCGCAAGCGCTGTTTCAGCGCAACGATCCGCTTAATTATCCGTAAATAGAATGACTGCCCATTGAGGCAAGCCTTCATTACTTGTCGTTCAATGGAAATTGCCGTGGCGAAATCCACATTTTAGAGCATGAGGGCGGATTCTCCATTCTCATCCACAAAAATATCGGATCAGACGGAAACCCCTGAACAACCTTATTTGTTTTTACCCGGAAGTCCGAGTAAAATTCGAATGATTGTGCCCGAACCCACCTCCGTGGCTTCATCCCGTCCACTGCTGGAGCAAATATGTCATCCATCCTTGTTGTTGAGAACCTGGTAAAGAAATACGGCGATTTCACTGCGGTCAAAGGCATTTCCTTTGACATCAAAGAGGGCGAAATCTTCAGTCTGTTGGGGCCCAACGGAGCCGGAAAAACCACCACCATTTCGGTGCTTTCCACCCTGTATACCGCCACCAGTGGCAACGCCACCATCGGCGGACATTCGGTTTTCAATGAGCCCATGACCGTGCGCCAGCTCATCGGCGTAGTGCCCCAGGATTTGGCCCTCTACGAAGACCTGACCGCGCGGGAAAATCTCTCCTTCTGGGGACAAATGTACAATCTGAGCGGTAAGGCCCTCTCCACCCGCATCGATGAAGTCCTGGAGCAAATCGGCCTGACCGACAAAGCCAACCAGCGTGTCAAAACCTATTCGGGCGGCATGAAGCGGCGGGTGAACATCGGCGTGGGGCTCCTACACCATCCCCGTTTGCTGTTCATGGACGAGCCCACCGTTGGCATCGATCCTCAGTCCCGCCGGGCCATTCTTGACTCGGTCAAAGAGCTCAACCGTCAGGGGATGACCGTGCTTTACACCACCCACTACATGGAAGAGGCCCAAGAGCTTTCTGACCGGGTAGGCATTATTGATCATGGCGAGTTGATTGCGCTGGGAACGCAAGCCGAGTTGAAAAGCCAGGTAGGGCAAACCGAAACCCTGGTGCTCAATGTAGCCGAGACCGACGACCCTCAATTATTAGCGAACAAACTAAAAACCCTGCCGGGCGTACTCAACGCCGACGTCAGCGACCACATAGTGGCCGTCATCACCGCTGATGCGCAAAACATCATCTCGCCGGCTATCCTCACCGCCAACGAACTGGGCATCAAGATCAACGCCATCGATATTCAAGAGCCCAACCTGGAAGCGGTGTTCCTGCACCTGACCGGCCGGGCGCTGCGCGATTAGGAGACAACCATGAAAAAAGCCTTCCTGATTGGTTGGAAGGACGTCATGTTGGCGTTCCGCGACCGCGCTGCTCTCATCCTTATGTTGGCCGCGCCATTTCTACTCACCTTGGGCCTGGGACTGGTCACCGGTGGTTTCTCCGGCTCTTCCAGCGGCGGCCTCAGCAATATTCCGTTCATCATCGTCAACCAGGATGACGGCGAGATGGCAGCCGAACTGGTCAAACTGCTCCAGTCCGACGACCTGGCCGACCTGCTGGAGCCCAGCCTGCAAACCGACCCGGCTTCGGCTCGCAAGGTAGTTGATGACGACCAAACCGCCGCAGCGCTGATCATTCCGGCTGGCTTTACAGAAAGCTTCCTACCCGGTCAGGAATTTTCGTCTGCCGCGGCTCTCGAACTGTACACCAACCCCTCCCGCCCCACCAGCTCGGGGGTCATCACCACCATCGTGGAGGGTTTCATCGCGCAGGTGGAAGTGGTGCGCGTGGGCAGCGAGGTGACCCTCTCCCAACTCCTCGCCACCGGGCGACTGCAACCCCAAGAAGTTGCCGCTGCTGCCGTGCGGATCGCCGAACAGCAGTCGGATAACGTTGGGCAGGAATCGGCCCTGGCCTTGAAAAACGTGACCGAAAGCGGCGCCGAGGTTGAATTTAACATCCTGGCCTACATGGCTCCCGGAATGGCGCTCATGTTCTTGATGTACACCACCAGCAACGGCGGTCGCACCTTGCTCACCGAGAGGCGGCTGGGCACGCTGCCCCGCCTGCTCACGGCTCCCGTCAACCTGCCCCAGGTGTTGGGCGGCAAAGTGCTGGGCATTTTCCTCACCGGGGTGGCTCAGATGCTGATTCTGATCATAGCCAGCACCCTCTTCTTCCAGCTCGATTGGGGCGACCCATTCGCCGTCGTCCTGCTGGTGCTGGCAGCGGTTTTTGGCGCGGTGGGCTGGGGCCTGATCATTACCGCACTGGCGCGCACCCCGGGTCAGGTTTCGGCGATCGGCTCGGCCATCATGCTCACCTTCGGCATCCTGGGCGGCAGTTTCCTCAACGTTGACAACTTGCCCCCCTGGTTCCGTGTCTTCTCCAAAATCACCCCGAACGCCTGGGGGCTGGACGGCTTCAGCACCCTGGCGTTGGGCGGCACGCTGAGCGACATCCTCACACCCATCCTGGCCCTGATCTTCATGGGTGTGGTGCTGTTTGGCGCCTCGGTTTTCATCATCAGCCGGCGCGGCCTGGGTCAGCGCTAGAAGGAGGCCAGCATGAAAAAAATGATTGCCATCATGTGGAAAGACCTCGTCTTGCGCTTCACCAGCCCTGCCGAATGGCTATTCTTCCTGATTCTGCCGATCGTCTTCACATTGGTGCTGGCGGGCGGCACCGGCGGGACAGAGGATGACCGCGTGCGGTTAGCCGTGGCCGACCAGGCTCAATCGGAGCTATCCGCCGAGTTGATTGCTGCGCTGGAACAATCCGACACGGTTCGTCCAGATGTGATGACGTTGAGCGAGGCAGAAGGGCAAATTTCGGCCCGTGAAGTTGCCGCCGCGCTCATTCTCCCGCCCGACTTCGACCTGGAAACCCTCAAGAAGGGACGCATGGAATTGGAACTGCGCCAGCAACCCAACAACATGGACGCCCTCATCGCCCAACGCTCCGTGAATGCCATTCTACAGAGGGTAAGCAGCGCTGTGGATATTGCCTCCCGAGCCGTGGCCGAAGCGGAAGCCCTGCGCCCGTTCGCCACCGATACCGAGCGGCTGCAGTTCTTCAATGCCGCCTTGGAGAGCGCCCAAGAGGATATCAGTACCGCGCCTAACAGGTTGAAAATCAACGAAGGCGTCAACAACAACGACATCGATTATGACCCAGGCGCGTCTTCCTCCGCCGGGCAGTTGATCACCTGGGTATTCATTCCGCTGCTGGGCATCTCGGGCAGCTTTGCCTATGAGCGCCAGCAAGGCACCCTGCGCCGCCTGCTGACCACACCCACCGAAAAATCAACCTTCTTGCTAGGCACCATCATCGGGCAGGTGCTCACCGCTTTGGGGCAAATGATCCTGCTGATAGGGTTCGGTATTCTGGTAATGAAGCTCAATTGGGGCCAATCACCCGCCGGGTTGGCAGTGATGATGGTGTCCTTTGCGCTGGCTTCGGCGGCGCTGGGCACCACTCTGGGAACTTTTGTGAAGAGCGAGGGTCAGGCCAGCGGCTTGAGCATCATGCTGGGCATGGTCATGGCTCTGTTGGGCGGCTGCTGGTATCCCATCGAGCTGTTCCCGCAGGCCGTGCAAACCGCCGTAAAGATATTGCCCACCAGTTGGGCCATGCAGGGTTTGCTCAACCTGGTGCATCGCGGGCAAGGGTTGGAGCAAGTGCTGCCCCACGCCGGCGTGCTAATGGCCTTTGCCGTGGTTTTCTTTGTGATTGGGATTCTCCGCTTCCGTTACGAATGAACACAGCTTCGCCCCACGACCTGGTGATTGAACTGGCCCTGGCCTTCAACGAAGCCCTCAACCTACGCGACCTGGACGGCATGATGCGATTGATGTCCGCTGACTGCATTTTTGAGAACACGGCTCCCCCACCGGATGGCACGCGTTATGTTGGCCAAGAGGCAGTGCGCAAGTTTTGGCAGGATTTCTTCCAGAGTTCCGCCCACTCGGTGATCGAGCCGGAGGATATTTTCGCCACCGGCGAACACTGCGTCATGCGCTGGACCTACCGTTGGACAGATGCCGCCGGTCAAAGCGGGCATATCCGCGGCGTGGATGTGTATACGGTGCGCGGTGGGCTCATCACCGAGAAATTATCCTACGTCAAAGGATGACTGCATGGCTAGCAGGGGCCGAAAAGACCGTCCGAAGCCTAAGATCACGCGCATAGAACAGAACGAAGCAGGCGGGATAGAAACCCCGCTCATCCCCAATGCTCAAGAGCAGCGCCGTCAATCGGACCGCTTCACCTGGATGATGCTGGGTATTTTCGGCAGCGTAGGGCTGATATTATCGCTGGTTGCCATTATCATGGCCTGGAATATCCATCAAAGGACCCTGCAAGAAATCGAGGTTCAGGGGGTGGTGCAGGAGCTGAGAGCAGGCGAGTTTGAGAATGGGGACATCTTTTACTTTCCGGTAGTGTCATTCCCTCTGGCCGATGGGACTCGCGCCACGGCGCAATTCGATGAAGGCCGTTCAACCAGAAATTATTTGTCTGGCCAGACAGTCACGGTTCGCTATGAAGCAAGCAACCCAGATTCAGCCCGCATCCAATCTCCCGGCAGCACCGCAGTGCGTTGGGTGGGACCAGTCTTGATCGGCCTGGTGGGAGCCGGGTTCTTCGCCATGACGGCTTTCACCTGGAAGGTGTTCCGACAGGAAGTATCGGCCAGGGAGAACTCATAAAACTTTTCCCGACCGGGTACGATCAAGCAAATCCCAAGGCGCGCAGAGCAAACACAAAGCCCACAATGGTCACCACGGAGATAAGGGTGGTGACCAGAATGATCTGCCCGGCCAGTTCGCTATCTCCACCCATGTTGTGGGCCATCACCATACTGGCAATGGCTGTGGGCGTGGCGAACACACCAAACACCGGCGCCAACTGCGCGCCTCTCAGTCCAAATAGAACCGCCGCCGCGATCATCACCGCCGGGAGGATCACCAGCTTGTTGATCGTTGTGATCACCAACGGCTTCCGGTTGGCCGTGACCTTTTGGAACTTGAACTGTCCGCCTAACACGACCAACATCAGCGGCGTGGCGATTTGCCCCAGGTCGCTGACCGCGCGGGTGACTATCTCAGGCAACCGGAGATGAATGAGAGTAAAGAACACCGCGATCAACACAGCGATGATGAAGGGATTCTTGAGGATGCTCCACAACATACCCCTCACCGCGGCAGAACGGCTCTGGGCTGTCTGAGCGCCGTCGTGGGGTCCCAGGGCAGTGAGAGCAATCACCGAAAGCACATTGAACAGCGGCACAACCACCGCCATGACAATCGAGGTGGGCGTAGCGGCTTCGGGTCCAAACACATTCACCACCAGCGGCAGGCCGAAAAGGACAAAATTGGAGCGGAAGGTAGCCTGTACCACGACACCCGCCTGAGCCCGCTCACGAACGATCCAGGGCGACAGCAACCAGGCCAGCAGCGCCGCCGCCAGCGTGCCTGCCACCGGCAGAGCCAGGATCCAGGGGTCATATTCGCTCAAGGCTGCGCCAGGCGCGTAGATGTTCTTGAACAACAGACAGGGCAGCGCAACCTTGAAACAGAACTGGTTCGCTGCTTCCAGAAAATGATCATCCACCAGACGGATGGCGCGGATAAAATAACCAACGGCCACTACCAGGAATAGCGGCAGAACTGCGTTGATGGCAAAGAGAAAATTATCCATTGTACCTGCCGAGAGAATGAAGTAATTTTATCATGCGCCTCCGATGTACAATGAAGACATGCCCCGAACCTCTGCCCTGCCTTTTGCCTGGCGTGTTCTCTTCCAGCACCTGCTCGCGCTTCATCCAAAGCCGCTGTTAGCCAGCTACAAACTCACCTTCCGCTGTAATCTCCGCTGTTTACAATGCCCGTTTGTCGACTACCCCGGCGAAGACGCCTCCTATGATTTGGTCTGCCGTACCCTGGATGAGCTTCGGCAATGCGGTGTGCGGTTGGTAATCTTTGAGGGCGGAGAGCCGCTGTTGTGGCATGACGGAACACACGACTTCAACGACGTGGCCCGCTACGCCCGCAAGCGCTTCGACTTTGTCGGCGTAACCACCAACGGAAGCTTACCCCTGGAAGTGGAGACCGATGCCGTATGGGTCAGCCTGGATGGGCTGGCGAGCACCCACAACCGCCTGCGCGGCGCGCCGGTCTTTGAGCGCGCTGTGGAGCATATTCGCGCTGCGCGACACCCGCGCCTGTATGCCCATATTACTGCCAATGCGCAGAATTATGCCGAGATTCCCTACCTGGCGCGCTTCATCCGTCCGCTGGTTAAGGGCATTACCATCCAGTTCTATTACCCTTACGGGAATCAAGACGATCTATTTCTGTCCTGGCCCGAGCGGCGCGCCTTGATCGACCGCTTGATTGCTCTCAAACAAGAAGGGCTGCCGATCCTCAACTCGATTGCCGCGTTGCGCGCCCTCCAGAACAACCGCTGGCGCTGCCTGCCCAGCCTGATCGCTTCGGCCAATCCCGATGGCAGCATCACCCAGGGCTGCTACCTGCTGGGGCGCGCCGCGATAGACTGCAAGAAATGCGGCTTCTCTCCTTACACCGAAATGTCGCTGGCCTTCCGGGGCAATCCACAAGCGATCCTGGCAGGCATGCGCATTTTTACCGGAGCCAATTCAGGGTAAACTTATGCTCTATGAAAATTCTGCTCCCCCTCTTAACGGTTGTGATCTTAACGGCCTGCGCTTCCTCCTCCGCCACAGATACGCCCATCCCCACCCCACTGGCCGAAACGATCCCCCTGCCCACAACGCCTACACCGGCTGCCACGCGAACCGCTGAACCAACCGCTACGGATTCCCCCACACCCACCGAACTGCCTTCGGCAACACCGATCCCCGCGGAGCACTACCTGCGCATCGCCGGTGGGCGGCAGTATTTTGCCCTGGGCTGCGAGGCAAAAGCCGCCGTGGACTGGGCCGCGTACTTTGATGTAGAGATCAACGAGTACAATTTCCAGTACGAGCTGCCACTTTCCGACAATCCCGATAAAGGCTTTGTCGGTGACGTGAACGGCCCCTGGGGACAAATCCCGCCCTATGCCTATGGCGTCCACGTCGAACCGGTGGCCGAACTGCTGCGGGCGTATGGACTGCCTGCCACCGGGCTCAAAGGCATGACCGTAGAGCAAATCAAAGCCGAATTGGCCCAAGACCAACCGGTGATCGCCTGGGTGATTGGCAACATGGTGGGCGGCATCCCAGCCATCTACACCGACTCAGAAGGGGATAGTGTCTTGGTGGCGGCCTACGAACACGTGGTCATTCTGACAGGTTACAACGAAACCTCCATCCGCTACACGACCAACGGCAAATTTTACGATACGCCTATCGAGGTATTTGAAAACTCGTGGGGCGTGCTGGGAAACATGGCCTTGTTTTACCAAGATGATTGACTTGTTGGGTTGAAACCAAGATTTTTTCCTGGCTGCCCGCGCAAGACGTTCTACCTCAGGATTGACTCGCTTCCCGTTCCAATAATGCTTGTTTGCGCTCCGCGCCCCAGCGATACCCACCCAGGCTGCCATCGCTGCGCACCACGCGGTGGCAGGGTGTGACCAGCACAGCCGGATTGGCAGCGCAGGCATTGGCCACCGCGCGCACGGCCTGCGGCTCGCCGATGGCTTGAGCCACTTCGGCGTAGCTGCGCGTCTGGCCGTACGGGATGCGACGCAGCTCTTCCCACACGCGCAGTTGGAAGGCAGTTGCTACCACATCCAGGGGCAGCCCCACCTGTGACCGGACGCCGGATAGATGTTCGACCAAGGTCTGGGCCCAATTCTCCAAAGCCGCATCATCGCGGGTGATGGCTGCCGCCGGATATTCACTGCGCAAAAAATGCTCCAGAGCCGAATCATCCTCCCCAAAGCTGACCGCGCAGATTCCGCGCGCGGTGCCTGCCACCAGCATGCGCCCCAGTTCGGTATCTACCAACGTAAAGCGGATGTCCATTCCCTGCCCGCCGCGGCGATAAGAAGCAGGAGTCATGCCCAACTTGCGGTTAGACTGTTCGTAAAGGCGGCTGCTAGAAGCGTACCCGGCTTCATACAAAGCCCCAGTCACATCCTGACCGGTTTTGACCCGTTCCTTGAATTTCGCCAGGCGCAGCCCTTCCGCATAGCGGCGCGGGGTCACCCCGAGGGCATCTTTAAACAGGCGGCGCACGCCCCCCGCAGACATCCGCAAGTCCGAGGCCAGCTCGTCCAGCGAGAACGCCTGCTCTAGATGGGCCTCAATCCAGGCGCATGCCCGCCGGATTAACTCGGCGGGCGGGGCAGCCTGACGCGGGTTGCAGCGCTTGCAAGCCCGAAAGCCCGCCTCTTCAGCGGCATCTGCCGTGAGAAAGAATTCGACCTGCTCACGGCGCGGGCGACGAGAAGGGCAAGAAGGTTTGCAATAGATACCTGTTGAGCGCACCGCGAAAACAAATCGGCCATCCCAGGCAGCGTCTCGAGTCTGAAGCGCCTGCCAGTATAGGTTTACATCCAATCCAGTCGTTTCCATGTGTCTACCTTTCACTTGGTAAGATTACGTGTTTATCATACCGGATTGGAGAAGGGAAAACTATCCGAAAACCGCGATCAAATTATCCAAGAAATGCAACTGCTCAACCCAAGGTGGATGAATGTGGACTTGCTTCACCCTGTGAGCAGTTCGCTTAAAACCAACTCTGCGGCGAGTGCGCCGCAGAGTTGGTTAATGAAGAAAGTCGATGGGTCTATTTGACCAGTTTGTTGACTTCGGCCAGGATTTGCTCAGCCTTTTGTTTGGTCAAACCCATTTGGGCAGCCTGGGGCATGGCCAGAACCATGTTAATAGTCATGCCTTTGACCATCGCCACCATCGGGTTCGTCGAAGCGCCGGGGATGTATTTCTCAATGACTGCTTTGGCTTGAGGGTTGTCCAGCAATGTGCCGATCGGGGTATCGAGTGTGAAAGCCATCATAACCTCCTGAGTGAAAACGATTGAATTGAAATTTTCCGCAGTTATTATATTAAGCACGAAAATCTTTCGGCTTAATCCGCAGACTTTTCATCTTTTGGGTCGGACTCTGATTTTGGGGCGCTGCCTTCCATGCGTCCAGCCGTGCCACGATAGAGTTCCAGGCCCTGGCTGAAAATGACCACCTGGGCAGCCAACAGCCAGAAGAAAAACAGAGCCAGTCCAATGGTGGCGTAGTTAATGATCTTGCCCAGGTTGCTCTGGATATTTACCAACATGGTTTTCAAGCTGTCCATCGAGGCCTGGGATTCACCAATCATCGCCTGGTACTGGCCCAAGCTGGTGGAGATCAACGCCACGCTGGTGGACATGGTGTCCAGGTTGGTCTTGATCATATCCAGATTATCGTCAGCCTTATCCAGGCTGGTGGACATATCTTTGAAGTTGTCCGGCATCTCCGCGATGCTCTCGGTCAGTTCGCCAAGCGAGTCGGCCAAAGGTTTTTCGGGGTTATACGGCGTATTGTTTCCAGACACCGCGCTGCCGACAAACGGCACAGCCGACAACATCGAGCGGAACGTGTCAAAGGATTTCATTGCGCTCTCTAAAGACTGCGCTGCCATTTCGGCGGCTTCCAGTGAGGAAGTGGCCGCTTCGATGGTAGAAGGCAGAGTCTCGCTCATCATGGTGTTGACCTGGGTCATCACCGGCTGCGTGTCGCTTACGGTCATGGCGGTAGTGCTGAGCATCTCAGAAAGCGCGTCCACGCTCTTGACAGTCGCGCCCAACGCATCTTTGGTGATGACCATTGCCTTCTGGCTGGTATCCACGCTGGTGGACAGGGTATTGATTGTAGCGTTGAGAGAGGTAGTTAGCGCGGGCCGCACCACCCACAAACCCACCAAACCAGCCGTGCTGATCACCAACCCCAACAGGCCCGCGATCATCACGAGAACTCCAAGTAAGCGCCGCAAGAATTTCATATGCACTCCCCATGAACTTGAACGACTAACGAACCTGGGCAGGCGTTCCACGTCCTGCCCACCGTTCACTAGCTTTATTATATATCCTTTTTCAGATACCCTCCCAATCTAAGAGGTCTTCTCGCTAAATAAGTGATTTTTGTTTTGGCGTGATGAAACCCACATGGCAAGGCCGTGGATGAAGAGCCTCGGCTGCTTGCGCTATAATACAAGATGTACCCGTAGATTCCCCACCCACCCATCTTCTGCGAGGCAGCGATGAAACCACCCCTCGAATGGCTGTTGTCTGGCCCGGCCTGGGTCAATTACCGGACCCGGCTCGATCTGCTTCACCAAGATCCCGATGATTCGTCTGTTCTTCAGGTCCGTCAGGAGTTGTTGGCTGACCCGCAAGTGCAGGCTGTCATTGCCGGGTTGGCCGATTGGCCCGGAACGGTGCTTTCCAGCCACAAATCTGCCGGGCAGGCTTATCACCGCTTGAATTTTCTGGCCGACCTGGGGCTTCAGGCCGTGGATGCGGGATTAAGCCCCATTGTAGAGCGCATCCTGGCAAGCCAATCGGAGCAGGGTCCGTTCACCCTACCCATGAACATCGGCGCGTCGCACGGAGGTGATGGGCAAGAGCGATGGGCCTGGGCGTTGTGCGACGCGCCCTTACAGGTATATGCCCTTCTCCGTCTGGGTCTGGGCGAACATGCGGCTGTACAAAAAGCGCTGGATTATCTATTGGGATTGGTTCGCGAAAATGGCTGGCCGTGCGCGGTTTCGCCAGAACTGGGCAGTTGGCGCGGCCCGGGTCGAAAAAACGATCCCTGCCCCTACGCCAACCTGGCCATGCTTAAAACCTTGGGGCAGGTAGATGAACTGCGCCAGAGCCCAGCCGCCACAACAGGGGTGCAAACACTACTGAACCTGTGGGAACACCGCCGGGATGAACACCCGTACATCTTTTACATGGGTAACGATTTCTGTAAGCTCAAAGCCCCACTGGTGTGGTATGACCTGCTGCACGTGCTCGACACGCTGAGTCTGTTCCCCGTGGCGCATGGGGATGTCCGCTTTGCTAACATGCTGGACACGGCCCTGCAGAAGACAGACTCGGAGGGATGCTTTTTTGCCGAATCGGTGTGGATGCAATGGAAAGATTGGGAATTTGGGCAGAAGAAACAGCCCTCCCGCTGGATCACTTTCTTGTTGTGGCGTGTGCAAGAACGGATGAAGCCAAGGTGAAAATTCGGACCTCTTTCCCCATTGGCTGAGTTGTCAAGTTAAAAGCTTCACCGGTCTGAGTGAGGGGGACACCCAGGCCGGTGAATGTCGATATTTTAGCAGATTTTGAACGGCTGTCAAGGGAGTGCCGAACATTTCTCCTCAAAAAATCCTCCCTCAGCCAGGTCGATTTTCACGAGCACCCTAAAAAAGCGCCCCGGCTTTGAAATACAAGCCGGGGCCACAAGTTAATCAACCTTCAACAACATTAAGGAATACAGAACACATTTCCTGGAAAAATGATGTTCCCGTCGATATGATTAGCTTCACGGAGTTCGGCAACCCCAACGCCAAACGTTTGCGAAATGGAGTACAGAGAATCTCCACGGTTGACCGTGTACGTTGTTCGGCAGCTTGGGGGCGTTTGCTCTGCATTGGCAGTAGTTTGCTCTGGGTCCTGATTTACGACCTGAGATGTCACATCTGACGCAGGTTCATCGGGGCCATAAGGTGGGGTCTGCATGTTTTCAAAAATCACAGACCCGCAATACCCGGTTGCCTCAACAGTAATGGATTGTTGGGTAGGGCCTACTGGCTGCCACATTGGTTTCATTGTCTCGGTAACAGTGTACTCACCTGGGTTGACGATGAACTCTACAACACCGTTACCCAGGGTTGTACCCTTGGCAACAAATTGGTTGTTATATCTGGCTGTGACGGTCATCTCCCAGTCTGCCAGAGGAATGCCTACATTATCATATTTGTAGACATCGATGCAAGCTTTGGCGGCCCGATTTTTAAAGCGCATCTCTTGTATCACACCAGGAACCAATGTAAATGTCAGCTCGCTGGGAGTCACGGGCTCCCATTCCAGGGCGATGCGTGGATCTGGTATGGCATCGGGATGAGCCGGATCGACATAGTGAAGGTCTTCTTTAAAGGTCCACTCACCACACTTTAGATTCATAAAGCTGAAGAAGCCGGTGGCATCGGTCTTTGTCATGATCGAAGTGCCATCTGAGAAGGTGGCAATAATCGGCCAATCGTTCAAACCTTGATCAAAGTGATTGATTTTGTAGCCTCGAACCCCACAAGTTGGTTCATTCACGAAGGTCAGAAGGGGGCACAAAACTGCCGGTTGTTCCAAATTCATCGCCTGACTGACAGGCGTGACTGGACGGTAACCGGATTGAAGAGTTTCCGTAACGACCCACTCGCCCAATTCCAAATCCGTAAAGAAAGCATAGCCTTCATTGTTAGTTAGCGCCTCCTCTGACTTCCGGGTGCCGTCCTTACGATCTAACCGCATCTGCCAAGCCGCCAATGGGTTGCCTCTGTCATCCAGTTTACGTACCGCAATACAAGAAGTGTGCAATTGTTGGTTCACCAGCACAACCTGCTGACAGGTATAAGGTTGGTGGGGCGAAGTGAGTTCGACGGATGAAATCTGGCCATCAGCCGGAATCCAGCCTAACTTGGTCTCTTCCTCTACGGACCAGATCCCAGGGGTGAGATAGCGGAATTCTACGATCCCATTCGAGTCGGTGCGCTTGGTTTCCTTCGCGCTGCCAGAACTAACCGTTATGGCCCAATCAGCAAGCGCTACCGGGTTATTCAGGCCCATTTGCCCATCTTGGTCCGTTTTTGTAACTTTTAAGCAGGGCAAGGCCTCCATTTTTCCACGCGTTATCGCACAACCATCCTTCTCTAGCCCACTCAACACAACCTCAAAGGAGGCTGGAGTAAAAGGCCGCCAGCCTTCACGAGAAGCGATCTCGACTTTATGGACCCCAGCCCCTAAACCTGTAAACACATACACCCCATCCGGTCCGGTTGTATGGCTGATTGGATTTCCCTGCGGCGGGGTCACCGTAACAACCCATCCTGCCCCGCCCGATTGGTGGTAAACATCAATCACTGTGCCAGAAATGCACGTTCCACCCATACCATTGATTAATGGTTCAAACTCGCTATCGGCTGGTTCAACGGGCTCCGGGCTGTCCTGTTGTACAACGCTCACCGGATGGACAACCACCTTGTTAACTTCCCGTATGAACCTCTCCGTGCCCGAGTCAGCACTTACACTACCTTTCGCGGGCAACGTAGTCATCACCATTACAGCCAAGATCACAACAACTGTAACGCCCAACAAGATCTTGGATGCAATCGGTAAAATTTTGCTGAGCTTCGACATGGCGTAATCAATGATCATTAGCATACATTCCTCCTGAATCCTGCTGATTAGAATTCGATTGTCTTTTTACAATGGGATTGTTAAACTGATTTTCTAAATATTCCATCAAACCGTGGATATCACCAAAGTGCATCTCTTCTTTGCTTGTTACGCTTTCTAAAACAAACCTCCACCGCAAAGACGTCCGGTCTTGCCAGCAACGCAACAAGAAGGAGCCGTATATTTGCAAAGGTGGGGGCTTATGGCCTGAATATTGCATCATTATTTTTTAGAATACTAGCGAAATCCCATAAATATGTTTCAAGAGTGTTTCATAGTGTATGAAATTCTTGATATAATTATGAAACGCTGTTCCAGGGGATAAATGGATCCACGCAATTCATTAAGGCTTACATTGTTAGGGAACTTTTCTGTGTTTTGGGGAGAAAAGCAGATTCATCGCTTTGAAACAACCAAAACTCAAGCCCTTTTGGCATACCTTGCAATGGAGCAGTCCAAAACCCTGAATAAAGAAACGATCGCTGACCTCTTCTGGGGCGAAATGCCGCCTCGAAACTCTCTGCGTAATTTACGCCTCACCACACACCGGTTGAAAGTAGCCTTTCAGAATGAGGCCAAAGACAATACTGCGCTCAACATCCTGCTTTCACAACGCAATATAGTTCAACTCGATCCCAGTTTGCGCCTGTGGATCGATGCCGTTGAATTTGAACGAATACTCCAGGGATGTTTTTCACATCCCCATGTAGACATTTCGCAGTGCCAATCCTGCGCCGACCAAATCGAAAAAGCTACTCTGCTGTATCGAGGAAATTTTTTAGATGGTTTACAAATCAATGCATCCATTCAGTTTGATGAATGGCTTGTTGTTTACCGTGAGAAGTATTTCCGTTTAATGATTGATGCGTTGTCCATCCTGGCAAAGCACTACCTCAACCGGGCTGGGATGTCTACCGTTCGAGTAGAGCGGCAACTATTTTATGAGAAATCGCTGACATTGTCTCGCCAGATTATTCAAATGGAGCCCTGGAATGAGCCTGCCCATCAAATGATTATGGAAGCGCTGGCTCAAACGGATCGGATCGTCGACGTTGTCACACAATACCGACTTTGCTGCCATATTCTGGCTGAAGAATTTAACCTGGAACCCGGTTTGGCAACTACCCAACTCTTCCAGGAACTCACCGCAAACCACAAAGCAAATACAACCCTCCTAATACCGCGCCACGTAAAAGGGAATATTCGACCTGCTTCCACGCCATTTGTTGATCGTCAAATGCAAGTTGAGAAACTTAGAAAACTCCTTTTTTTGTATCGTTGGATAACACTGGTCGGTGAAGGAGGAATTGGAAAGACGCGATTGGCGCAACACGCCGCCCAGGGGCTCGAATCCCGCTTCGATGGGGGTATTTGGATGATTCCCCTGGACGATCAAAATAACGAAGGTCTTTCACGCAAGGAGATGCTAACCAGGCTTTCCCAAGCTTTACTTACCCACATTCCTTTCCTCGCCGGCTCTGCCGAACTGCCACCGGCCCAAATTATTTCTCAAATCGGCACGCAAAGCATGCTGATCATACTGGATGGGTTCGAAGAATTCTCAGGCAGCGCGGATACAATTCTTGACCTGTTAACCAACGCCCCAAATTTACGCGTGATTGTAACCACGCGCCACATGATCTATTTCCAAGCGGGTTATGTGATGCGCGTCGACGGCCTAGCCGTGCCTGACCAAGTTGACGATCCCCAGGCCGATCATTCCCCCGCTGTCGAATTGTTCATTGAGCGAGCGGATCGTTGCGGTTCCACCATCAATCTAAATCGAGACAATCTGGCTCATATCATCCACATTTGTAATTTATTGGATGGCGTGCCGCTCGCCATTGAGCTTGCCGCGCCGTTAACCCTGCGGCACTCCCTGTCCGAAATAGCTGCAATGCTGCAACAAGACCTCTCCCTCTTATCGTCACGTTTCAGCGACTTCCCCAAACGCCATAGTAGCATGGAAACGGTCTTTGAACATTCATGGAAGCTATTAACCCTCCAGGAACGAGCCCTGTTATCAATGTGCGCAGACCTGCCGCCCGAATTCACCATCACCGAGCTCCAGCCCAGCAAACCCTGCACCCAAGATGAAATTGATCAACTGGTCGACAAATCACTGCTCGCGCGCATCTTCCCAGGAAAATACAAAATGCACCAGACGCTGCGCTTGTTCGTAAAAAGCAAGTGCTGCCTGGCAGTTCTTGAAGAATAACCTTTCGCAAAAAAAAAATTAAAGCTCAACCTGGCTCGGCAGCACACCTTCTTCAAAACACCGTTCCAGCCGCTCGGCCAAACCCTCTACCCACACCAATGGATCGCCTTGGGGGTTTTGCACGCGAAGCAAATGGGACGGGAACCCTCGGATCGGGAAGCGTTGGGCCGCCGCCACACAGCGCACGTGGGGCAGGGCCGCTGCCAATCCGCAAGCCGGAGGGGGGCTCCCGCGAACCGTGGCCAGCATGTCCCAGATTTTGTTATCTTCGGTCTCGCCGGGGTCGCCGTAATCGATCGTTTCACCATTCACCAGGCGGGCCGTGAAACGATGCGAAGTCTGACCATCATATTCGATCACGGCGTGCTCAAATTCTAACCGCAGCCAGGGGTGACGATCTTGTAAGATGGCGTGTGAAACATAAAACAAGATTTCCGCGCCGTTTTTCATCTGGCAGCGCAACGCCGCAGTATCATAGTTCTCTATGAGGTTGGCGCGGTACAATTCCGCCTGCACCTCGCCGGGATCCATGCTCATTTCACGGCTGGGGCCCAGAAGGTAAAACAACACATGCAGGTAGTGCGCCATGGCGTTCTGCGCGGGGCTGTCCAACACCATGCGCCCATCACCCAGGCGCATTTTTCCCGCCCAATCGTTCCGGCGGTAGTAGGATTGGGGGCGCGGCCACAATACCAACGACTTGAAGCGCAAAGGGTGGCCAAAGCGACCGGACTGCACATCTCCCTTCAGGCGCTGAATGGCTTCCGAAAAACACCACTGAAAGCCCACTCCCACCTTGAGGCCTGAGCGCGCTTCGGCGGCCATCATTTGCTCTACCTCAGCCGGGGTGGCAGCAGCAGGCTTTTCACACAACACGTGCGTGCCGTTGGCCAATGCCAGCAGCGTTTGGGGCCCATGAGTATAGATGGGGCCAGACAAGATCGCCAATTCAGCCCGCTGGGTGGCAAAGAAAGTCTCCAGATCGGGGTAAAGTGGCACACCCGCCTGGCGCAAAACCTCATTGGCAGGCATCGCGGGTGGGTTGACCGCGCCAACCAGACGCAAGCGGCCCTGTGCGGCGCCTTCCAGAAGGCGGGGGACGTAATAATATGCGCTGTACCCACCCGTGCCCACCAGCACAACCGAAACCGGTTGGGAACTCATGCGCTCTCCTTGCCGACTTCGCCAAAGCGAATCAACCGGCCTTCGTCGGCTGACTGGCGCGCCAACAAACAGGCCTCGGTGACGGCAAATGTCTCGGCTCCACTCTGTAACCCTGGCCCACGTCCCTGGATTTGATCAACAAAATCGGTCATCAGGCTCGGCGGTTGGAGCAGCGGGAGCTCGCGCTCGCCCTGCGCATCAACCAGGCAAACCCGTCCGGCGTTCGCCTCGATCACCCCCTGTGTGCCAGCCACCCGCGCGCGGTCGTCACCGTGGCTGGGCGCGCCGGATGGACGCAAGTAATCCAGGCTGGCCGTGGCATTCACTCCGCCGCTCAACACAAACTGCATCTGCGCGGAAGCTTCCATTGAACCGTAGCCCGCGTTGCCTTGTGTGGATTGGGCAGCGAAAACCGCCTCAAACCTCTGCCCGCTCAGCCAGGCAATTAAATCGACAGCATGACTGCCCACCCAGGGGATGGTACCGCCGTAAGTCTCGCGGCGGAAGTAATAGTCCGGGCGCTGTCCGAGGCGGTACGATTTTTGGGTTTGGATCAAACGCACATCCCCCACTGCCCCATCTTGCACGGCTCGAAACAGGGTATAAAACGGCCGCTCGAAACGCATGCCCATCAGCGAAGCAAAGGGCAGCGGGTCCGCGCTCCAGGTTTCTCGCAGGCGAACCAACTCCTCCAGGCTTAGAGCCACTGGTTTTTCGCACAAGGTGGGAATACGGCGAGAAAAAGCCTCCAGGCACATCTCGGCATGGCGCTCAAAAGGCCCCAGAACGCCCAGGAAATCGGGGCGCTCGCGATCCAGCATCTCGCGATCATCATCGTACAGACGTGGAGCGTGCCCTAGCGCGCGCAATGCGCTGGATAGGAACGTCACCCCCTCTCTGGCGCCGCCGGGGCTGAGCCCCACAACACGCACCTGGGGCAGGACCTGAAGGCCTTCCAAGAGGTAATTGGGATGACCGCGTTCGCCAATGATGCACAAGGACAGCGTCTCCATGCGTAGAGTGTAGCCCAAATCCGTGGGCCTGTCGATCAAAACCAGTTGACAAAATCTTGCCGATTCAGTGTAGAATACATGTTAACGATCTCATTAACAGGATACAGGTGACATGTCTCAAAACCCTTGGAAGTTAACTGAATTTGAGGCTCTTGAAGCCCCCGCCGTAACCGTGCTCTTCTACCACAACCGCTATGAAGAAGGCAAACAAGGTGGTTTGGAGATCCTGCAAGAGGCCACGCGCATTGCCGCCAACGGCAATCTGCGCCTCGAAGCTGCCGCCGAGCAGTGGTCCAGTCTGCCAGAACACGGCCCGCGCCAGATTCAACCCGACGGTAGCATGAGCGTGGAATGCAATTATGCCAACCCGCCTATCCATTACACCGCTCGTCTGAGCCCGTTGGGAAATGAGCTGCGCCTGACCGTGGACCTGGCGGAGCCCCTGCCCGAAGAATGGGTTGGACGGGTCAGCTTCAACCTGGAACTGCAAATCGGCGCGTTCATGGAAAAAAGCTTCCTCATGGACGGACACGCCGGGAGCTTCCCACGCTCGTACATATCGCCCAAGGTAAAAAACGCCGCCGGCGCATTTGAACCCGCGCCTTTGGCGGTGGGCAAAAAACTCGTCACCGCGCCTGGCAACCCCGCCTTACAAATCAAATTCGAAGCCCTGAATGGCGAGTTGATTTTGCTAGACGGTCGCGGCGCCGCCGAAAATGGCTGGTACGTGCTGCGCGGCATGATCCCCGCCGGGGTCACGACCAACGCCCTGCAATGGAGCATCACCCCGTCCATCCAACCCGGATGGGTGCGCCCGCCCGCCATCCTCTTCTCTCAGGTCGGGTATCACTCGGCCCAGAAAAAAGTAGCGGTGATCGAACTGGATGGGCAAGTGCAGCAGCCTGGCGAGGCGCGCCTGGTGCGCCTGAGCGACAATGGCTTCGAGGTAGTCAAAACACAGAAACTGGCACTGTGGGGTCCTTATCTGTGCTACAACTATGCCCAGTTCGACTTCAGCGAAGTGAGCCAGCCAGGCTTGTACCAAATCGAATACGAAGGCTCGCGCGGCGAAGCCTTCCCCATCAGCCCAGATGTTTTCAAAGAAGGCGTCTGGCAGCCCACCCTCGAAGATTACTTCCCCGTGCAAATGTGCCACATGGAAGTGCGCCACGGCTACCGTATCTGGCACGGGCTGTGCCACATGGATGACGCCCTCCAGGCGCCCACCAACCACGAACATTTCGACGGTTACCGCCAATATGCCACCACCGACACGGACTTCGCGCCCTACGAGCATATTCCGCACCTGGATCGGGGCGGCTGGCACGATGCCGGCGATTATGATTTGGCCGCCGGGTCGCAGGCACAAACTACCCGCGTGCTGGTCCTGGCCCGCGAAGATTTCGGCCTGGACAGCGACCAGACCACGGTCAAGCCTGCCGAATTGAAGGTGGAAATGCATGTTCCGGACGGCATTCCAGACGTGATCCAGCAAGTGGCTCACGGCGTAGAAAACATGCTTTCCGGCTACCGCGCCTCGGGGCATACCTTCATCGGTATCATCGAGAACAACCTGCGCCAGTACGTGCACCTGGGCGACCCCGCCACCATGACCGACAATGTGGTCACTCCGGGGCCGGAATCCCAAGACCGTTGGGCTTTCACCCAGCGCCACACCACGCTGGAATACGCGGTGATGGGCGCGCTGGCCTCGGCGGCACGCGTGCTCAAGGGCTGGAACGACGCCCTGGCAACCGAGGCTCTCGAGACCGCTCAACGCTCCTGGGAGTATGAGCAAACCCACGAACCGCAGTTCGAGCGCAATTGTTACATCGGCGGAGACCCCAACCACGCCAAAGTTCGCGCCGCGGTCGAGCTGCTCTTGACAACCGGTGATGACAAATACCGCCAGAGCCTGCTCGCCTCTGCCGACATGATTGCCGAACATATCTTCATGCTGGGCGCATCCGTGGCCCGCGTTCTGCCGCAGATCAATGACGCGGCCTTCACCGCCCGCATCCGCGAAGCCGCGGCAAATTACAGCAAATTTGTTGTCGAAGACGCCCGCAAAAATCCCTTTGGCGTGCCCTATACCGACGAGATGTGGCGCAAGCACGCGCCCGTGTGGGGCGTGGGCTGGTCGTTGCAAGGCCGCGCCGTCGACTTCTACTACCTGCACCGCGCCTTCCCCGACCTGTTCAGCCGTGACCTGGTGACCGACACATTAGACTACGTGCTTGGGTGCCACCCTGCCTCCAACCACTCCCTGGTTTCGGGGGTGGGCGCGCGCTCCATGACCATCGCCTATGGCATCAACCGCGCCGACTGGACCTTCATACCCGGCGGCGTGGTCTCGGGCCCAGCCTTGATTTTGCCCAATTATCCCGAGCTGATGGACCCCTTCCCCTTCCTCTGGCAGCAAAAAGAATACGTCATGAGCGGCGCGGCCACCTACATCTTCCTGGTGCTGGCAGCCGACCAATTGTGCAGCGCGCCAGAGCAAAAATAGGGTTAAAATAAGCCTGCGTTCAGAACAAACCCCCAGGTCTCTGAATCTGGGGGTTTGAATTTAATCCAAACGAAAGGTTGCACAGCACATGATGGACCGTAATCAACGCCGCTCCCTTTGGGTACTGCTGGCGCTGGGGTTGTTGTACTTCCTGGCTTTCTTGCCGGTGAATATGCGCGGCGCGGAAAGCGAGAAGATGTTGGCGGCCACCTCGTTGGATGAGCCAGTCACCTACCCCTACGTGGTACGCATGCTCACACCCGCCTCGGATTGGAAGGACCTGTTTGCGCGCTGGATCATTTACGGCGACTATCACTACGGATACCCGTTCTACTTCTTCTCTGCCGTCACGGTGCTGCCTGTGCGCCTCATCCACGGGGCGCGTTTCACCGATTTCACCCAACTCAACATTCTGCTCCTGCGCCAAATCGTCAGCGTTCTGCCACTGGTCATCGCCGCGGGTTTTCTGGTGTATCTCAACACCCGTTTCCGCTCGCTGTGGGCTTCGGTGGGGTTGTTCATCCTGTTGCTCTTCATTCCCGGCGTGGTGCGCCAGAACATCCAGTGGTGGCACCCCGATGCAATCTCCATCCTGGCGGTGGTACTGACCCTGTTCTTCCTGACGCGGGATGATTTGCGTTTTGGCAAGAACTTCTGGCTGGCGGCGGCGGCATGCGGGGTGGCGGCAGGGATCAAACTGGCCGGGGTGTGGTTCTTCCTGTGCATTGGTGTGTACCTGCTGGTTGGTCTACGCCAGGGCAAGCTTACCTGGCCCAGGGCTTTCGGAAAAGGCGCACTGTTTATCATCATCATGCTGGCTGCGCTGGTCATCACCAACCCATTCCTGTATAACGCCGGCGCGCGCCAGGAAATGATCGCCATCCAGCAGTACAAGACCGTCGAATTGGATCAAGGCTACGCGCACGACGATCCGACTTACTACCAAAAAGGTCCGCAATGGTGGGCGTGGACCCTCACCAACTGGTATGCTCACCCGCTTGTACTGGGGCTGTTGGTACTGTCGTTGGTGGCAGGAGTCGTTTGGGGGCCCAACCGCCTATATAATGGGCTGGTGCTGGCCTGGATTACACCCTTCTCCATCTATCTGTTGTACTTCGTGGCGGTCAAGCCGGATCATTACTGGCTGCCGGTGATGCTGCCCCTGTTTGCTGGGGCGCTGAACCTGCCGCTGGCCTTGCTGCAAGGGCGCGTTCCCCGGGTCAAAAGCAGCCCGGCCCTTTCCCGCGGCGTAACGATCCTATCCATTGCTCTCCTGGCGGCGTACGTCGCTGTCAGCATTGTCCAACCCTTCTCCGGGGTGGCCGTGCGCTACGGAGAGGCTATGGGAAGCCATGAAAGCCTACCTGGCAATTAAGTATCATTCCGATGGCGCCAACCGGGCGCGCATCGAGCGCGTCTGCGCGGCATTGGATAGCGCAGGGATCGAGGCAATGTGCGTCGTCCGCGACCTGGAGCGGTGGGGGGCCATACGCTTTGAGCCCGATGACCTGATGCGCCGTTCGTTTGCCCTCTTGGATAGCTGCGACCTGCTGGTGGTTGAACTGACGGAAAAAGGCGTGGGGGTTGGCATTGAGGCCGGCTACGCCCACGCTAAAGCCATCCCCATCGTGGCCGTCGCCGAGACGGGCGCGGAAATATCCGATACCCTGCGCGGGATTTCGCGCGAAGTGTTAATCTATCAAACGAGCGCGGAACTGGCAGAGTTCTGCGCTCGTTTATCCAATTATTTTAAAAAAGCCAAAATTTCTTCCGCCACCACGTCCGCGGCTCGCACTGGGGCGCTGTGATCAGCCGGGATAACTCGGTCGATCGGGCGAAACGGGCGGGGAAACTGCGTGACGATGTCTTGGTCGCCCCAGATGAAGCGTACGGGCAGGTCGGGCAGGGTGAAAGGCGCGCGCCCAGCTTGGGGCAGATCGATTAAAGCCTGCTTGATCGTTTCCACAGGCTGAGCGGAGATTTCTCGCGTCCACAATGCTGCCTCGGGCGGATTGGCCCCGTTGAATCCCAAAATGCGCAC
This sequence comes from uncultured Anaerolinea sp., assembly GCA_964403875.1. Classification (GTDB taxonomy): domain Bacteria; phylum Chloroflexota; class Anaerolineae; order Anaerolineales; family Anaerolineaceae; genus Anaerolinea. Next base: position 22,971 of record CAYOHX010000030.1, on the reverse strand, counting down.
CAGCCCATGCAGCCGCCAGTCACGAAGCACCCAACTTCCCACTACGGGGATGCGCTGGTCGATGCACGCCAGAAGGCGGAAACCGTTCGCCCAAAACCACCGGGTGGAGCCTGGGCAGAGGAAAACAGCCCGCTGCACTCGCTCGGGGTAACGCAGAAGATAAGCCCGCGCCGCCCAGGCCCCCAAAGAGTAGCTCAGCACATGCCAGCGCTCGATTCCCAAAAACCCGCGCAGTTCCTCCAGTTGCTCCGCGCAGGTATCGTAGTAATTGACCTCTGGCGGGCAGGCCGGGGAGGCGCCGTTTCCAGGCAATTCCACAATTATTCGTTTATAATGGGCTGCTAACAGCGGCTCCAATTGCTCCCAGATGGTGAACGTGACGCCCATGCCATGAATCATGACCAGCGCGGGCCCTTCCCCATCCATTCGAAAACTGAGCGTCATGCGTTTCATTCCTTCCGGCAATACTGGAGCGTAACCACCCCGTGGGTCATCCCCCCAAAATTTTAATCTTCACCTCGCACACCGGCGGCGGGCATATCAGCCTGGCCGAAGCGCTGCGCGACCGCCTGTCGGATCGCTACCAGATCGAGTTCAGCGACCCGCAGCCGCGCTTTGTACATTGGCATTACCGCCTGGTGAGCCGACACGCCTTGTGGCTGTGGGCTGCCGAGTTCCGCCTGGCCGACACGCCCGCCCGCTCGCGACTGTACCACAACGGTTATGCGCTGCTGCTCTCGCGCGATCTGGCCGGCGTGCTCCGCTCTTCGCGGCCCGACCTGGTCATCTCCACCTACCCTTTTCTGACCCGCGAGGTGACCTTTGCCATGCGCTACAGCGGGCGGCGCGTGCCCTTCATCATGCTGTTTGCCGACCCCAACGGTGTGCATCAAAGCTGGCTGACCGAGAAACAGGCCAGCGCCGTGTTCGCGCCCACCCGCGAAACCTACCAGCAAGCTTTGGCAGCGGGATTCACTCCCGAACATTTGCACCTGACCGGTTGGCCGGTGCGGGGACAATTTTACCGCGATTCACTGCCAGAGCGGGACGCGCGATTGGCGGAAATGGGTCTCAACCCGCGCCGCTTCACGGTGTTCCTACAAGGCGGTGGCGAGGGGGCGGCAAAATTCATTCAGACGGTTGAAAACGTGCTTTCAGCGCCCAATGTGCAGGTCGTCCTGGCGACGGGCACCAATAAAGCCCTCTTTGAGCGCTTTCAGGACATACCTCACCTCTTCCCTCTGCCCTTCACCAAACACATCGCCTCCTACATGACCGCCGCGGACGTGGTCATGGGCAAGGCCGGGCCCAACATGCTGTTCGAGTCGGTCACGCTGGGCAAGCCCTTCATTGCCACGGCCTACATTCCCGGGCAAGAAGAAGCCAACCTGGACTTCATCCGCCGATACGGGTTGGGCTGGGTGGCATTGGACGCCCCGGCGCAGCGGCGCCTGGTGACTGACCTGGCTGCCAACCCGCAGCGCTTGCGCGCCACGCAAGAAAGCGTGGCCGCTTACCATCAGTGGAACAGCGGCTGCAACAGCTTGATTGAGGAAGTGATCGAACAATTAATCCCTCACCTCAGCGCTCAAAACGAACGACCATCCCGTTAAGGATTGGGGGATATGAAAATCATTGCAAATGCTGGACTCGGACCAATCTCCAGGTGATGAAGATGCTCACCAGGGTAGCCACCCCAGATAAAAGCCACGCGCCGCCGTAGACATCGATGACATTCACGCTCCAGAAGGCAAATGGCAGCCAATTCAACAATGCCATGATCGCCCCAGCCAACGCCACCCTGCGCTGACGGCGAGGCGATTCACGCAGCAAGCCGAGTCCTACCCCTAGAAACACAGCGCACAGCACAGCCGTGCCGCCAAAATGCAGAATGGCCGTCAGGGGCACAGCGGAGATCGAAGAATCATTCTGTTGAAGAATCAACACATATACCAGGTAAACAAGCTCCACCGGGACGACCAGAAACAACCAGCCCCACCGCCGCCGGACGATCAATCCGATAACCAAAGCCAGGCAGCAGCCCAGACTCAGCGCTGCCAACAATTCTCGCAGCGTGGTCTTGGCAATCAAACGCGGGCTGTGGGGCCCAATTTGCCGGTACTTGCCCACCGCGGCCCAAGAGTAGACGCCCTCCGGCGAGCGCACCAGCACCCCTTCGTGCCCCATGCCAATCACCAGGTTTTGCGTTTTTGGGTCAAACACCGCGTTCAGCGGCCCCTGATGGAGTGAAGTGACGCAGGCAAAGGTCATGGAGGTGTAGTAATCCTGTTGGCCCTCGGTCATTGGCGTTGGGCGAAACTCCTCATGCCAGTTAAGACCCCCATCCTGTGAGCGGGCAATCGCCTGCCCCGGAATAAACCGGTACACGACTTGCGGGTTATTCGGGTCGGCCAGTTCCCATTGGGTGAGAATTTCCGGCTCTGACCGATCGATTACTCCGGCCTGCCAGCCTTCCCCCTGCTCCGTCCAGGTGTAACCACCATCCAGGCTGCCATATGAACCGTTGCATGTCCAGGTAACCAGGGCGCCGTCTTCAGGCCGTACTGCAAAACGATCGATCCCTGCGTCCACCATTGCGGGCGCGGTCGCCAGGCAGGCCAGCGAAGCCATCCCCAAAGCCAAGGCAGCAACCTTGCCGCGATTCACTTCGGGCGGGCGCAGCCATAGCCGCCAGGCAGGAATGAGAACGATCAAGGCCAACAAGTCGCTGGAGTCCCGCGCAACCGCAATCGGCTGCCCATACAGCGCGCTGAGCCACTCTCCCGCCGCCAAATTGATCGGGGGGAAGACCTTGATCAGAACAAACAACAAGGCGGTGACCAGAAAAGCTACCCCGCCCAGCCGGCGAGAGTCGAATTTCCACCGTGACATCACCATCGCCAGCCCCAGCGCAACCAGAAACGGAAAGAAGAACAGCCCGCCAAAATCGCTCAGTTTGCCCGTAATCACGCCAGGGAACAACGCCTTGAGCAGGTGGTCGTTGAGCAGCAACAAACCGATGCTGATCCAGCTTAAAGGATGCTGCAAGCAGCGCAAACTGCGTTGAAACGCCAAATGGGATGACTCACTGATTGTAACCATGCCCGCCTCATTCCGTCTTGTTCGAAAACTCTGAGATTATTATCCTCAATTTTCACAATAGGGCCTTCCCTGAGCCGGTAGGAATTTTGCCAACCCTGATGGCTCTCTCATAGTCGCTTAACAATTGGCTTCCCGCATCTCCAACCCTTCCCACAAAGAGGGAAGGGCGCGGATTCTTCTCCCTCTCCCTCCGGGAGAGGGCAGGGTGAGGGTCTTTTGCCGGCTTTGAGCCACAGCCAACCCTTAAAAAATGTTGACCTTATAAAATATTTGTTCTATAATGTAATGGCTGCGTCACTGCTGTTGAATACAGCTCTCCCCCGCAACAAGAACTTATCCGCCCTTGCGGCGCTAACCATTATCGACCTCAACCAAGGAGTTCCTCCGTGAGCCAGTCTACCCACCCAGACTTGCTGTCTTTCTACGCCGCTCACGGCGTGATGACCGACCCTCTCGAACAGGCTAAGCTGCTCGAGAGCCTGCCTGCCGATCTACCAGCCCTATGCCGTGTGGTTCAAGGGCTGCTCATCCACCCCTTGGTCACCGAGCTGTACAAAGTCGAGCTCACCTCGGTGCAGAAGAAAGAGGTCAATATTCGCCCGGCTGCCGAGATGCTGCGCCGTATCGGCAGCATGGACCCGCGACCATTGAGCGAACCCCGTGAACCCGCCGAACGGTTGGTGGGCAACTGCCGCGACCACGCGGTGTTGCTGTGCGCTTTTTTGCGCCAGCAAGGCCGCCCAGCGCGCGTGCGGGTGGGCTTCGCCACATACCTGTCCAAAGAAATTACCGCCGACCACTGGATTGTGGAAGCCTGGGACGAGAGCGGAAAGCGTTGGCAGCAGGTAGATGCGCAGATTGACGATGTTCAGCGCAGCGCCTTGCAGATTGCCTTCGACCCCTCCGACCTGCCGGCGGGCGTATTCATCACCGCGGCGCAGACCTGGGCGCAGTGTCGGGCCGGACGAGCCAAGTCGGGAACCTTTGGCCACAATCGGAAGGCTCGCGGCTGGAACTTCATGCGCGGCAGCCTGCTGCATGATCTGTGCGCCTTGAACAAGATCGAAGTTCTGCCCTGGGACCTGTGGTGGGATATTACCAAGGCCGACGATAAAGACCTGACCGCCGATGACCGCGGCTGGATGGATGACATCGCGGCGAAGATCAACAACCTGGACGGAACGTTTGAGGAAGTGCGCGGCGCCTATCAAGATGATCCGCGCGTGGCCGGGCCGCTGGAGACGCGCCTCAAACTATTGGGCTTGGTGGGCGAGAGTGGAACCGCCAAAGCGACTGGTCTGGCTTCTGCCGATGCGGTGGGGATTACCGGCCCGGAACTGCGCCCCTCCGACCGCGAACGGCTGCTGTGCCTGGCCCGACCTGTCCCCACCGGAAACAATGGGCGCGGCAAACTATCTGAACAGATCAGAACAAACGGTCGCAACGGCCTTGGCCCTGGCGAGACGGATGTGATAGTGGTGCGCGGCGCGCAGCACCACAACCTTAAACACATCGATGTAACCATTCCGCGCAATAAGCTGGTGGTGCTCACCGGGGTGAGCGGCAGCGGCAAATCTACCCTGGCCTTCGACACCTTGTATGCCGAGGGACAGCGTCGCTACGTGGAGAGCTTATCGGCTTACGTGCGCCGCTACCTGGATCAGATGGATAAACCCAAGGTCGATTACATTGGCGGGCTCAGCCCGGCCATCGCGATCGAACAGAAGACTGTCAGTCGCAATCCACGCTCCACGGTTGGCACCGTCACCGAAGTGATGGACTACCTGCGCGTGCTGTTTTCGCGCGCAGGCACCCAACACTGCCCCACCTGCGGGCGGGCCGTGGAACCGGTAAGCCCACAGACAGTTTCGGACGGGCTGGCGCAGCTTCCGCCGGGGACACGCTTCCAGCTCATCGCCCCCCTGACCCGCAACAAGAAGGGGGACCACCTGGCTATCCTCGAGAAGGCCCGCCAGGAAGGCTTCACCCGCGCCCGCGTGGACGGTGAAGTGATCGAGTTGTTTGAGGGCGCAAAGCTGCCCAAGCTGGCCAAGAGTCACCCCCACACGCTGGAATTGGTAGTGGATCGCCTGGTGTCGCTGCCCGCCGATGCCAACGAAGCAGAGGCGCGGGACTACTCAGCACGCCTGATCGATTCGGTGGAAACTACCCTGCACGCAGGCGGTGGGCTCATGCAAGTGGACCTGGGCAATGGCGAGGAGCTGCTGCTGAGCGAGAAGAACGTCTGTCCCCACTGCGCCGTAACCTTGCCCGAACTGACCCCCGGGTTGTTTAGCTTTAATTCGCCCAGCGGTATGTGCCCGGCTTGCAACGGCCTGGGCACGCGCCTGGAGGTGGATCCGGGCCTGATTGTGGATCACCCAGAACTATCCCTGATGGACGGCGCCTCGCGCTGGTTTGGTAACATCCGCAAGAAGGGCCATTGGCGCGCCAACCACATGAAGATGATCGCCGAGCATTACGGCGTGGACATCGAACTTCCCTGGAAGGATTTGCCGCAGAAGTTCCGGGATGTAATCCTGTATGGCTCAGGGGATGAGAAGATCCACTTCAAGTACGAAAACGCGGAGGGCACCTGGAAAGGCGAGGCGACCCACGCAGAGCGAGGGGTGGTCTTTGATGTGAACCGCCTGTTCCGCCAAACCAAGTCCGAATATACCCGGCGTTGGTATATCAGCTTCATGAGCCAGCAGCCCTGCCCAACCTGCGGCGGAACGCGCCTGTGCGCTGAAGCCCGCAATGTGACCATCGGCGGTGAAACCTTCTCGGCAGTGCTGGGTATGACCATCGAGCAAGCGCACACCTGGGTGTGCGGGCTGACCGAAGGCGCAGACCCCCACAAACACCTGACCGCCGAGCAATTAGAGGTGGTGGGTGAAGTGCTCAAGGAGCTGCGCAACCGGCTCAAGTTCATGCTCAACGTAGGACTACACTACCTTTCGCTCAGCCGCCCCGCCCCCACCCTCTCGGGCGGCGAGGGCCAGCGCATCCGTTTGGCCAGCCAGTTGGGCTGTGGATTGGTGGGTGTGTTGTATATTCTTGACGAGCCCTCCATTGGCCTGCACGCCCGCGACCAGCACAGCCTGCTGGAGACTCTGCTGCAACTGCGCGACCAGGGCAACACGGTGCTGGTGGTGGAGCATGACGAAGAGACCATGCGGGCGGCCGACTGGCTGGTTGATTTGGGCCCCGGCGCGGGCGTGATGGGTGGCGAAGTGGTGGCTTCGGGCACGCCCGCCGATGTGGCCGCCAACCCGGATTCACTCACCGGTCGTTACCTTTCGGGAGCCATGCGCGTGACTTCGCCGAATGGCTTCAACCGCCGCGCCCCGCGCGGCTGGTTGACACTCACTGGGGCCCGTCTCTGGAACCTCAAAAACGTCACCGCGCGCATTCCGCTGGGCGCGCTGACCGTGGTCACAGGGGTGAGCGGCAGCGGCAAGAGCAGCCTGATCAGCGAAACGCTTTACCCGGCTCTGGCTCGCGCTCTGATGGGCGCGCAGACCTCCCCCGGCCCCTACGATCGCCTGGATGGCCTTGACCGGCTAGACAAGGTCATCGACATCACCCAGGAGCCCATTGGGCGCACGCCGCGCTCCAACCCGGCCACCTATGTGGGCGTGTATGATGAGATCCGGCGCGTATTCGCCACCGTGCCCGAAGCCCGCGCACGCGGCTACGGCGCAGACCGCTTCAGCTTCAACGTCAAGGGCGGGCGCTGTGAGGCCTGCCGCGGGCACGGCCTCAAACGCATCGAGATGCACTTCCTGGCGGATGTATGGGTGACCTGCCAGGAATGCAAGGGCTCGCGTTACAACCGCCACACCCTCGAGATCACCTATAAGGGCAAGAACATTGCCCAGGTGCTGGACATGGACGTGCAGGAGGCGTTGGAGTTCTTCAGCAACTTCCAGAGCATCTCGCGCATGCTGCAAACCTTACACGACGTAGGACTGGATTACGTCAAGTTGGGACAGAGCGCCACCACGCTTTCGGGCGGTGAAGCCCAGCGCGTCAAGCTGGCCAAAGAACTGGGCCGGGTGGCAACCGGTGATACGATCTATATCCTGGACGAACCCACCACCGGCCTGCACTTCGCCGACGTGCAGCGCCTGTTGGATGTGCTGCACCGCCTGGTAGACGCGGGTAATACTGTGCTGGTCATTGAACACAATACGGATGTAATCAAAACCGCCGACTGGCTGATCGACCTGGGACCGGAAGGCGGCCTGGGTGGTGGGTACATCATCGCCGAGGGCACTCCCGAACAGGTGGTGGAAGCGCCCAACAGCTTCACCGGACAGTTCTTGCGTCCGGTGCTAGAAAAAGAAAAGAGCGCGGTAGGCTAACCAACCAGACCCTAAGGGTTTTCCGAAACCCTTAGGGTCTTCTGTTCAAGACTCCTTTTTCCTTCCCCCCACCACAAACAACACCAACCCGCCTAGACATCCGCCTGCCAGCACCAGGAACATGGACGCCGGGCCGATCGAGTCAAACAGCAGCCCCGCGCCCCCCCCGCCCCCCCCATTGGACCGCCGCGGACCCGTCACCAGCCGCCCCGGGCGGGGAGTTTTGCATCCCGCGGGCGCCCACCCGCGGGGCGAAGCCACCGATCCGATCAGGTAAGGCACATACGAAAACCCGTGCAGCCCATTGATAAAAAATACCCAGCGGTAATCGGGCATCAAACCGTACAGCGTCAGGCGGACGACAAAAATAACGAAGGCAAAAGCGATCAGTCGTTTGGGTCCAAATCGGCGTAAGAGCCACGCCCCCAACAACATCATCGGCGCCTCAGACATGGCCGAGATGGTCGATGCCACGCCCACCGCCCCCTGGTTGCCGCCCATTTCAGTCATCGCCACGCCCAGAAAATTGATCGACCCCATCCACGCGCCCCACAGCAGCAGGATCGAAAGCGCAAAGATGATCCACACCTTGCTGCGCACCAACTGTAAGAACCCGGCCACCGAAAAACCACCCCCACCAGCGGCGGCCTTCAAGTCGGGCAAGAAGCGCGTGACCAGCAGGAAGATGGCCAGCCCACCCATGAATCCCGAGAAGATAACCTGCATGCCCAGGCGTTCCAGGATGAACCCCGAGAAGGCGCTCACGCTGATAAAACCCAACGTGCCCCACATGCGGTACGCGCCGTAGTAATCGTGGTTGGGACCCAGTATTTTCAGCGTGACCGTATCAACCAGCGGCAGGATGGGGGTGGCCATGAAGGTAAAAAATGCCACAGCCAGCAGGACGGGCACGAAGCTGGTCATTTGTGAGAGCAGGCCCAGCGCCAGGATCGCGCCGAGACTGGTGATGGTGAAAATTAAGCGCGTCTTGCCAATCCGGTCGTTGAGCACGCTCCACAAGGTGGCCGAGGCGGCCCCTACCAGCGCGCTGACCGCCGCAACAGAGCCGATTTCGGTCCCCGTCAGGCCAATACTGCGGTAATAAATGTTGGCAAACGGCCAGAAGAACGCCATCGCCGCCCAAATGGTAAAGTGCAGGGCTTTGATGGTAAGGTCAGACTTCAGCGGGATGGGCGCGGAGAAGGTGGAGCGCAGTTGGGCAAAATTCATCCCCGCCTACCCCCCCGCCTGGCCCGCGGCCCCGAAGATACGCAGGTAATGCTCGCAGCGCTCCTGGAAGGACTCTACGGCAACGCGAGCCAGGGAGAAGTAGGATACATCCGGCGTGGCCGCCTCCGCCAAACGGCGGGCAGTAGTCATGAACAGATCGGTGGCAATATTCACCTTGGAAATGCCGTGAGCGATGGCTGATTGGAATTGTTCGGTGCTGAGGCCCGAGCCGCCATGCAGCACCAGGGGAATATCCACCCGGCGGCGGATTTCATCGAGCAAATCCAAATCCAGATGCGGTTCCCCGGCATAAGCCCCGTGAGCCGTGCCAATGGCAACGGCCAAGAAATCCACGCCCGTCTCGGCAACAAAGCGTTCCACGTCGGCGGGTTTGGTAAAACCTTTGCGCAAGCTGTCGGCGTCCTGGTAATCGCTGCCCATGCCCACATGACCCAATTCAGCCTCCACAGCCACACCCATAGCGTGCGCGGCGCGCACCACGGCCTTGGTTTGGGCAATGTTCTCATCTAGAGGCAGCTTACTGGCATCCAACATCACATCGGTAAATCCCAATTGGATGGTGCGCATGCACTGCTCAAAACTGGCCCCGTGATCCAGCATCAAGGAGACCGGCTGTGGCGTCGACTCGGCCAGGGCGCGCACATAAGCCGCCTGCTGACGACCATTGGGCAGTTCAAAGTGCCCGGCGTACAACCCCATGATGACCGGAGCGTTTTGAGTCTGAGCCGCGGCAATAATGCCATCGGCAATCAGCGAATCCACGGTGTTGAACAGCGGAACAGCATAACCATTTTGCATACCGCGCACAAGCTGGTGTTTGATTGATACGAGCGCCATTGATATACCTCTTTCATAACTGCTCAGAGGCTGTCACCTCTGAATAAGTAGTTTGACAATGTAATATTTTTAAGGTAGAACCCTACTTTTTACAATTTAACCACGAATTGTCCAGAAAAACATCCTGGAATTGTCAGCATTTGGCCGCAATACCATCAAATCGACTCTCTTTCCGCAAGAAATTGATAGGTCTCAGCATAAGTTGGGATGCCTGGCCGTCCGCCCAGCCGGGTACACTTAATCGCAGCGACCGCCGTACTAAACCGAACAATCCGGCGCACATCCCAGCCTTGCAGCAAACCAAACAAGTAGGCCCCGTGGAATACATCTCCGGCCCCCGTGGTATCGACCACTTCGACCGGGAAGGCCGGAGTGTGGAAGCGCTCCGTGGGGGTAACCGTATAGCTACCATCCGCGCCCTCGGTCTGTACGACCACACGCGGGCCCCAGGTCAAGATAGCCTCTCCGGCTGACCACAAATCTGCCTGGCCCGTGAGCGCCAGGCCAAAGCCGGAGCCGCAAATGAGGATATCCGCCATACGCACCAGACCTTGCATGGTTTCAGACACCGGTCCTCGGGTAGCTGTGCCATCCAGCATCACCTGCTTCCCCGCGGCGCGCATCCATGCGGCAGCTTGCAAGGCGGCCTCGGCGTGCATCCCATCCAGGTGCAGCAGCTCGGCTGCGGTGATATAAGCGCGGTCCAGTTCATCGACCCCCAAAGGCGGGCAGCTTGGGCAGTTGAACCCAGAAAAGTAACGTTCGCCGGTCGCGGCATGGACCGCCACCAAAATGGCCTGGTTTTCGGGGCCGGGGCGCCGCACGGCGCAGCTCACATCGACCCCATTCTCAGTGAGCGTTTGCAGCTTGATCTGCCCCAGGCGGTCACTACCGTAGGTGCCTACGAACCCGGTCTGGACGCCCAGGCGCTGGGCTGCCACCAATGCGGTCGCCACCGGGCCGCCCCCTTCAATGGCCAGCCCTTCCAGGCGAGCGCCATGCTGCCAGGTGGGCAGTTCGTGCGCTCGCACCAGAATATCCAGACAGGCCATGCCTAATCCGACGACCCGAACCGGCTGCTCACTCACGGCTCTACTCCACCCAAACAGGTTGGATATCCAGGAATTTGCAGGCCAACCGCAGAGATTCGCGTTGATCCCCGTGAATCATACTGGCATGATGGATGAAGCCTTCCTCTACCAGCGTGCGGTACAGATGGGCGTGATCCTTCACTTCCACCCATGACCAAGTGCCTCCTAAGGTTTCGTCCGAGGGGATAATCTCTCCCCCGGCGATGAGCATTTTCCACTGTCCATCATATTCCACCAGGCGGCATAGTGTGACTCGCCCAGGTTTGACTTGAAACTGAAAAAGCCCCGCCATTGCATCTTCTGGCTCCACAGGCAGCTCGCCGGTCATGTTGCTGCGCGAGCGCAGGGCCACACGAGCAGGGTCGGCAGCCAACGAGGCGGGGGCATTGCCGCAGTGCCAGGCCAACAGGCGGTTGGGATGATCGCGGTGTTGGATGGTCCAGTCGATGAAGTGTGGGGCTGAAGCCCCCATCGCGGAGTAGTAGCTGACCAACATAGAAACCGCCCCCAGAACATCGGTCTCGCAGGCAGTCAGCATGGTCTCATCGGTCATGCGCCCATACAGCGCGCAGAGAGACACTTTCATCAATTTACCAATGGAGGGCCAGCACTGAATAGCCATTGCCGAGAGGTGGTAGCGCTGCCAGAAATCTGTCAGCGCTACCTCCAGACGGGCCGAGTTCAACAAATAATCTTCGGCAACCGTTATGGTTGCGGCGGCAGCGCGGGCTCTGGCAACCGCAGCCAGCACGCGGGGGTCATCCTCGGCAATTCGCCGAGCCTGATCCACCAGGTCGGAAAGTTCGGCAGGGATGACGTTTTGGCCAAACTTTCGCGTCAGGGCAATCTCATCGTAGGCCACTGTCTCGAACGCAGCCGGACGCACCCCCACCTGCCCAATTCGCGCGTTGCGCAATCCCTTCACCACCGCCACCGCGCCGGCAAATTCTGTCACCGCCGCGCGCAGCTCAGGCTGGTTGGGAAAAAACAACCCGGCGTAATGGAAGGGAATCTTGCGGCGGTGCAGTCCTGCCGCCATCGAGAGGTTGCCACAGTACGAATCGGAGACACGGCTGAGCATGGCATCCTGGTTGGCAGGGGGTTCTTTGGTGGCGTAAAGGAGCACAGGCAAGTTCAACCGTTCAGCCACCTTGACCGCCGACCGTTCGTCGCCAAAATCCAACGGGCACAGGATCAATCCATCTACGCCTTCACGACGAAAAAAGTCGCTGACGGCATCGGCTTCATCCAGGGTATTCACGCAACCGTGGGAGGTCATGCCAGTCAACGGGTCAATCGTGTTGCCATCGGGGGCTGGCTGAGGACAAACGATCTCTACGCCGGGTATCTGGGCAAAAGCAGCCAGGCTCTCCCGACGCATCTGATCAGCCCAATCCGTATAACTCCAGCGATAAGAAGGGACAAAACCAAGGCGAACAGTGATGCGGCTCATGGAAGCTCCTGAAAGGTGAAAAGTCGGAAGCAAACGAGAAGGGAAGTGAACGTTCTCATCGCCCATTATAATATCTTTCTTCCCGGCTGGCAGTGTTACCGGTCCCGAAACTGTTAAAACCGACAAGGAAAGCTTGACAGTCTTAAAAATTGCACTATACTCGGACAAGAACCCCCTGGCAATGTGAGCTATTTTGGAATAGGGCTATTCCAAGACGGAAGATCCGGAAAAATTTTGCGTTTCTATATCGGGTGGGCAAAGGCTTGTTCAACTTGGATATCCGCACGCTGTTCGTGGTATCGACACTAATCAGTATTTTCCTGAGTGTCGCCAGTTTTGTGTACCGGCGCACACAAACAACTTATTCCGGTTTCGGTCATTGGGTAATTGCTAACGTCTGCGTGCTGATTGTCTACCTGCTTTTCGCTTTACGCGGGTACATTCCAGACCTGTTTTCCATTCCCGTGGCCTTATCGTTGAGCATTTTCGCGGCCACCTTTCGTTGGCGCGGCTTACAGAAATTCTTCGGTTTTCGAGGCTCCAACGCCGAAGTATTTTTCTGGACAGGCCTGTCTTTTGTGTCGTTGTCTGTCTTCACCTTCTTTTACGACAGCCCTCTCATTCGAAACTGCATCTACTCGAGTATTCTCAGTTATGTGATCGTTGGCACCATCCGCATGCTGTATTCGGTGCCGGATCGGCGCTACCGGCCGCTCATCTACTTCTTCACCTATGTGTACATGTTCGGTGGAGGTGTTCTGCTCGTTCGAGCCGTGCTGTGGTTAATTTTCCCAAGCGGGCAGTCTCTGCTGAACTCCAACTTCATGAACATCCTGTTCTTTTCTACAGTCCCGATCATGGAAATTAGTTGGGCAGCCGCCTTCATGATGCTGAACAGCCGGAGATTGGAATGGGATCTGTCTGAAATGCACGCTCAAATGGAGAAGCTGGCCTCCACCGATCCACTCACCGGAGTCTACAACCGGCGGCGGTTCTTTGAGATCGGCGAGAAAGAAGTAGAGCGCGCCAAGCGCTACAACCGCCCGTTGTCGGTCTTGATGATGGACCTCAATGAGTTCAAGCTGCTCAATGACGGCATGGGACACTGGGCGGGTGACAACGCTTTGATCGAACTGACCCGCCTCTGCCAGGAAAATCTGCGTAAGAGCGAGACCATTGCCCGCATGGGTGGAGATGAGTTCGCGGTTATTCTGCCTGAAACCGACCTGACCGGGGCTCGAGAAGTTGCCAAACGGCTGCATAAAACCATCTTGAACTCTCCTGCCCGTGTCCGCGACCAGGAAATTTTCCTTTCCTTGAGCGTCGGCGCCGCACAACTGGAACCCAGTGACCTTTCGTTAGAACAGGTCCTCCAACGCGCCGACATGTCGATGTTCCAGATGAAAAGAAAAATCCGCTCCCTCAACGCTCACCCTGGCCCCCAATACGAACCGGCCCAGCCATCTCCGGAACAAGTCGTCGAGCCGTTTTAATTCCGCGCCAGGTTCGGAGCTTTATGGTTCTCCCGGAGGGCTCGTGGAAAGCCCCGCATGTTGAGATAAAAGCGCGGCAAAGCTGCATTTGTATTTCAACATACCATTTTCACCACGTCAACTTCGAACGAACCAACTTTTTTCCGGCCCCGATCTATTCCAAGATCAGCTCGAAATAAACATCCCCGCCCTGATAATGGGTAATGCGAAAACCAAAGGAGAGGTAAAACGCAATCACCTCATTCCAGGTTTGGGTAGTTTCCAGGATGATCTTGCGCAAGCCCGCCGCGCGAGCCCGTTCTACCAATTGACTCAGGATTTTTCGGCCCAAGCCCAGACGGCGCATATCTTTGGCCACCGACATACGCACAATTTCCGCTGCGCCCTCGCTTCGTGGGACCAGCGCCCCGGTACCCACCAGACGCCCTTCCAAACGGGCAACCAGAAAAATTGCCTGGCCATACGTCTCCGCGATGTTGTTCAGGTCGGGGTTGAGGGTTGGGTCAAGCAATCCCCAATGATCGGCCAATCCCGAAAGGATGAGGTTTTTGGCCTCCTCCTGATCGGAAGGCCGAAAGTCTGTGATGATTATTTCTGGCGACATGTATTAATCCTCGTCTAGCCCGGCATCCAAATGGAGGGCCAGTTCTGATAAAGCAGGCCGGGCTGCCGCTTCCAGAATGCGCAAGCGCAAGCGGGGCGTGGTGACCGTCTTGCCGCACAACAGGCGGCGGTTGCCGATGGCGGTCGCCCCGGCCCATTCCTGCCAGTAACCGTGGCGGTCCACGTCCAGCGCAAAGCGCTCCACGCGCTGCCCCAGGGGCAGGTGCTCGCGCAGTCCAGCCACGTTGAACGTGACCGGCGCGGGGAATTCCAGAACCAACTCCGATGGCTGGTCCCCGCCTTCAGGCTGCCAGAAAGTGTCCCGGCGACCGTCCAGCAGCAGCGCCGCCCGAGGGGAACACTGCGCCCCGGCAGCCAGGTTGCGCGTAAAGATGCGCTCTCGTCGTTCGCGAAAGCCGCGCAGCGCGGCGGCATCTGCCTCGTGGATCTGCCCGCGCCGGTCGGGGGGCAGGTTGAGCAGCAAGGACGCGCCCCGTCCGACAGATTGAAAGTACAGATCTAGCAAATTTTCGGGCGAGCGCACCCGCTCGTCTTCTTCAGGGTGGTAAAACCATCCCGGGCGAATGGATACATCGCACTCTGCGGGAACCCATTCCGCCCCATCGCGCTGCCCGCTGTTCAACGCCTCGGCGTCCGATTCACCCGGCACAAAGCGCTCGCGATCCAGGCTGCACCAACAGGGATCGCCCGCCAGACCATGCTCATTCCCCACCCAGCGCACGTCCGGCCCGGCGTCGCTGAAGATGCAAGCTTCGGGCTGCAGCTCGCGCACCAGGCTCCAGGTAGTCTCCCACTCGTAATACGCGCGGCGGTCGATCTGGCGCGTCTCGCGGCTGCCGCCGTAGAAGCCATCGCCTCCGTTGGCGCCGTCGAACCACACCTCGAACAGCGGGCCGTACTCCGTGAGCAGCTCGCGCAATTGATTGCGGTAATATTCGATGTAAGCGGGCCGTCCGTACTCGGGGTGGTTGCGGTCCCAGGGCGAGAGATATATGCCGAACTTCAAGCCCTGCAACCGGCATGCCTCGGAAATCTCGCGCACCACGTCACCGCGACCATTCTTCCAGGGGCTGTTTTTCAAAGAGTGCTCCGTGTAACGCGAAGGCCACAGACAAAAACCGTCGTGGTGCTTGCAGGTCAGGATCAAGCCCGCCATGCCCCCTTCGGCGGCGGTGGAAACGATTTTCCCGGCGTCGAATTCGCTGGGGTTGAACAACGCCGGGGACTCGTCGCCGTAGCCCCACTCCAGGCCGGTGAAGGTGTTGATGGTGAAGTGCAAGAAGCCGTAGAACTCCAGGGCGTGCCAGGCCAGTTGGCGCGGCGAGGGCGTTGGAAGGAAAGACCCCGTCGACAATGGAATACCCATTTATTCGTGTTTCTCCATGACCATGTGCATGTAATCGGGTTCAAAACCCATACTTTTCCAAAAGGCATGACCGATAGAATTTCTCGTCAAAACATCGATTTCCACCCGGCATTCTGAAGGAAGCTCTTTCAACAAGCAGGTGAACGCGCTGCGACCAACGCCCTGTCCCCGCAACTCACGAACGATAAAGAACTGCCGCAGATAAATGGTTCTTTTTTCGGGGAAATACTCATCGGCTCGCTCTTGATAGAGCGCATATCCGACAATCTGGTCAGTTTCTGTCTGCACGAACACGCGAATCACCCATCCGGTAGAAAGCCAACCTCGCAAACGGGCCTCGAGTTGTTCCAGGTTCATCGGATTACGACTGCCCTCATCTTCAATGAGATGGCGATTCATGCGTGCCAGGAGGGGCAGATCCTTTTCAAGCGCCAGACGGCTGGATAAGTTCATTTTTCTTCCTCCATGCCCCGGTTTGAGTCGGAAAGAGACGCAAGCGTGCCGGTAAGATAAGCATTGAACTTTTCTTTTAGTAGGGGCCAATCTTCATCAAAAAGCGCGAACCAGGCCGTATCTCGGCTGCGCCCTTTGACCACCATGTGTTGGCGAAATATACCCTCATAATGAAAGCCCATGCGCAGCGCCGCCCGTTTGCTGGCAAGGTTCTCGTTGTTGCACTTCCACTCGATGCGCCGGTAACGGTAATCCTCGAACAGAGTCTTCAAGAACAGATACGTCACTTCCGTGTTGACCATCGTCCGTTGCGCCACCGGGCTGTACCAGATGTTGCCCAATTCAATGCGCCCGTGAGCCGGGGTGATGTTGAGCAGCGAAATCATCCCCACGCGTTGATTGCGCTGATTGTCTAGCACGGAATAATAGATGGGATCTTTACTCTGCGCGACCTTTTGCAACCATGCTTCCATCTCTGCCTGAGAGGAAAATGGCCCAAAGGACATATACTCGAATAACCGCTGCGCCTCAGCAGGGGAATGGGAAAGGTTATAGAGATCGGCGCAATCCCGCTGTGGATCGAGCCGATCAACGGTTACAATTCGACCCTGTAAACAATCAATTTCAGGAAGTTGCCAGGGGCCGAGAAAAGAATGAGGTATAGACGATCTGTTCCGCAATCCAACGCCGGTCATTCTGGCAATTCAATTGGGTAGCTACACAAAAGCGTATCCAAATACTCCACCCCTCTGAAATAGGGGCAGATGGAGACGTTTTTCACCGCGCAGCGGTGCTCGTTCGTTCCTTCGGCCTGGTTCCAGGGGCAGGCGTCCTGCTCCCAGGCAATCTCTCCGGGCGGGGTGGCCAGGTCAATGTCCATGTTGGCCCCACTCAATTTGCGGATGATTTCATCCATTGTATTCCTCCTGACTAAAACAAAAACGGCACAAAGCGCTTGGAGCGTAGCATATAGGCTCGGTATTCTTCGCCAAAGAAGCGGGCACACTCGGCTTCGTCGGCGCGCGCGGTGGCGAACAAGAAGCCGCTGGCGATCACCGCCAGGGCCAGCCCCCACCAGGAGGGCAGCTTGAAGAAAGCGCCCCAGGTCAGGAACAGCAGTGAGCTGTACAACGGGTGGCGAATGTAACGGTAGATGCCGTCCGTCACCAGCGCGGAGGTCTTTTCGAAAGCCAGCAGTTCCGGATGGCCCTCGCGCTGCCGCACGGGCTTGCCCCGCGCCACCAATGAGCGAACCCCAAAAATCAGCGGGATGAGACACACTATGAGCAAGAACCAGGCGATCAACTGGTTCCATGAGAAAGGATCGCGAAACCAGGCCTCCACATTCAAGAGAAACAGCGCCAGAATGGCTTCCCAGGCAAAAAAGCGGTAGAAGCCGTGCGAACGCGGCTTGAACAGCGAAGCCCGCGAAATATAGACGAAGACTGCCGATAGAACCACAAAGGCAATCAGTTTCTCCATCACGCCACCTCTTTCGAAAACCAGATGCTCTCCGAGACCACCGCAAAACCCAACGACTCGGCCAGGCGCTGCATGGGATGATTCTGGCTGCTGGTTCCTACCTCGACGCGCTTGACCCCACGTTCGCGCAGCAAGCGCAGCCCGGCGCTGACCACGGCCTTGCCCAATCCACGCCCCTGATAATCGGGATGCACCCCGATAGGGTCAGTGTAACCCGCCTCTCGGCCCGGCTCATCGATGCCGCAAATGCAAAAGGCGCACAGCTCACCATCAGGCACGGTCACCAGCAAGTCCAGGTCGGGCGCGTACCCCGGCGCGCGCATGATAGCCAGGCGCTCTTCGACGGTCATGTTGTCGGTGCCAAAGGCGGCCCGGTGCAAGGCCACCAGCGCGTCCACTTCGCCCTCGCCACGCGCGACGCGCAGTTCGAACCCCGGCGGCAGCGGGCACTCTGGAATTTGATCTTCGAGCGAGCGGGCATAGTGCAGGCTGCGGATTTCGTCCCGGTGGAAGCCGTGCCGTTCGAGCAAATCGATTCGCGCCAGGTTGGCGGCCTGACAGGAGGCGTCCAGGGTGTTGGTTTCGCCCATCCGGGCGTTGCGCTCGCGCATGACCGCCAACCCCCAGGCAACGATCTCGTGCTCCAGTTGTGGCGAATCACCGCGGGGATGCAGGTCAAACACCAGGTTGTTATAGCCATCTACCCAGGCAATGGCAACCAGCCCTTCACCATCTAGCCACAAGCGAATAGATTGGCGCACCGAGTCGAGCTGCGCCTGTTCCTCGAAATCCACCACGGTGGAGCCGCCGGGCAGGCGGGTTAAAAAATCACGGATGGTTTGAATATCGTTTTCATCGCGCAGAAGAATACTATTCATTTTGCAAGCTCTTTCAAGGTATCTACTCACCGAGGTTGGGGAAGTTCCTGAATTTGAGGTGAAACACCTCAAATTCAGGTTTTTTTCACCCTTACCATGAGTAGTTACCTTTCAAGTGGGGTTGAAACCTTGATCAGATCACGGATCCGGCGTAGGTCGAGTTGAGCGATATGACTGGGGCCAAATCGCCAGCCATACCTATAGCGATACCCGACATTCCGGGGCTTTTGTCAGATGTTGGGGCAGTCGCCTGATCATCCGGTTGCCGAATTACGGACCCTCCATCCGACCTACAGGAAGCTCCCTCACTCAACAATTCTTATTATCTCTTAAAATCGGCGCAGGGGTTGAAACCAAAGGTGTTTTCGACCACACCCGGCAGCACCTGATAGATCGACAAGCCCATCAAGCTCTCAAAATGCTGCTGGATCGCCAGATAAGCCTTCCAACGAGGAACGCTGTGCTCGTTCACGCCGTGGCGCAGGGCCACGTCCATCAGGCGCTTTTCAATGAGGCACAAACCAGAAGGCAAGGCGATCGAATCGCACAATTGGATCAAGCGATCGTACAAGTCAAACTCGCAGTCAGCCAGAGCAGCGCGCGTGAATTCCAGCTCCGCGGGAGAACAATCCCATTTGCCAGCCACGGCGTTCAGTTGTTGGATGGGAAAGGAATGTGTGAGGCTGATGCGCGCGGCATCGGAATATCCCATTTCAGAAAGCAAGGTGTACCCATCCAGCACGTGGCGCATATCGGTGACACCCCGGCCCCGGCCAATATCGTGCAGGCGACCCAGGATGAAAGCCGCCTCGGGATCCATGCCGGGGACATGGGCGGCAATGGCCTGGGCGGCCCGGCCCGCGAACCAGGAATGCCGTTCCCAGGGGCCGGGGTTGCGAGCCGCCGCCTCGGCGATAAGCTCATCCGTCTGCTCCAGGGTGGGGATCTTCATCCCAGCCGCCGCCGGATGACCTCGGCCAGTTGTTGCATCAATTCGCGGTCGCGTTCGAGATCAAAAGGAGCCGCGTTGCGCGCTTCGGGCGGATAGAAAAAGGCAGGCCCTTTGCGCAGCAATTCCGGTTCGCTCATGTAACGGGGTAGAATGTGCGCATGGAGGGCCGGGTCAAAGTTGCCCAAAATCTCGTAGTTGATGCGAAACGCGCCGGTGACTTCCAGCAAGGCGTCGCCAATGACGGACATATCATACAGGTACTGCTTGCGCTGCGCTTCGTCGAGCGCGTTCAGATCCGGCACGACCGGGTCTGCCAGCAGGATGGTGTAGCCGCGTAAAAATTGAGAATCACTCAGCACGGCCCAGCCGGAGGGCATCGGGCAGATGACGGTGGGGTTGGTCCCGGCGCGGGCAGCAGCGACCCGTTGGTGAATGAGTGTCGACATCGGTTTTCCTCCAGTGAGCAGGTCAGTGTTTTTGAGTCATTTTGGAGACATGGGCCAGCAGGCCCTGTAATGGACGCTCCAACAGGCGATAGAGCCAGGCAAACAACTGGAACAGACCGTACCCCAGCCATACGCCCAACGTATTGAGCAGCACGTCGTTGATATCCACCGCGCGGAATGAACTGCGCAGGGCAAGCGACAAAGCCAGTTGAGTGCCCTCCAGCGTCAGACCCACCAGCGGCCCCAGCCAGAGGATATGACGGGCGCGGAAACGGAGCGCGAAGGGGAGCAGAAAGCCAAAAGGCAGAGTGAGCAGCACGTTGCCGATCATCTCGCGCAGACACATACGCCCCGGCCAGCAGGCGGAATAAAACGGGACCAGATTGACGTTGGGCACAAACGGCTCGGAGCCGGTTTGCCCGGCGGCAGGGATGTGGATGGGGAAGACGGCGGCCTTGATCACCACCAGGAGGTAAAGACCAAACAAGCCTGCAAAAAACAGGCTGGCCCAACTCCGCCCGTGCCGGCGCAGCAACACGAGGATCAACAGCAAAATCACAAACGCGGCGAGAAAGATCCCACCGTTGAAATCTAAAAGCATCGCAATTCCTTATTGAGCGCCGGAGCTCTTGCGTTTCACCGGGCGCTTTTTGACCAACAATAGCTGCTCCACATCCCCAGCGTCGATCTCATCGGTGACCGGGATGAAAAGCCACTTGCCGTCATGCAATTGGGGCGTTTCGCGCAGCATTCCGCCCACTTTTTCTCCCAGGCTGAGGGTCAAAGCACGCTCCACCTGTTCTTTGCCCAACACAACCTGGGCCACCAGGCCGTCCGCCTGGGGATATAACGACACCAGCGACTTACCGCTCTTGCGCACCCACAGGTTCCATCCGTAGTTCTTACCGCCGTAGCTCATCTCACCTTCCATTTGATAGGTGTCGGCGATGAACTGCACCAGGCGCTGCCAGAGCGGATAGGCTGCCCCCATCACCGCGGCCAGTTCATCGGGCGCGGGTTGATGATACTTATCCGTAAAACAACCTATGGCCATCCGCTCACCTCCCGTGAGATTCAGGTCAATTCCACCGCTTCACCCGGTACCAATACTGGTACTTTTCCTCAAAACCCACCCGCGCGTACAGGCGCATGGCAGTGGGGTTATTGAGCATCACCTGCAAATATGCTTTTTGGGCCCCGTTTTGTTGACCCCAGGCTAACAGGCTTTCGACTATCTTCTGCCCAAAGCCCTTGCCCCGGCATAACGGGTCGGTGATGATGTCATACAGCCCGACGAAACCGGATTGGAGCACTCCCAGGCCGCACGCGGCGGCCCCTTCTGGAGTGTGCAAGGCTGCAAAGCATTTGCGCGGGAGGATGGTTTCGAGAATTTTCCGATGAGGCTCCTGGGTTTTGCCTTCCATCGATGTCATCCTGGAGAATTCCTTCAGCCATTCGGATGAGAGATGTGCCTGAAAGGCGACTTCTTCTGATAGACGCAAATTCAGGCCTTGAAGTTCCAGGACTTGCACACTGGTCACCGCATCTTTCTCGTACCCAAGCGCTGCCAACCGTTCATCCAGATCATTGGGGAAGACTTCTGGGGTGATTTTGAAAACTACCGGCAGACCTTGCTCGTGATACAAATCTTCGCACCAGTGTATCTTCTCATCCGCATCTATCGTGGAGGAGTACAGCGGGTTGATAGAGTTCGCCCGCCGGGTATAACCACCGGCAAAACGGATCACCCAGCCGTCGTAAACCAAGGAATGGAAGGACGGCCAGGCGTTGAGTGAGATTTCTTCAATGACCCGGATCATATTGCGCACGCGCCTCTCAGCGCAGCCGGGGCAGCACCCGCCCCGTGCGGCGCATGTAATCGCGGTACTCATCCCCAAACTGCTCGAGCATCATGCGCTCCTCAACAGGCACGCGGACGAAATAGAGGGGCAGGTAAAATAGCGCGCCAGCCAGCCCGGCGATCCAGTTTTGAATGAGCAAGGGCTGGGCCAACACCCACAACCACTGCGACGCGTACATGGGATGGCGAATGATATGGTAGATACCCTGGGTGATCAGGGTGTGACCCTCCAGGATTTGCAGAGAGGGCGACCAATTGCGACCCAGGTCCACGTGAGCACGCCAAAATACGAGCACGGCCCCCAGCATGAACAACGCGCCCAGCCAACCCGCCCAGGGGGGCAGCGTGTAGTTGGCAAAGTTCAACCAGGGCGAGAAAATGTAGACAAGCGGAAGAAGAAAATTCCCGAAGAAAAGCAGGCCTAGCAAGGCGGCTTCCTGGCGGTTGACCCGGTCGGTGGCAACTTTGATTTGCTTGCGTTTTTGGTTCAAAGGCACGCGGACGGCCATTTCGATGACCAGCGCAACAACGTAAATGATTTTAAGGGCCAGCGTGGGCATTGGGGGGCTCTCCTAAAGGTTATTCTAGCACAACAATGATTGGTTGCAGCAATAGATAAAACGGATCATTGGGAATTGGCGCGGTGAAATCCGCAGCTACTCAGCTAGAAGAGTAAGAAGCCCGAAATCGACACATATCTCAAATTCGGGAACTTTCCTCACCCTCTGAGCAGTTAAGATAAAACAAACCCCAGATGAGGTATCCTGGGGTTGTTTTGCAATGAAGTAATCCTGCAGCTTACTTGCCCGTGTTCTTGCAAGCGGCTTTTCCGCCTGTACAATCCTCCGGGTTCCCACCCTCCCCGCATTCCGGGAATCCAGGTTCAAGCACCCAGGTCAATGCGCCACCGGGATAGACGATATCAGCCACATGCGTTGCTTCTTCCAGGGTCCAACCGCGGGTAAAAGTTCCTGCCGGAGTGATGAATTCCATACTCATTTCCAGTGGCACCTCTGCGAAGGACCTCAAGTAAATTGAGTAGGTTCCTGCAACCGCCTCGCCAATCTCAAGCGTCTCATTATTTACAGGCGGCGTAAAACTAATGTTGTCATCACTGCTCGTGGCGCCGTCTCCACTCGACCCATTCCAAATACTAAAGCCATTGGGCGTGCACATTGAAAAGTCAAAGTCAGCATATTCTTGAGAAACCACCGCTAAAGGTTCTTTGGATGAATTAATATCCCCAAGCGGCGTCACCATCGTCGTAGTAATGGCTACCGCGCAAAGATCTCCAGCGCAGGCGGGGGCGGGG